>CAJYJW010000346.1 GCA_913775025.1 uncultured Sphingomonas sp. | reverse complement strand
GCCCGAGCCGCGGTACCGCGCTTAGCGCCACCAGCAGCATCAGGTAGCGGCGGTCGCTCCACCCTCTGGGGGCCTGATCGGGGGCGGGGGCGGGCGGACTCATCCCCTGCCGCTTATGCCCCCGCGCCCTCCCCCGGCAAGGGGCGAGAGACCGCCCAGGCACGCCATGGCGTATTCGGGATCCGAACCGGCGTCAGCCAGCCGGGGGCATCCCCCCGCATGAGGCGCGCATGAAAGCCGTTCGGCGCGCGCGAATCGTAGAGCGTAGCCTCGGCAGGCTGCCCGCACGCGACGACGTACGCGATGCGATGGCGGCGGATGATCGCCTCCGCCGCCTGGGGCGTACCGCTCCATGCCCGCATCGCATCGGCGATGGCGCGACCGTTGCGATGATACGGCCCGGCCAACCCCCGGTGATGCGTGTGCAGCAGCAGTGCGGGCGTGCTGTCGATGAGGCCGAGCACCGTGCCGGCGGGCAGCATGTTCAGCGCGGCGACGGCGGCGGGGGCCATACATGCCTCGGCGTTCGCCTCACCCGGCGGCGGCGCCTCCCCCAGCGACGCCGCGATCAGCAGGCGGGGCGCGACGGCGGAAACGCAGAGGAACAGCGCGGCCGAGCCAAACACGCGCACCGCCAGCCCCCGCCGCAGCGCCAGCCAGGCCCGCCCATGATGGCCGAGCGCCGCCGCCCCCGGCAATGCCAGCACCATCGCGACCACCGCCGCGCGGGTGGAGGCTAGCGCCAGCAGCAGGGCAACCCCTGCCAGAACCAGTACGATCGCCCATCCATGCCGCCCGGACGGCGCGGCCCGCGCAATCATCATCGCCGCCCCGGCAAGGCCGATCAGCGGCAGCGACAGGCTGGCGAGGAACACCTCGGCCCCCTGCCGCCACAAGGGCCGCGCTTCCGACACGTGATCGAGCCACATCGTTCGCGCCGCCGGATCGACGGCATGATAGGGGTCCGTCAGGCAGATGCCGCCGCCGGTCATGAGCATCGTCGCCCCGGCTGCCAGCCCGGCCACCGCGATCCACCCCGCCCGCGCCCTGCCGGACGGCGATCCCCCAGCGGCGATCGCCAGCATGACGCATGCCGCACAAAGCGGTGCCGCATAGGCCAGCGAAAGCGCATCGCAGGCCAAGCCGAGTCGCGCGACGGACGGCACGAAGGCGAGCAGCGCGGCCACGGTGCCCACCCCGGCGGCGATGCAAAGCGCGCGCAACCGCTCCCCCTCGCGCGCATCCGCCAGCCAGCTTGCCGCGGCGAGGCCCGCGCCGAGCGCGAGGCAGGGCAGCATCTCCACCCCGATCGCCAGCGAGGTCGCGATGGCGAGGCCCGCGCCGATCCCGCCCCGCCGCCTGTCCGGCGTGACGAGGCCGAGCAGCATCGCCAGCACCAGCACGATCTGCCAGCCGTGATGATCGATTCGCAACGGCGTCATCATGCCCAGCGGCGGGCCGGCCAGCAGCAGCAGCGCCGGCGGCCACCACCATGCGGCAGGCGCGATCAGCCGCCGCGCGATCAGCGCCAACAGCAGCAGCGCCACCCCGAGCGTGACCAGCGGCACGATCGCGACGGCGACCGCATCGGAAGCCGCCGCCCCGATCAGCGGGCGCAGCGGCGCGATCACCGCCGCCAGCGGCAGATCGACGAGGCGGCTCCAGTGCATGTCCGCGCCGGCGGGGGGATCGAGGCGATATTGGCGGAGATCGAACCAGCCCTGCCCCGCCAGCCACGCCCGCACCTGCAACAGTCGCATCGCATCGTCGCCATCGGGCAGGCGCAAGGTGCGGATCGCCTCCAGCCGCCCCGCCACCAGCCACGCGCAGGCCGCAAGCCACAGTGCGGCGAGTCCCGCTCGCCAGCCCCACGTCGGGTGCGACGCAGCCGGCCGCGCAGTCCGCGCCGCGATATGAAGCGATGCCTCGTGCCGCATCCGTACCTCTTGATGAGTGCGGGCGAGTTGCCACGGGCCGGGTCAAGGCGCGGTTAACGGCCTGTTCGCTTGGGCACGCTAGGCGGGGCTCTCACGCGAAACCGCTTCGGTCGCGCCAGATTTGGGGTAGAGGCCCAGCCCGTGACTCGCATCCTCCCTCGTTCCGCCGCGATAGCCGCGCTGCTGGCGATCGCCATCGCCGGCATCCTCGCCCGGGTCTGGCACACCCTGGCGGAGCCGCTGTGGCTTGACGAGGCGTACAGCGCCTACGCCGCCGCGAAGGGCTTCGGTTTCCTGTGGCATGTCGTACCGCTCTACGAAACGCATCCGCCTTTCTACTATTCGCTGGTGCGGTGCTGGACGTTGCTGTTCGGCGATTCGCTGGGTGGCCTGCGCTCGCTCGGCCTCACGGCCGGCCTCGTCGCGCTGGCGCTGACCGTGCCGATCGCGCGGGAGATTGCGCGGCGCTTTCCCACGCGTTTCGGCTGGGGGCTGGCTGTCGCGCTGGCGCTGCTGGCGGCACTTGCCCCGTCGCAGGTGGCGATGGCGCGTGAGGTGCGGCCCTATCCGGTGATGATCCTCGTCTATTCGGTCGTGCTGCTGGCGCTGCTGACCTTGGGCCGCGTCGCGGCGGACGAACGCCGGATCGCGCGCGGGCCTTTCGCCGCCTATCTGATCGGTCTGGGCTTGATGCTGTGGCTCCACAATCTCGGGCCGTTGTACGGGGCCGCGATCGGGCTCGCCTTCCTCGCCCTCGTTGCCCGACCCGGTTTGTCGCGCGGCGATTGGGTGATGTTTCTGGGCGGCCACCTGCTGGTGGCGCTTGCCTGGGTGCCGGCGCTGATGATCCTCGCCGATCAGGCGCCGACCTGGGTGCATTCCACCTGGCTGAAGTTCAGCTTCGATGCGATGATCTGGCGGTTGGCGCTGCTTTGGGCCGCCCCCGGCGCGATCCCGACGCTGGCGGGCGCGGTACTGGCGCTCGCCGGCATCGCCAGCCTGCTGCGCTTGCGCGAAGGATGGCGCGTGGCGCTGGCGCTGGCGTTGCTGGCAGGCGTGCCGGTCGCGCTGTCGATCGCGCTGTCGGTAGCGGTCGCCCCCGTCTTCATCGTTCGTACGATGACGCCGGTGGCGGTGCCGGCGCTGACCCTGCTGGCGATCGGCGTCGTCGGCCCCGCCTGGCCGTGGCGCTGGGTCACGCTCGCAGTCCTCGCGCCGCTCGCGATCAGCATGGCCGCGATCGATCTGCGCGACAGGGCCGGCGGCCCCATGCAGGACTGGTATGGCACGGTCGACTGGCTTGCCGCCCGCATCCGCCCCGGCGACGAAGTGTGGGCCTATCCCAACGAAGGGGCGCTGCCGTTCGACTATGCGGTGCGCGACAGGCGGATGCGGGTTACGACGCGGGCGATCCCCACCCCGATCCCCACGCTGGATGGTGGGCCCGGGGCATGGAACCCTACCGGCAGCCGGGGGGTGTTCTCACTGCCCCCCGCCCGGCTGGAGGCGATCGCCCGGGAGGGAGACGGCATCCCGACGATATGGTTGCTACGCCTCGGCGCCAACGCCTATGACAAGGGCGATGTGCTGCTGCACGCCGTGCAGCGCACGCGCATGCCGGTCGGCCGATGGAAGAGTGGCCCGATCGAGATCATCGGCCTGCGCCACGCGCCGGCCGCGCCTGCCCCTAGTCCAGCGGTACCGTAAAGCCCGGATCGGCCTTCGCCATCGCCTGCTGGAAGGCCGGCCGGTCACCAATGCGGCGCAGATAGGCGCGGATGTTGGGATAGGGACCAAGATCGCGCGGCGCGAACATCCGCATCGTCGTGAGCGGAAAGACCGTCAGGATATCCGCCGCGGTAAAGGCATCGCCGGCGAGATAGGACATATCGGCCAACCGGGCCTCGATCTGATCATAGGCGCGATCGAGGCGGCTGCGCAGCGCAGCGAGGATGGTTTCATCGCCCCCGCCTGCCATTCCGGCGATCATGTCGACCATCGCGGCGGGCATCAGCGATCCGTTGGCGAAATGAAACCAGAACAGGAAGTCGGTGTAGCCCGCCTCCTTCGGCCGTACGAATAGCCTTCCGCCGCCGTAGCGCATGCATATATATTCGACGATCGCCGCTGACTCCCCCAGCACCAGATCGCCATCGGTGATGACGGGGGCGGTGCCGAACGGGGTCAGCGCGCGATAATCCGCGGGCGCGAGCCGGGTCTGTGCATCGCGCGCGTAGAGCTTCAGTTCGTACGGAATGCCAAGCTCCTCGCAGAGCCAGACGATCCGGTCCGACTGCGAAATGCCGAGGTGGTGGACGACGAGCATCGGGGACTCCGCTAATGACAGGCCGGGTCAACCACCCGGCCGGCTACGCGTTCCCGATCAGGCGAAGCTGGCGCGCAACCCGTCTATCACGAACTGCGCGGCTAGGGCGGCGAGGATCACCCCTAGCACGCGGGTTATCATCGCCTCGATCTTCGGCCCCAGCACGCGCATCATCGGGCCGGCCGCCAACAGCGCCGCCAGCATCAGCAGCAGCACGCTGGCCATTGCGCCCAGCACCACCACCGTCTCGACAAAGCCCTTCGCGCGCGAGGTGAGCAGCATCGCCGTCGCGATCGATCCCGGCCCGGCGATCATCGGGATCGCCATGGGGAAGACGGATATGTCCTCCTCCTCGATATGGCGGTGCTGCGCCTCCGCCTCGCGCGTGATCTCCTCGGCGCGCTCCTCGCGGCGCTGGGTGCGCTTTTCGAACACCATCTCCAAGGCGATCAGGAACAGCATGATTCCGCCCGCCGTGCGGAACGCATCGAGGCTGATGCCAAGGATGCGGAGCAGATCGCCGCCCACCAGCGCGAAGGTGACGAGGATGCCGCTCGCCACCGCGACCGATCGCAACGCCATCGCCCGGCGGTGGCTGGCAGAGCCGCCCCGCGTGAGGCCGGCGAAGATCGGCGCGCATCCCGGGGGATCGATCACCACGAAAAAGGTGACGCAGGCCGACAGGAATATCGCGGTATAGTGCGGCGTCATGCGGCCCCGCCCCGTGGCCGGCGGGAATGCATCAAAGGCTCGCGTCCGCAAGCGGCACGCCGGCGCGGCGGTGCGCCGCCACCAGCGTGTTGCGCAACAGCACGGCGATCGTCATCGGGCCGACGCCGCCCGGCACCGGCGTGATCGCGGCGGCTGTTTCCACGGCGCTGTCATAATCCACGTCGCCAACCAGCCGCGTCTTGCCGTCGCCCGCCTCGATGCGGTTAATGCCGACATCGATCACGGTGGCCCCCGGCTTCAGCCAGTCCCCCGGCACCATGCGCGGCCGGCCGACCGCCGCGACGACGATATCGGCGCGGCGCACCACCGCCGGCAGATCGCGCGTACGGGAATGAGCGATCGTCACCGTGCAGCTTTCGCCCAGCAGCAGTTGCGCCATCGGCTTGCCGACGATGTTGGATCGACCGATCACCACCGCATCCAGCCCGGTCAGGTCGCCCAGCCGGTCCTTCAGCAGCATCAGGCAGCCGAGCGGCGTGCAGGGCACCAGCGCGGGCAGGCCGGCGGCCAGGCGACCGGCATTTTCCGGCGTGAAGCCGTCGACGTCCTTGGCCGGCGCGATCCGCGCGATCACCGCCGCCTCATCGATATGGCGGGGCAGCGGCAGTTGGACGAGGATGCCGTCCACCGCGCCGTCGGCGTTCAACGTATCGACCAGCGCGAGGAGATCGGCCTGCGTAGTCTCGGCGGGCAGGCGATGTTCGAAGCCGGCCATGCCGGCCTCCTTCGTCATCCGCCCCTTCGATTTCACATAGACCGCGCTCGCCGGATCCTCGCCCACCAGCACCACGGCAAGACCGGGTACGCGGCCCGTGGCGGCGGCGAATGCCGGCACCAGCCCCGCCACGCGCGCCCGCAGATCGGCGGCGAACGCCTTACCGTCGATGACTGTAGCGGTCATTCTAGCCAGCCGCAAAAGCAGGGATAAGATTTCTTCCGATTATTATGTCTCGAACAATGATGATCAGCAGCAGCACCACCATCGGCGACAGATCGAGCTGGCCGAAATCGGGCAGGATGCGGCGGATCGGGCGATAGAGCGGCTCCGTCAGCCGATCGAGCGCGATCAGCACCGAGCGGACGAAATCGCTCTGCGTATTGATGATGTTGAACGCCACCAGCCAGGACAGCACCGCCTGGACAATGATGATCCACCACAACACGTTCAGCAGCAGGCTGATGATCTCGAGCACGGCGAGCATAAGGCTTCCCGATTGTTATCCGCCGGATGTAGCGGTGGCGGCGGCGGCGGGCAACCATGCCCGCCCTTGGCGGTTCAGTCGCTCCGCACCAGCGTGCCAGCACCCTGACGGGTGAAGATTTCCAGCAGCATCGCATGCGGCACCCGCCCGTCCATCACGACGGCGGCCTCGACCCCGCCCTCCACCGCATCGACGCAGGTTTGCAGCTTGGGGATCATGCCGCCCGATATCGTGCCGTCCGCCTGCAGGCCGGCGATCTGCGTGGGCGTCAGGTCGGACAGGAGGTTCTTTCCCTTGTCCAATACGCCCGCCACGTCGGTCAGCAGGAACAGGCGGGTGGCGCCTGTCGCGATGGCCAGCGCGCCGGCCATCGTATCGGCGTTGATGTTGTAGGTCTGCCCGTCCGGCCCCACCCCGATCGGCGCCACGACCGGGATCATCCCCGCCTTGGAGATCGTGTCCAGCACGCGCGTATCCACATCCGCCGGCTCACCCACAAAACCGAGATCGACCACCTGCTCGATATTGCTGTCCGGATCACGCCGGGTGCGGCGGACCTTCTCCGCCGTCACCAGCCGACCATCCTTGCCCGAGATGCCGACCGCGCGCCCGCCGGCGCGGCCGATCCACGAGACGATCTCCTTGTTGATCGCGCCGGAGAGAACCATCTCGGCCACCTTCGCGGTTTCAGCGTCGGTCACGCGCAGGCCGTCGACGAAACTGCTCTCCACCCCCAGCGTCTTCAACATGGCGCCGATCTGCGGGCCGCCGCCGTGGACGACGATGGGGTTGATGCCCACCGCCTTCATCAGCACGACATCCTCGGCAAAATCGCTCGCCGCCTCCGGGTCGCCCATCGCGTGGCCGCCATATTTCACGACGAACGTCTCGCCGGCGTAGCGCTGCATGTAGGGCAGCGCTTCCACCAGCGTTTCGGCCTTGGCGAGCAGCGCGGGATCGGGCGTATGATCGGCGGGCATGGCAACTCCGGCAGGCGATGCGACGCCCATCGGACGCCGCAAGGGAAACCGCGCTCTAGGGGCTTTCGGCGGCGGGTGGAACCGGGGATCGCGCGATCAGGGGGCGGTTGCGGGCGTGCGGGCCTCCGCCAGGATGAGGGCGAACCGCCCCTCGGCATCGGTCCATTCCTCGATCGGTGTCCAGGCTCCGGCGCGCAGCAGCAGGCGGGCATCGCGCGCGCCGTATTTGTGGCTGTTCTCGGTGTGGATCGTCTCCCCCGCCGCGATCCCAAAACGTTCGCCGCACACGTCGAAGGCGACATCGCGCATCGTCTCCAGATGCATCTCGATGCGCGCCTCGCCGTCGTTCCAGATCGCGCGATGACGGAAGGCGTCGACCGGCACGTCGCCCTCAAGTTCGCGGTTGATGCGGTGGAGGAGATTGAGATTGAACGCCGCCGTCACCCCCGCCGCATCGTCATAGGCGGGCACCAGGATGTCGGGCGATTTCACCCGGTCCATGCCGATCAGCAGCATCGCCCCCTCGCCCAGCGTCTCCGCCATGGCGCGCAGCAGATCGATCGCGGTGTGCGCCACCATGTTGCCGATCGTCGATCCGGGGAAGAAACCCAGCTTCGGCATCGCCGCGATCTCTGCCGGCAGGCGGAGCGGCTGGGTAAAGTCGGCCTCGACCGGCAGGATCCGCAAGGCGGGAAAGTCAGCCGCCAGCAGCGCGGACGAATCACGCAGAAAGTCACCCGATATGTCGATCGGCACATAGGCGGCGGGGGCGACGGCCCGCAGCACATGCGGCGTCTTCACCGATGAGCCGGAACCGAACTCCACCACCGCCCGCCCCGGGCCGACGAGCCCGGCCACCGCCCCCGCATGGTCCGCCAGCAGCGCGGTTTCGGTGCGGGTGGGGTAATATTCGGGCAGATCGGTGATCTTCTCGAACAGCTCCGACCCCGCCCGATCGTAGAACCAGCGCGCCGGGATCGCGCGCTGGGGGCGCATCGCCAGCCCCGCCAGCACATCGCGGCGGAAGGCGGGATCGGCGGAGACGGCGGCGGGGCGATCGAGATCGGCGAGCATTACAGATCCTTCGCGAGCCGCACGCCGGTGAACTGCCAGCGTTGGTGGGGATAAAAGAAGTTGCGATAGCTTGCCCGCATATGGCCACGCGGCGTCGCGCACGATCCGCCGCGCAGCACGAACTGCCCGGACATGAACTTGCCGTTATATTCGCCCACCGCGCCCTCGGCGGGGCGGAAGCCGGGATAAGAGAGGTAGGCGCTGCCGGTCCACTCCCACACGTCGCCGAACATCTGCCGCAGCCCATCCCCTGCCGGGGCGGCGCGCGGACGCACCGGGCCGGAGGCATCGCACTGATTGCCGCCGGCGGGATCGAGGGCGGCGGCGGCCGCCTCCCACTCCGCCTCGGTCGGCAGGCGGGCGCCTGCCCAGCGGGCAAAGGCGTCCGCTTCGTAATAGCTGATGTGGGTGACCGGGGCGGCGGGATGCAGGGGGTGCAACCCGTCCAGCGCGAAGGCGCACCATGCGCCATCCCGTCGCCGCCAATAGAGCGGTGCCTCGATCGCATTCGCCTTAACCCAGCCCCAGCCGTCCGCCAGCCAGTGGCGCGGATCGGCATAGCCGCCATCGTCCACGAAGGCGCGATATTCGGCGTTGGTGATCGGCCGATCGGCCAGTGCATGGGGATGAAGCAGCACCCTGTGGCGCGGCCCCTCGCAATCGAAGGCGAACCCGGCGCCGTCGTGGCCGATCTCGACGATGCCCTCGGCCCCAGCGATCCACCGCAACGGCCCGGGCATGGGCGCCGGCACATCGCGCGGGCGATCCCATATGGCGGGCGCGAGGGGGTTTTCGGCGAACAGGTTGAGCACGTCCGTCTGCAACAGCTCCTGATGCTGCTGCTCGTGATGCAGGCCAAGCTCCACAAGAGCCCGCGCCGCATCCGACAGCATCGGCAAGGCGGCAGCAATGGCGGCATCGACAGAGGCGCGCCATGCCATCACCTCGTCCAGGGTCGGGCGGGTCAGCATGCCGCGCCGGTCGCGCGGATGGCGCGCGCCCTCCGCCTCGTAATAGCTGTTGAACAGGAAGGCGAAGCGATCGTCGTAGGCGGCATAGCCGGGGACATGATCGCGCAACACGAAGGTCTCGAAAAACCAGGTCGTGTGCGCCAAATGCCATTTCGCGGGCGAGGCATCCGGCATCGGCTGCACGCTGGCATCGGCATCCGAGAGGGGAGCGACAAGCGCCGTCGATAGCGCTCGAACGCCTTCATAACGGCGAAGGAGCGCTGCGCCCGGCCCCGATCCACCGATCGCTATGTTCGTCGCCATCTCACCCCCGTTGGCCGCCTTCAACGCACATAGGGGGCGATTGTTTCAATCGATCTCGCTCAGCGCGTTGCGCCCGGTTGCCAGAGCACGTCGCCGCCCGCCGCGGCGCTGATCACGCGCGCCAAGACGAAAAGATGATCCGACAGCCGGTTCACATAAGCCAGCGCCTGCGGATTGAGTAGATTCTCCGCCGCCGCCGCCACCGCCTCCCGCTCGGCCCGGCGTACGATCGCGCGGGCGAGATGAACGTGCGCGGCGGCGGGCTCTCCGCCCGGCAGGATGAAGCTGCGGAGCGGCGGCAGCGCCTCGTTCAGCGCATCGATCTCCTGCTCAAGCCGCTCCACCTGCGCGGGCACGATCCGCAGCGACATCTCGCCGGGCGCGAAATCCTCGCCGGGGGTCGCCAGATCCGCCCCCAGATCGAACAGCTCGTTCTGGATCCGGCCGAGCATCGCGCGCTGACTTGCGTCCGTCACATGCAACAGGGCGATGCCGATCGCGGAGTTCGCCTCGTCCACATCGCCGATCGCCCGCATCCGCGCGGCCGATTTGGCCACGCGCGATCCGTCGACGAGGCCCGTTTCGCCATGATCGCCGGTGCGTGTGTAGATGCGATTGAGCTTGACCACCCCGCGCCCTTAGCCGGACCGGGACAGGAGCAGCAACAGGATCACAAAGATGATCGCCAGCGCTTGAAACATGATGCGCATCCGCATCATCTTGTTCTGGTGGAGGCCCGAAACATTCGGGCCCGTGCCATTCAGATCCGCTTCGGTTGTCTTCAGGAAGATCACGATGCCGCGCACCAGCGCGCCGACGGCGGCGAGGGCCGCCAGTACGATCAGAATGATGAGGAGGGTCTGCATGGACACAATCTATGCAGTCTGCGGCGTAAAGCCAATGCCGCCGCCACGCAGCCGCGCCAGCAATTCAACTGGATCAACTCCTGCCGCGCGCATGGCGGCAAGGCCGGGCGCGCCATCCCGCTTGGCAAGGCGTCGGCCGGCCGCATCCGCCAGCAGCGGGTGATGATGGTAGCGCGGCGTGGGCAGTTCCAGCAGCGCCTGCAACAGGCGATGCACATGCGTTGCCTCGAAAAGGTCGCGCCCGCGCACCACGTCGGTGATTCCTTGAGCGGCATCGTCCACCGTAACCGCGAGATGATAGGAGACGGGGGCATCCTTGCGCGCCAGCACCACGTCCCCCTGCGCGGTAGGCGCGGCAGACACCCAGCCCTCGGTGGCATCGTGCCAGAGGAGCGGGCCGGCGCGCGACACCGCTTTGCCCATGTTGATCCGCCAGGCATGCGGCACGGCGGCCCGGCGGGCGGGATCATCGGCCAAATGGCGGCAGGTGCCCGGATAGACCGGCGGCGTTCCGTGCGGCGCGGAGGCGCTGGCGGCGATCTCCGCCCGCGTGCAGAAACAGGGGTAGAGCAGCCCCGCCCCGCGCAGCCCATCCAGCGCCGCCCCATAGGCCGGCAGCCGCTCCGACTGCCGCCACACTGGCCCGTCCCACGTCAGGCCCAGCCAGCGCAGATCCTCCTCGATCCCCGCGATATGCTCCACGCGGGCGCGGCCGGGGTCGATATCCTCAATCCGCAGCAGGAAGCGGCCGCCCGCCGCCCGCGCCAGATCATGCGCGCGCACCGCCGAATAGGCATGGCCGGCATGCAGCCGCCCGGTCGGGCTGGGCGCGAAGCGGCTCGTCACCGGTCCGGTAAGCTCTTGACGCGGAGTCCCCGACGATGCTGTCATGCGCCCGTCACGCTTTGCCCCCAAAAGCGCGGCGACGGGAGACGCGGCCGGATCGGCGATACGCGTTCCGGGTGCGACGGGACCGGATGGTCGACAGGGCGCTCTGCCAGCAAAGCGGAGGCCGTGACGCGTTCATGTATCACCCCGATCTTATCCGACATCCCGATGGTTGCCCGGCGCTGGTGCTCAACGCCGATTATTCCCCACTAAG
>CAJYJW010000345.1 GCA_913775025.1 uncultured Sphingomonas sp. | reverse complement strand
GCTCGAGATGCCGCTGGCCGCCTATCGCTCGGCACTGCTGCTGGTCCGGCTGGACGATACGCCGGTTGCGCCCGAACTGCGCCGCTTCGCGCTGGACCTCAGGGGCATCGACGGTACTCAGCTCCGGCTTGCGGCCATCGTCGAGCGCATCGGCGACGCGCTGGATCTGCCGAACACGGCGGTAGCGTTTGGCGATCCGGTGGACGAGACGGCGGCGGCATCCGCTCCGCCGCATGTCGATGCCGAGCTGGCGATGGCGGAGGATGACAGGCTGGCGACGCGCGATCCGGCGATGTTCGTGATTCGCCCGGCAGCAGACGAAGATAAGGGGCCTGCCGCCTCCTCAGCCGTCACGATGGCCCTGATTGCCGCGGCGCTGGGGGCGCTGTTCAGCTCCGTAGTGGCGTGGAAACTTCTGGAATTTGACAGGGGCGTCACGCGCATCGGCGAGTTGCTTCTTAATCTGGCATATTTTCGCGTTGCACCGTTCGTCGGGGCATTTGCTGCTACATGGATGACCCTACGACTGGTTCCCGCCCGATACGGTCGTAATCGTATCCTGCGGATATTGGCTATCGGGCTTCTGGCGCTGATTACGATAACCGTCGTGGCGGTTATGATCGGTCTCGTTGGCACGTGGATCGCGAAACAGTTCGATCTGACCGTTGCGTTAGAGTCGGAGCCCTATGTACTCGGTGCGAGCATCTTCGTCGGTGGGGCATCGGCGGCGATCCTGTTTCTGCCCATCGCTTATGGCGTTTGCCGCCTGTTCGGTGCGATCCTGCCGCGTGCCTGGGTTGCCAAGGCTGCCTGCCTCGTCGCTGCTGGCATCCTTGGGTTGGCATTGCTCCCCTCGATCGATGCGATCGACCGGCTGGGCGGTACGATCGACGAGAAAGTGGCGAAGGAACTGGCGCGCGTCGGCTGGCGTGTAGGATCGGACAAGGGCTTGGAGCTTGCCGACCGGATCCGCGCATTCCAGACGGCCAACGGATTGAAGCCGACTGGTGTTGCCGACCGAGCGCTGCTCGACGCGCTGCGCCAACAGCCGGACAAGCGCCATTGGAAGGTGCGGTTGGACGGCACGGGCGATACGCGATCGATCACCGACGCGCTCAACCGCCGCGGGCTGGACGCAGAGGTCGACGTGGGGCCGGGTGTCTTTCGAGAATGTATCGGCGTCAGCTATACGGAACACACGCTCATATTGCGCGGTGCGGGTCCCTCCACGGTCATCCTGTGCAATGGCGAGAAGGCGATCGCCGGCCAGACCGATCCGGCGCCGAACCCCGGCAAGGACGTCTTCGCGGCAGCGGCAGCGGAAGTGGATAAGGCGCAGTCGGACGGCACGGATACGTCGGTCGAACCTTATCTGACGGAGATCGTCTCGCTGGACGCCGGCGATCGCTTGGAACGGCTGACGATCCGGCAGACGAGCATGAAGGTGGACGGCACGCTCGTCGCTATGAACTGCGCGAGGGCGACGGACGGTGCCGGGCTAGACTGCGCCGACACGCCGCCGGTCCTTTCCGACGTGACGATCGAGAATGCCGGCAAGGGTTGGGCGGTTCAGATTAGCGGTGACATCAGAGCCGGTCGGAACACGGCCGTCGTACGGAGTGCCCGGATCCGCGGCGGCATCTTCGTCAATGACGATACGAATCCCCTCATCGAACGCACGACCTTCACGGGCGCTGGACTGCGCGCCATCCATTTGGGAACCAGTCAGGCCGTTATCCGCGACAGCGAGTTCACGACGGGCGCCGGCCTCTACGCGAGCGGACCCGGAGCCACCATCTCCGACTCCCGGTTCGCCGGCGCGGCCAGCGGAGCCGCGATCGAGGTCGCCGAGAAGGGCGATCTGGCCGTCACGCGCGTCGCGTTCACCGGCTTCCGCGGCGATGCGACGCCGGTCTGGGTGTATGGCGAGGGCAAGGTGAAGATCGTCGAATCGACGTTCAGCTCCGTGGTCGATAGGGCGATCCTGCTCGACCAGGGCGCGGACGCCGACATCTCGGCGAGCCGGTTCTTCGCCGTCGGACAAGCGGCGATCAGCCTTTCCGGCAGGGCGAAGGCGCGTATCCGGCGCAATCGCTTTGCCGCGTTGGACAAAGGTGCGGTTTGGGCGGGGGATGCATCGTCCGGGCTGATCGCCGAGAATGACGTGCAGCAAGCAACAGGCGGTAATGTCTATATCGTCGCGCTTGGTGATGCGTCCCGCTTCGCCGTATCGGGCAACCGGATCAACACGCCGAATCGACCCTGCATTGGTATTCTGGCACGCGCGCAGGTTGCCATCAGCGGCAACATCCTGACCGCCTGTGGCGATGGTATCGCAATCGATCGATCACGCGCCGCCTTGGTGAACATCGGCGATAACCGGCTGCCAGCCGATGGCGAGGTGCGGTTTCGCGACCCGTGATCAGCGGCGGTCGCCGCCGAAGCGGACGCGCACGATCGCGTAGGTGATGGCGAGCAACAGGGCGGCATGGACACCGAGTATGACCAGCGCCTTGCTCGCGGGCTCACTGGTCAATTCGCCCAGTCGGCCGATGTCCGGCAGGAAGGTGGTGACGGGTCCATCGGCGCCGATGAAGCGCGCGTTCATCGCCTCGATCGTCCAATAGGCGCTGATCGTGATGTCACGCAGCGCCGTCGCAAAATCCGGCAATACCGGAACGATGCCGATGCCCAGGGTCATCTGCGGCACGATCGCCAGCGGCACGATCGTCGAGGCCTGATCGCGGGAATTGCTCAGCGCCGAAATGGTCAGGCCGAGCCCGGTGCCCGCCAGGGTGGACAGCGCCAGTGCCGGTAACTGGCCGAGCGCCCCGCCGGGAATTCCCTCGGCCAGCAGGGTCACCAGCAACAGGACACCGAGCAACTGTGCCAGCGCGAAGATACTGGTGACCACGAATTTGGAGAGAACGAAGGATGACACGGACAGATTGATATCCCGCTCACGGCGAAAGATCGGCAGCTCGCTGACGATCTGGGTCGCGGCGGAATTACAGCCCAGCCAGATCGACACCATGGCCAGCAGGCGGATCAGCGCACGTTGGCTTTCCGTGCTGGCGCTATCGCTGATATCGCTGAACACATAACCGACGAGAATGCCGATCAATGCCGTCTGCGCGCCGGCCAGCACCAGCATCCGCACGTCCCGGACGAGAAGTCGCGCGTTGCGGCTGTTCAGCACGGCGAACTGCCGCAACGCCTGTGCGGCCCCGAGCCGCTCGGCGGGTGGCGGCGCGCCCGCCGGGGCGGCACGGGCTGCCGGCGCCGTATGGTTGGCCCGATACTCGTCCGCCCAGTTGACGGGTCCTTCCGCATCGATCCGCTCGAAAATCTCGCCAAGGCGCTGCACCCCGAAGAAGGCCAGCGCCTCGGCCGGGCTGCCGGAGAAGGTCAGCACGCCGCCCGCCGCCATCACCACGATGCGATGCGCGAAGGTTTCGATATTGGCCAGGGTATGCGTGACGCAGACGATCGTCGTGCCCTGGTCCGCCATCCGGCGCAGCAGCGCCATGATCTCGCGGTCCGTCGCCTCGTCGAGCCCGCTCGTCACCTCGTCCAGGAATAGCAGTCCCGGCTTGGCCAGCAATTCGCTCGCCAGGCTGGCGCGCTTCTTCTGGCCGCCGGACAGACTGGCGATGACCGTGTCGAGTTTATCGGGCAATTCGACGCTGCGTGCTACCTCCGCCACAACGGCGCTCCGGCGTTCGGCGGTGACGTCCTCCGGCAGGCGAAGGCGCGCGGCATAGTCCAGCGCCTCTCCCAGCTTCAACGGCTCATGCAGCACATCCTGTTGGGGCACGAAGGCGATGTCGCTCTTCAGCGCCTCGAAATTGCGGTGCAGGTCGCGGCCGTCGAGCATCACCGTACCGGCCGTGGGCGCGGCACGACCCGACACGATATTCATCAGCGTGGACTTGCCCGATCCCGACGTGCCGACGATGCAGACCAGTTCGCGCGGACGAATGTGGAGGCTCACATCGTTCAGGATGCGCCGGCTCCCGCCGTCATGTGGGACATCGCGCGAAACGCCGGCCACCAGAAGATCGCTGTCGCCGCTGCGATGCCGACGCTCGAGCGCGTCGCCGACGAAGCGAAAGCTGAATGGGCCGATGTCGATCACGTCGCCGATCACGAGGGGCGCGGAGCGAACCCGCGCGCCGTTGACGAAGGTGCCGTGGTCCGTACCCAGATCGGTGACCCGCGCGGTACGATCGTCTCGCTCGATCAGCGCGTGCTGACGCGAGACATTGGGGTGATCGAGTGGCACCTCGACGTCCGCGCCCGGTTGGCCGATACGCGTGCTCGGACCGAGCGAAATCCGCGCGCCGCCGGTTCGTGCATCGCCGCCACGTCGGACGACAGCGGGCACGAAAACCATCCGGCAGCGGCCGAAGGCGATGCTGTCGCCATCGTGCAGGTCGATCGCGCCGGCGACCACCGCCTGATTCAGCAACGTGGGCACGGTGCGCGAACAAGGTTCCAGAAAAAAGCCGTCCTCGTCCGTGAAGATCCGCGCCTGCTCGTCATCGGACGCCGGATCCTCCACGCGAATATCGCAATGATCGGAGCAACCCAGCAGCCACGGTCCGTCGCCAAGCAGGGGAATAGCCTCGTTCGAACCGTAAATCCGCAACGAGGCGCTTCGCATCAGTATTCCTTTCCATCGTCGGACGACGAGCTGGCTGGGTGTTATCCGTGTGGTCAGGCCTGTCAAACGAACTACGAGGCTTCATCAAACCATGCAGGACCGGATCGACCTCGACCCGTGGCTCGCCGAGCAACCCACCGCCAGATACATCATGCAGGTCGGTGCTGTCAGTCTAACGAGAACCGCTCTCCATACGATGCAGCTCGGCCTATAAGGGCTGCGGCCTAGCTTGCCAGGATCTACCACTCCGCCAGTGCGGCGGAGCACTGTTCCTTGGAGATTTTGCGATCGGTGAGGTGGCGCTCCAGGCTGAAGCGGTTGTGGACGTTGGCGTGGGTAGAGGCGAACTTCTGTAGCGTCTTCATCTGCCGGAACCTCAGCATCGCCCGCTCTCGCCGCCGGAAGGGGAGGTGGCTGTTCTCCACCCGTTTGTTGGCTCAGCGACCCACCTTCTGCTTTTCGGCAGCCTAGTTCGTTCATGGCAGCGCCGTAGCTGCATGGCGCCTCAGCGCCTTTTTCATGAAGCTGAGCGCCGCCTTGTCACGGCTCCCGGTGACGTAGCTGTCCAGAACCTTGCCCTCATGGTCAACCGCCCGCCAGAGTTAGACCATCTCCCCGTTCAGCTTCACGTACATTTCGTCCAGGTGCCAGCGCCAATGGCGGAAGCCCCGCATTCGGCTCACCCGCTGGCGGCGGATGTCGCCGGCAAACATCTGGCCGAACCTGTTCCACCACAGCCGCAAGGCCTTATGGCGGATGTCGATCCCGCGCTCGAACAGAAGGTTATCAACGTTCCACAGCGACGGCGGAAAGCGGACGTAGATCAGCACCACAAGCCGGATCACCTCAGGCGACGAGTTGAAGTAGCGGAACGGCGAGGCTGACTTGCGGGCGCGCGGCATGACCCTGCCCTACGCTGCCCGGCTTACCAGCCGGTGCATTTGGATTGACGGGCCCTGGTGATGGTCCGATTTTCCCAAACGGCCTGAATGCCGGCAAGTCGCCAAGTGGTGCTGCCGGTGAGGATTGAACTCACGACCTCAGCCTTACCAAGGATGCGCTCTACCACTGAGCTACGGCAGCACGTACGCAGATGTCCGCGTGTGGAGGGCGCGCTATGGAGAAGGACATCGGCTTCGTCAAGGCGGCTTGGCTGCGGCCGATCCGAACGCTATTCCCTCCCGATGAACGATATCGACGATCGGGAGCGTCGGCTGGCCGAGGCGCTGCGGGCGAACCTGCGGCGGCGCAAGGCGCAGGCGCGCGAGCAATCGTCCTCGCCGCCCCCCGTGGCCTCTGCCGGTGGCGAGTACCGGCAGGACGCGAGCGCGCCCCCTACAAAGGCGCCGTGACCGCCTCCAGCCAGACGCGCGGTTCACCGTCCAGCTGCGGACCAATCCGGGTACGCACCTCCGCGTGATAGGCGTTCAGCCAATCGCGCTCGGCGGGTGAAAGGGTGTCCGCTTCGATCAGCGCGCGGTCGATCGGCGCGAACGTCTGCGTTTCGAAGCCGAGCATTTCGCGCTCCGCCCCCTCGATGGTCACCGGCACCACGAGCACCAGATTTTCCACCCGGATGCCGTATTCGCCGGACTTGTAGTAGCCGGGCTCGTTCGACAGCAGCATGCCCGCGCGCAGCGGCTCGTCCCCGCCGCCGAAAGTGGCGATGCGCTGCGGGCCTTCATGCACCGCCAGATAGCTGCCGACGCCGTGGCCGGTGCCGTGGGCGTAATCGAGCCCGACGTCCCACAGATATTGCCGCGCCAGCACATCGAGCTGCGATCCGCGCGTACCCGTCGGGAAACGCGCGCGCGCAAGGGCGATGTGACCGCGAAGCACGCGGGTGAAACGGTCGCGCATCTCGGGCGTGGGCGTGCCGATCGCGATCGTGCGCGTCACGTCGGTCGTGCCGTCCTGATATTGCCCGCCGGAATCGATCAGGAACAGGCTGTCGCGCTCGATCGGGCGGTTGGTCTCCTCGCTCACCCGATAATGGACGACCGCGCCGTTTGGCCCCGCGCCCGATATGGTGTCGAACGAAAGGTCGCGCAGACAGCCCGTCTCCTCGCGGAACGCGCGAAGCCGGTTCGCGGCGTCCATCTCGGTCAGCCCGCCCTTCGGCCCCTCGACCGACAGCCAGTGGAGAAAGCGGCTCAGCGCCGCGCCGTCGCGTGCCTGCGCTGCCTGGTGGCCAGCGATTTCGGCGGCGTTCTTGATCGCCTTCGGCAGCACCACCGGGTCGCGCGCTTCGATCACCTCCGCGCCAGCCTGGGCGAGGGCCTCGAAGATCGCGGCGACCGCGCGCTCGGGGTCGGCGACGATACGCTTGCCTTTCAGCGCGGCGAGATGGTCGGCGAAGGCATCGCGCGGATGCAGCCGCACCGCATTGCCGAGATGCTGCGCGACATCCTCACCAAGCTTCTCGGGTGCGACGAAGAGATCGGCGGTGCCGTCCGCCTGCACCAACGCATAGGCGAGCGCGACGGGCGTGCGATCGACGTCCTGCCCGCGCACGTTGAACGTCCAGGCGATCGAATCGAGCGCGGAGAGGACGGCGGCGTCGGCGCGGCGCTGCGTCAGCCAGTCCGCCACCTCCTGCCGTTTCTCGGCCGAGGAGCGCCCGGCGAGCGCATCGGGGTGCACTACCAGTCGCGCCGCCGATGGGGCGGGGCGATCGGCCCAGATCGCATCGATCGGGTTCGCCTCCACCGCAACGAGTTCGGCGCCCTTTTCCGCCAGAGCCGTGCGGGCCTGCGTCACCCAGCCCTTGGTGTGGAGCCACGGGTCGTAGCCGATGCGCGCGCCGTTCCCGGCATGATCGCCCAGCCATTCGGCGATGCTCGTCTGCGGCACGGGCTGGTAGCTCCAGTGCCGCCCGTCCACCTGCTCACGCACCTGCAGCGTATAGCGCCCATCGGTGAAGATGGCGGCCTCCTCCGGCAGCACGACCGCCGATCCGGCCGAGCCCTGAAACCCCGTCAGCCAGGCGAGGCGCTGGGCATAGGCGCCGACATATTCGCTCATATGCTCATCCGTCAGCGGCACGACGAAGCCGTCGAGCCGGCGTCGGGCGAGTTCCTCGCGCAGGGCGGCGAGGCGGTCTTCATAGGTGGACATGGGCCACGGCCTTTCTATCTCTGTTGCCATCGAAGATAGCCGCGGCCGCGATGCCGCGCCAGTTGCGAGGTCGCCCGTTGCCTGAAACCCAGCCCCCCCTCGCCGCCGTCCGCCCGCATGAGACGACGCATCATGGCCGCACGATCACAGACGCCTATCACTGGCTGCGCGATCCCGGCTACCCGACCGTCGAGAATGGCGAGATCCTCGATCACCTGAAGGCGGAAAACGCCTGGTTCGAGGCGGCGATGGCGCCGCATGCCGAGCTGATCGACACGTTGCACGCCGAGATGAAGGGGCGGATGCGCGAGGACGATGAGGGCGTGCCGCAAAAGGACGGCGACTGGCTCTACTGGTGGGCGTTCGAAACCGGCGGGCAGTATCGGCTGTGGTATCGTAAGCCGGTGGGCGGCGGCGATGCGCAGCTCATCCTGAGCGAGCCCAAGGAGGCCGAGGGCAAGGACTATTTCCGGCTCGGCGCGCTCGCGATCAGCCCGGACGGGCGGCTGGCGGCATGGGCGGCGGATGCGAACGGGGCGGAACGCTTCACCCTGCGGATCCGCGACCTTTCGACGGCCACGGATATCGAGACGGTAAGCGAGGTCGCGAACGGGGCGATCGTCTGGTCCGCCGCATCGGATGCCGTCGCCTATACCGAGGTGAACGACAATTGGCGCACTTTCCGAGCGCGTCTGCATCGGCTGGGCGACGATCCCGCGGCGGCGCTGACGCTCTATGAAGAGACCGCCGATATCGGCTTCAACGTGGGCCTGGGCCGCACGCAGGACCGGCGCTGGATCATCGTTTCGACCGGGGACCATGAGACGAGCGAGGTGCGGCTGGTGCCGGCGGACGATCCGACGCAGCCCCCGCTTCTGGTCAGCCACCGACAGGCCGGACGGCAATATTCCGTGGATTCCGCGCACGGCAAGCTGTGGATCCTGACCAACGACGAGCATGTCAACTTTCGACTGGCCGAGGCCCATGTCGGCGATCCGGGCTGGTGGACGACGGTTATCGCGGGGAGCGACAGTGTTTATCTGCGCGGGGTCTCCAGCTTCGCCAGGCATCTCGTCATCAGCGAGCGGGTGGACGGGCTCGATCAGATCCGCCTGCGCACCTATGACGGCGAGGAGCATCGCATCCCGTTCCCGGAGGCGAGCTACACGGCGGGTCTGGCCGGCAACCCGGAATATGATCCGCCCGCCTACCGGCTCGCCTACGCCTCGATGGTGACTCCCGATACGGTGGCCGATTATCACCCTGATACCGGCACGCTTGAGACGCTGAAGGTGCGCGAGGTGCCCAGCGGCTACGATCCCGCCGCCTATGCGACCGAGCGGCTGACCATCACCGCACGGGACGGGGCGAAGGTGCCCGTTTCGATCGTCTATCCGCAGGGCTTTCCGCGCGACGGGTCAGGCAAGCTGTTCCTCTATGGCTATGGGGCATACGGCATCGCCATTCCGCCCGGTTTCTCGACCAGCCGCCTGAGCCTGCTCGATCGCGGCTATGCCTATGCGATCGCGCATATCCGCGGCGGCGACGATCTGGGCTACGGCTGGTATCTGGCGGGCAAGAAGGAACGGCGCTGGAACGCCTTCACCGATTTCGTCGATGCGGCGAAGGGGCTAATCGCGGCGGGGTTCGCCAGCGCAGGCACCATCGCGATCAACGGCGGATCGGCGGGCGGCGAGCTGATGGGCGTCGTCGCCAACACCGATCCCGATCTGTGGGGCGCGGTGGTGGCGGACGTGCCGTTCGTCGATGTGCTCAACACCATGCTGGACGACAGCCTACCGCTGACGCCGGGCGAATGGCCCGAATGGGGCAACCCGATCACCGACCCCGCCGCGTTCGATCTGATCGCAGACTATTCGCCTTACGAGAACGTCCGCGCGCAAGCCTATCCGCCGATGCTCATCACCGGCGGGCTGAACGATCCACGCGTGACCTATTGGGAGCCGGCGAAATGGGCCGCGCGGCTGCGCGCCACCAAGACGGACGACAACGCCCTTCTCCTCAAGATCAACATGGGGGCGGGCCACGGCGGCAAGAGCGGGCGCTTCGATTCTCTGCGCGAGACAGCGGAGGCCTACGCCTTCGTGCTGACGCAGATGGGGTATCCATGAACCGCTACGAGATGACGATCACGGCGCAGGCCGGGGACATCGACGAACTCGGCCATGTCAACAATGCCGTCTGGGTGCGCTGGATCCAGGATGTCGCGACCACGCACTGGCGGGCGGCGGCGGATGCGGCGCATGTCGATGCCTATCTATGGGTCGTGACCCGGCACGAGATCGATTATCTGCGAGGCCTGACCGAGGGTGAGAGCGTGACGGCGCGAACGTGGGTGGGTGATGCCCCGAAAGGCGCACGGTTCGATCGGCATATCGAGTTCGTGGGGGCGGACGGAAAGGTCCACGTCCGCTCCCGCACGACATGGGCGATCATCGACCGTGCGACCGGTCGCCCGCTCAGGGTGCCGGCGGAGGTGGCGGCGCGTTTTCTATAGGCGTCTCCAGCGCCGCGAGGATGGCCGCCAGCGCTGCGGGCGAAGAGACGAAATCGAGGTGACGGCAGGCGACCCCGACCGACAGGTCCGTCTCCCCCGCCAACCCGCGCGAGGCGGCGGGGGCGACGATGCCGTCCCTGGCCGACCAGAGCGCGATCGTCGGCACCGGCGGCTTCTCGGATAGCGCGACCCGGATCGGTGGATCGTCCACCGGATGATCGTTGAGCCGCTCGTAGAGCTTCCACGCCCGGTTGCGCCGTATGTCGCCCGAAAAGGGGCTGCCGAGCGTCACCACGCGCGCGATCCGATCGGGGCGATGCTTGGCGACCTCGCGTGCGTATAGCCCGCCGAGGCTCCAGCCGATCAGGGATAGCGGGGCGGGCAGCGCATCGATCCGCCCGAGCAACGCCTCGAACAGCGCCTGGGTAATCCCGCGATTCTTGCCCAAGGCCCAGCCGTGCGCTTCATACCCCGCCGCCGCCAGCGTGTTGCGCAAGCGGATGGTGTAGAGATCACTCGCGAGAAAACCCGGAATCACCAGCACCGCCTGCCCCCGCCCCGGTCGCCTAGTCGCCGGAACCTTGCCGCGCCCCCACCATGGCGGATTGACGAGCCATGTCGGCATCTCCGCCAGCATCCGGGCAAGGGAGGGGGTGGCGGCATCGGCGGGCTCGATCATCGCGGCAGAGTAACCGCTCGATGCTGTCCCGTCTCCCCGCGCGGGCCGCTGGGGCAGAAGCTCCCGCCGCGTTCCGCCTGATCGAGGTGGAGGTGATCGGCATGGGCGGCGTTATAGTCTGGCGACAGCGTCGTCGCGAACAGGCGGCAGGCGCCATCGCGCACGTCGTGCAGGAAGGCGGATTTCGCCCCCGCCCCGGTCCAGTCGCGCGCCACGGTGATGCGCGTGCCGTCGCCCAACCGAAAACCGGCGATGTCTACCGCATCCGCCGTGCTGTGCTCGCTCCACCGGCCGCTCGCCCGCCCGTAGATGCGGCGGCAACTGTAGCTGCCGAAATGATCGATGCGGGCGACCGGGCGGCCGAAGTGACGCAGGGCAGCAGGTTGCACCACATCCCATTCCCACATGGCGAGGCTGGCGGCGACTACGCAGGCGGTCGCCAGCGGCCGGGGCGCATAGGCGATTGCACGCGCGCCGCCGGCATCCAGCGTCACCCCATCGGCGTAACCGCATCCGCCCGCGCCTTCGCGCGGCGGCAGGGGCGTCGTCCGCACGCCCGCATCCGCCAGCAGGGCGCGGCAGAGCGGCGCGTCCCGTGTCAGCGCATTCAGCTTGCGTCCGGTGAACAAGCCGATCGGTTGCCCGAGATTAAGCGCGGCCCACGGCACGTCCTGCGGGCGGGACCGGGTGAACGCATAGAGCCCGAGGGCGATCGCCGCCAGCAGCGCGAGCCAGACGAGAAACTTCAAGACGGCGAGGAAACGCATCGTCTGACGCTACGTTCGGGGGCATAGGATGTTGCACCGCCCCGCCTGAAAGGAACGATCATGCCCGCCCGCCGCCTCACCACCAAGCGCGTCGAGAAACCGTGGGGCCGGCACGATCTATGGCCGGGGTTCGAGGATGCGGCCCCCGGCGGCGATCCGGTGGGCGAGGTGTGGTTCGAGGATGAGGGCAAGGATCCCGAGCTGCTGATCAAATATCTGTTCACCAGCGAGAAGCTGTCGATCCAGGTGCATCCCGACGACAAGGCCGCGCAGGCCCATGGCTACAAGCGGGGCAAGGACGAGGCCTGGGTGATCCTGTCGGCCGAGCCGCATGCGACGATCGCGATCGGCACGCTCGCCCCGATGACGCAGGACGAACTACGCGCCTCCGCGCTCGACGGGTCGATCGAGGACAAGGTGGACTGGAAGGCCGTGAAGGCCGGCGATTTCTATTATTCGCCCGCCGGCACCGTGCATGCGATCGGGCCGGGGCTGACGCTGGTCGAGGTGCAGCAGAACGTGGACCTCACCTATCGCCTGTACGACTATGGCCGCCCGCGCGAACTGCATCTGGACGACGGCGTGGCAGTCTCTAAGCCGGTGCCCTTCGTCGCCCCGCATGCCCCCCGCGAGATCTCGGCCGGGCGCACCGTGCTGGCGGACGGGCCGGCGTTCGTGCTGGAACGCTGGTCTGCCGCCGCGGAAGGGACGCTGACGCCCGAGGAGGGACGGCCGGTCTGGATCGTGCCGCTGGCGGGCGGCGGCACGGTCGACGGCGATACGCTGGAGGCAGGCGGCGTATGGCTGACGGAAGACGCCACCCGGCTGCAATTGGCGGACGGGATCGATATGCTCGTGGCCTATCCCGGCAAGGCGGTAGCGGAAGGGCTGTGGCGCTAGGCCATGGCGATCGCCGGCATCGGGCGTGTGGAGCGTCGGCGGCGAAGCGCGCCGCCGACGATGCCCATGCCGGTGATCGTCAGCGCCCACCCGGCGGGTTCCGGCACGGCGGCATAAGATAGGGTATAGGTGCCAGCGTTCGTGTTATAGAATTCGAGTCCGAAATCGCAGCAGGTCTCGGATGTCTCGGTGCGGACGATAAAGTCGCCGGGTGAGAGAAACGTATAAGGCGCGTTCACGTCTAGCGCCGCCTGATACAGCAGCGGCGTGACCAGCGAAAAATCGACGATGGTCGGCACATTGTCCCCGCCGCAGGAGAACTCCCCGCCGCCCGCAGCGGGATCGGCGCAGATGAAGTTGGTATTCGTATCCTTCGCCACCGTGGCTCCTACGAAGTCGGCCGGCGCGGTGAGTTGCAGGGTAAATCGATAGCGGCCGGGGCCGAGAGCGGCCCTCGCGCTATCGCTGGAGTAATTCCCGGCGTAGCTGCCGGTCGCGATCATGGTCGCAGCGGACGCCGCCTGTGCAAGACCGATCATAGTGGCGATCATGGCGATTGCCCGAATGCCGCCTGTTCTCATCGTTCCTCCCGTCGCGCGTCCCCGCGAGTCTGGCGAACCAGAAGTAAACATCCGCCTTGTCGGCGATGCAATGCGTTTCACGCCGGGCCAGTCATGGACGGGACAGGACAAAGGCCCCGGGATTACCTCCCGGAGCCTTTGCCCTGATATTCGCCGTCTTCGTCAGGCGGCGAACTGGTTCATCGTGTTGTGCACGCCGCCGGCCTTCAGCGCGGCTTCCCCGGCGAAATATTCCTTATGATCGTCACCGATGTCGGAGCCGGACATGTTCTGGTGCTTCACGCAGGCGATCCCCTCTCGGATTTCCTTGCGCTGAACGCCCTTCACATAGCCCAGCATCCCCGCCTCGCCGAAATACTCCTTGGCGAGATTGTCGGTGGAGAGCGCCGCCGTATGATAGGTCGGCAGCGTGATGAGGTGGTGGAAGATACCGGCCCGCGCCGCCGCGTCCTTCTGGAAGGTGCGGATCTTCTCGTCCGCTTCGTCGGCAAGTTCGGTGCCGTCATAATCCACGCTCATCAGGCGGGCACGATCGTATGCGGAAACATCCTTGCCGGCGGCTGACCAGGCATCGAACACCTGCTGGCGGAAGTTCAGCGTCCAGTTGAAGCTAGGCGAGTTGTTATAGACCAGCTTGGCGTTGGGCACGACCGCGCGAATACGGTCGACCATGCCGGCGATCTGCTCGATATGCGGCTTCTCGGTCTCGATCCACAGCAGGTCCGCGCCGTTCTGCAGGCTGTTGATGCAGTCGAGCACGCAGCGATCCTCGCCGGTGCCGGAGCGGAACTGATAGAGGTTCGAGGGCAGGCGCTTGGGCTTCATCAGCTTGCCCCCGCGATTGATCACGACATCGCCGTTCAGCGAGGTAGCGTCCGTCACCTCCTCGCAATCGAGGAAGGCGTTATACTGGTCGCCGATGTCGCCCGGTTCCTTGGAGAAGGCGATCTGCTTGGTCAGGCCGGCGCCCAGCGAATCGGTGCGGGTGACGATGATGCCGTCCTCAACGCCCAGTTCGAGGAAGGCGTAGCGGCAGGCGCGCACCTTGGCGAGGAAGTCCTCATGCGGCACCGTGACCTTGCCGTCCTGGTGGCCGCACTGCTTCTCATCGGACACCTGATTTTCGATCTGGAGCGCGCAGGCCCCCGCCTCGATCATCTTCTTGGCGAGCAGATAAGTCGCCTCGGCATTGCCGAAACCGGCGTCGATATCGGCGATGATCGGCACGACGTGCGTTTCATGCGCATCGATCGCATGGGTCAGGCGCTGCACCTCGACCTCGTTGCCGGCGTCGCGGGCATGATCCAGCTCACGAAACATCAGGCCAAGCTCGCGCGCATCGGCCTGGCGGAGGAAGGTATAGAGCTCTTCGATCAGCGCGGGAACGCTGGTCTTCTCGTGCATCGACTGATCGGGCAGGGGGCCGAAATCGGAGCGGAGCGCCGCCACCATCCAGCCGGAGAGATAGAGATAGCGGCGCTTGGTGCTGCCAAAATGCTTCTTGATCGCGATCATCTTCTGCTGGCCGATGAAGCCGTGCCAGCAGCCGAGCGACTGGGTGTAGGCCGCCGGATCGGCATCGTAGGCGGCCATGTCGCGGCGCATGATGCCGGCGGTATAGCGGGCGATATCCAGGCCGGTCCGGAAGCGGTTCTGCAAGCGCATGCGGGCGACCGCCTCTGCGCTGATGCCGTCCCAGGTGCCGTCATGGCTGCGGATGAGAGTTTCTGTGTCGGTAATATGAGTCTGATAGGCCATCGGTCGTCTCCCCGGCGTGATGGGGAATCGATAAGGCAGTGCCGCCATGAATACCGGTGAAAAGGTCAAAACATGACGTCATCGGGTCGCCTAAACGCTATCTGTCGGTGTGTTCTTGTAAATAATTCACATCAGCTGATCCGCCGCCCTGTCCAGACGGCCCGACCGATAATTTCGATTTCGCCGGGATCGCGATCCGCCCATACCGGATAGGCGGCGTTATCGCTGACGATGGATATGGAGCGAGCGGCGGGATTGATCGCCAGACGCTTTACCATCAGCATGTCATCGACACGCAATACGTATATTCCGTCGCGCAGGCGATCGGCCGCATCGCCGCGATCCACCAGTATCTCGTCTCCGTCCGCCAGCGTCGGCACCATCGAATCGCCTGACACACGGATCATCGAAAGCCCGGCGGGGCTGCCGCCCGTCAGTTCGCGAAGCCAGCCGGGATGAAAGCCGACACGGGCGACAAGCCGCTCGTCCCCATCCGCCGCGCCGTGTCCGGCGGATGCCCGCACGTCGAGTCGAGGCACGAGCACCAGATCTGCCTTCCGTGCCCCCGACATCGAGGCATTGACGAACTCCGGCACGGGCGGCCCGCCCAGTTTCTCTTCAGGAATGGACAAGTATCGCGACAGGCGACGCCTGTCCTCCTCGGCCAGACGGCGTGGCACGCCACGTTTGATAAATTGTTGAATATAAGCGGCGTTCCTGCCGATCAGCCGCGACAATGAGGAATAATCCTCGCCGCTCCGCTGAATCGCCATATCCAAGATCATCCTGGGATCGTCTTCACCCATCTTTCCAGCCCATTCTGGTTAGGAGAATTCCTAGACAAGTAGGATTTAACATAGTTTAGCATAGGAACGATTGCGGAACATTGGCTCCTACAAAAGGAACAAAAATGCAACTGCTTCCTGTCATCGAGCGATATCTGAGGACGAGCAACACGCCCCCGACCCGTTTCGGACGGGAAGCGGTACGCGATCCGCGCTTCGTCATGGATTTGCGGAACGGACGCGAGCCAAGGGGCCGCACGGTGGCGCGGGTGCTGCGCTACATCGAACGCATGACCGGGCGGAAGCCGTGATGCGCGACGCCCAGACGCTTCTCCTCCGCGCGCTCCGTACTTGCGGCGAGATGCCGCCGGTCCGGCTGGCGCATTGCGAGGCATGGGCCAGCGCCACCTTCTCCGGCGCGCGCCACCGGCTGGAGCTGGAGCCGGTCGCCGCATCACGTGCCGACGGCTTCGCGACGCAGCTGGTGGAGGCGGACTATAAGCTGCCCGGCCACCTTGTCGCCGATATCACGATCGCCGCCCGCACCGTCAGCCCCGAGGGCGTCGCGCTGACAGTCGAGGCGCTGACCGTCGAAGACGGCTGAACGGGCCGCCTAGCGGTGGCTCGTCCCCCGCTCGATCCGCGCGACGGCCTCGCCGAGATCCCCTTCATAGGGGGGAAGGCTGCGCGCGGAAGATCCGCCCTCCTGAGACGACGTTGCCGACAGTCCCGCCTCGATACGGTCGACCGTGTCCGCCAGCGATGGCGTGTCCGTATTTGCCACCGGCGGCACGGCGGGCGGTGGAGACGATATCGGCGGCGAGGAGGATATCGTGGGATCCGCCTCCTCCAGTACGGCGAAGCTGGGCAATGCCACGGTGGATACGGCACCCCATTCCGGGCCGGGCTCCAGCATGTCGAAGGGCGTGCCGAGATCGCTGCCCGCAAAGATCGGCCGCCGCGCCGGCGCGTCGGGGTGCGCGTCCGCCCGGCGGAGGACGGGGGCGGCATCCTGCGTCAGCGCCAGGGGCACGGGCGCGGGGGCGGCAGGCCGGTCGATCAGACGGAACAGGCCCCACGTCAGGATACCGATCACCAGCGCCGCGACCAGCGCGAAGGCGCCGCGAACGCCGGCGGTGGGCGGCGGGCCATCCATCGTCAGCAACGGCGTGACGATCCGGTTCGGCATGGCATAGCAGAAAAAGCCGGTGGCGGCGGCCAGCACGGCGGCGGCGACCGGCCCGATCAGCGGATCGATCCGGCGCAGCCATCCCCCGCCCCGTCCTACGCCAGCGGCCATGCGATCCACCCCCGTCATCCCTGCCCCGTCAGCGCGCTGTAGACCGGAGCATAACGTGAAACGTTTGACGACCAGTTACGCGCTCGTTCCACGAAGGCACGGCCGGCGTCGCGACGGTTCTGCCAGATCGCACGATCGGCGAACAGTGTGGCGAGCGCGGCGGCGAGCGCGGTCGGGTCGTCCGGAGGGAAAAGGGTGCCCGTCACGCCGTCCTCGATCAGTTCGCGATGTCCGCCAACATTGGAGGCGGCGACCAGCCGGCGCTGCGCCATCGCCTCCAGCGGTTTCAGCGGGGTGACGAGATCGGTCAGCCGCATCGCCTTGCGCGGATAGGCGAGCACGTCGACCAAGCTGTAGTACCGCTCCACCTGATCGTGCGGCACGCGGCCCGCGAAGGTGATTCGCGCGGCGGCGGGGGAGGCGGCGACCTGCGCGCGCAACGCCGGCTCCATCGGTCCGCCGCCCACCAGCAACAGATGCGCGTCCGGGCGTGCCGCGAGCAGCGCCGGCATCGCGGCAATCAGGTCGTCCAGCCCTTCATAATCGTAGAAGGAGCCGATGAAACCGACCACCTCGCGCCCGCCGATGCCGAGCTCGGCGGCCAGCGCCGCATCGGGCGGCGGGGGATCGCCGAACAGATCGAGGTCCACCCCATTGGGAGAGACCATGATCTTTTCCGCCGCTATGCCGCGCGCGATCAGGTCGCCGCGCAACCCCTCGCAGATAACCGCCACCGCATCGGCGCGGCGCGCGGCATATGTCTCAAGCAGCTTCGTCGCGCGGTAGCGGGCGGAACCCTCCCGGTCGGTGCCGTTGCCGACCGCCGCATCTTCCCAGAAAGCGCGGATCTCGTAGAGCAGCGGCAGCCCCTGCCGCCGCGCCACCCGCATGGCGGCAAGCGCGTTCAACACCGGCGAGTGGACGTGCAGCAGATCGGGCCTCCACGCGTCGATCACCGCATCCAGCCTGCGGGCGAGCGCACGAATCTCGCGCCATTCCCGGAGGGGCGATCGGGCCGGCGCGGGCGCGGGCGTGCGGAAGAAGGCGAGGCCATCCACCACCTCCGGCACGGCGCCGGTTACGGCATGGGTATGGCGTGCGCCGGTCAACCCCGCCACCTGCCAGCCAAGCGCGATCTGCGCCTTCAATATGGCGCGCGTGCGGAAGGTATAGCCGCTGTGCATCGGCAGGCTATGATCGAGCACGTGAAGGATTCGCATCATCATCCTCTGCCCGCGACAGGTTTAACGCCGCGTCAACCCCGCGTCCTTAACGCTCGGGGCTCGTCAGCCATAGTCTTTCGCAAGAGCGATCGGCCCGGGAGTGCGCGCCGTTGATCGACCTGTTCTCCCTTGGCCTGTCGCACGGCTTGATGTTCCTTGCGGCATGGCGGCTTTTGCGGCGGCCCGATCTGGATGCGGAGCCGAAGGGGCGCCCGCGTGCGTGACCTCGCCTTCATTGGCTTTCTCGCCGGGCTGCTGGCGTTCGGCTTCAAGCGACCGTTCCTGTTCGTGCTGGCCTATGTCTATGTCGATATCGTCTCACCGCAGCGGCTGACCTATTTCCTGCTCAATTCCGTGCCGATCTCGCTGATCTGCGTGGGTCTCGCGGTCGGCGGGTGGATGGTGGCGGACGACAAGCGCGGCCTGCGCCTCGCCAAGCGGCAGGGGCTTATGCTGCTGCTGCTCGGCTGGGTGTTCTACACCACCCTCAACGCCGATTTCCCGGCAGAGGCGCTGGAGAAATGGGGCTGGGTATGGAAGGCGATGGCCTTCGCCATCTTCCTGCCGTTCACGCTGCGCACGCGCCTGCGGATCGAGTCTCTGCTGCTGTTCCTGGTTCTGTCCGTCTCTTCGATCGTGGTGGTCGGCGGCATCAAGACGCTGGCCTCGGGCGGCGGCTACGGCGCGCTCAACCTGATGGTCTCGAACAACAGCGGGCTGTACGAAGGCAGCATCATCTCCACCTTCGCGATTGCGGTGATCCCCCTCATCCTGTGGCTGGCCAGGCACGGCACCGTCTTTCCGGCGGACTGGCGGGTGCGCGCCTATTCGGCCGCGCTGATCTTTGCCTGCCTGCTGATCCCGGTCGGCACGCAGGCCCGCACCGGCCTCATCTGCATCGGGGTGCTGGCGGTGCTGATGCTGCGCGCGACGAAGCGCCGCTTCCTCTATCTGATGCTGCTGGGCGCGGTGGCGACAGCGGCGATACCCTTCCTGCCCGAAAGCTATGGCAAGCGGATGGAGACTATCCAGGGCTATCAGGGCGACAGCTCCGCCTCCACCCGTCTCGCCGTCTGGGCGTGGACGTGGGGCTATGTGAAGGATCACCCGGCTGGCGGCGGCTTCAACGCCTATATGCAGAACCGGCTGACGATCGATTTAAAATCCACCGAGGGCGATGCGACCAGCAGCAAGACGACCAAATTCACCGATCACGACGCGGGCCGCGCCTATCACAGCAGCTATTTCGAAATGCTGGGCGAGCAGGGCTTCCCCGGTTTCGCCATGTGGATCCTGCTGCACCTGTCCGGCCTGATCCGCATGGAAGTGATGCGGCGGCGCTGGCGGCGGGCGGACGGCGATGATGCCTGGATCGCGCCGCTGGCGACCGCGCTGCAGCATGGGCATATCATCTACATGGTCGGCTCTCTATTCGTCGGCATCGCCTTTCAGACCGCGATCCTGATGATCGTCGCCTGCGAGATCGGCTTCGACAGCTATTTGCGGCGGCGCGCGCGGGATGAATCGGACAGCCGCCGCGTCGCCCGTCCGCCCCGCGCGCCGGTTCCGATCACCGGGTGATGTCGGGAACCGCCGGGAGACGGCGGTCGTTCGCCTCACCCGACTCGGAGAATGATGATGCGTTCGCCCGCCTTTGCCCTGCCCCTGCTGGTAGCCCTTGCGCTGGCCGGTTGCGGCAGCCGCACATCGCGGGTGGAGGCGGCGCTGGTAAAGGCCGGCCTCTCGCAACACATGGCGGGCTGCATCGCCCCGCGCCTGACGGATCGATTGAGCGACGATCAGTTGCGCGCGCTTGCCAAGGTGCCGGGCGACGGCTCGGATAGCGGCGGCACGTCCGGCATGATCGCGCGGGTGGCGGCCACCGGCGACCCGGACGTGGTGGAGGCCGTATCCGCCGCCGTGCTGCACTGCGCGATGCGCTGACACAAGCGACGGGGTGGCGCTGCGGCACGCGATATGCTTTAGCGCGTGGCCGAACCTCCCGGATCAGGAAGACAGGCGCTCCATGAACATCCACGAGTATCAGGCCAAGGAATTGCTGGCGAAGTTCGGCGTGGCGATCCCCGCCGGCCATGCCGCGCTTTCGGTGGACGAGGCGGTCGCTGCCGCCGGCAAGCTGCCCGGGCCGCTCTATGTCGTGAAGTCGCAGATCCACGCCGGCGGCCGCGGCAAGGGCAAGTTCAAGGAGCTGGGGCCGGACGCCAAGGGCGGCGTGCGCCTGTCCAAGACGATCGACGAGGTCCGCCAGAACGCCACCGACATGCTCGGCAACACGCTGGTGACGATCCAGACGGGCGAGGCCGGCAAGCAGGTGAACCGCCTCTACATCACCGACGGCGCGGACATTAAGTCCGAATATTATCTTTCCATGGTTGTCGATCGCGCCACCGGCCGCATCGCGATGATCGTCTCGACCGAAGGCGGCATGGATATCGAGACCGTGGCGCACGACACGCCCGAGAAGATCCGCACGATCACGATCGATCCGGCGGAGGGCTTTCAGCCGCACCATGGCCGTGCCGTGGCCTTCGCGCTGAAGCTGTCGGGCGATCTCAACAAGCAGGCCGCCAAGGTTGCCGAGCAGCTGTACAACGCCTTCATCGCCACCGACATGTCGATGCTGGAGATCAACCCGCTGGTGGAAACCGAGGACGGCAAGATCCTCGTGCTCGATGCGAAGGTCAGCTTCGATTCGAACGCGCTCTACCGCCATCCCGACATCATGGCGCTGCGCGATGAAACCGAGGAGGATCCGAGCGAGATCGAGGCGTCGAAGCACGACCTCGCCTACATCAAGCTCGATGGCAACATCGGCTGCATGGTGAACGGCGCCGGCCTCGCCATGGCGACGATGGACATCATCAAGCTGAACGGCGCCTTCCCGGCGAACTTCCTCGACGTGGGCGGCGGCGCCAACAAGGAGAAGGTGACGGCGGCGTTCAAGCTGATCCTCAGCGATCCGGCGGTCGAGGGTATCCTCGTCAACATCTTCGGCGGCATCATGCAGTGCGACATCATCGCCGATGGCATCGTCGCGGCGGCGAAGGAAGTGAACCTCGGCGTGCCGCTGGTCGTGCGGCTGGAGGGCACCAACGTCGAGAAGGGCAAGGACATCCTCGCCAATTCCGGCCTGCCGATCGTACCGGCCGACGATCTGGGCGATGCCGCCCGCAAGATCGTGGCGCAGGTGAAGCAGGCGGCCTGATGCGGATCGGGTTGGTGGCATGTGCTTCCTACCCAACGCAGATGTGATTTGCGGAGCCCGTCTCCGCAAATTCGCAAGTTCGCAGTTGCTTTCAGCGTGGCGCAGGCCACATCGGCCGGTGAACTGATCCTCCGGGGATCGACAGCAGGAGAACACCGATGAAGGTGCTGGTGCCCGTGAAACGGGTGATCGATTACAACGTCAAACCGCGCGTGAAGATGGACGGCACCGGCGTCGATCTGGCGAACGTCAAGATGTCGATGAACCCATTCGACGAAATCGCGGTCGAGGAGGCGATTCGCCTGAAGGAGAAGGGCACGGTCACCGAGATCGTCGCCGTCTCGATCGGCGTGCAGAAATGCCAGGAGACCCTCCGGACCGCGCTCGCCATGGGCGCGGACCGTGCGATTTTGGTGCTGACCGAGGACGAGGTCGAGCCGCTCGCCGTCGCCAAGATCCTGAAGGGCGTGGTGGATGAGGAGCAGCCGGGCCTGGTGATCCTCGGCAAGCAGGCGATCGACGACGATTCGAACCAGACCGGCCAGATGCTCGCCGCGCTGACCGGTCGCCCGCAGGGCACCTTCGCCTCGAAGGTCGAGGTCTCGGGCGATATGGTGACGGTGACGCGCGAAGTGGACGGCGGCCTCGAAACGGTGTCGCTCAAGACGCCCGCGATCGTGACGACCGATCTTCGGCTGAACGAACCGCGCTATGCCTCGCTGCCCAACATCATGAAGGCGAAGTCCAAGCCGCTCGCGAACAAGACGCCCGCCGACTACGGCGTCGACACAGCGCCCCGCCTCAAGACGCTGAAGGTCGAGGAGCCGGCCAAGCGGCAGGCCGGCGTAAAGGTCGCCGATGTCGATGAACTGGTCGGCAAGCTCAAGGTGCTGGGAGTCGTGGAATGAAGACGCTCGTCTGGGTCGAACATGACAATGCGAGCGTGAAGGACGCGACGCTCGCCACCGTTTCCGCCGCTGCCAAGCTGGGCGAGGTGCATCTGCTCGTCGCCGGCAGCGGGTGCGCCGCCGTGGCGGACGAAGCCGCGAAGATCGCGGGCGTGGGCAAGGTCCACCTCGCCGACGATGCCGCTTTCGCTAATGCGCTGGCGGAGAACGTCGCGCCTCTCGTCGTCGATCTGATGGGCCACCACGACGCGTTCGTCGCGCCCGCCACCTCGAACGGCAAAAACATCGCGCCCCGCGTGGCGGCCCTGTTGGACGTGCCGCAGGTGTCGGAGATCCTTTCGGTCGAAAGCGCCGACACCTTCACCCGGCCGATCTATGCGGGCAACGCCATCGCCACCGTGCAGGCGCCCGCCGGCAAGCTGGTGCTGACGGTGCGCGGCACTGCCTTCCCCAAGGCGGATAAAACGGGCGGTTCCGGCACCGTCGAGCCGGTATCGGGCAGCGATGCGGGGCTTTCCAGCTTCGTCGGCGCGGAAATCTCCAAGTCGGAGCGGCCGGAGCTGACGTCGGCCAAGATCATCGTCTCGGGCGGGCGGGCGCTCGGCTCGGGCGAGAAGTTCCATGAGCTGATCGACCCGCTGGCCGACAAGCTCGGCGCGGGCGTCGGCGCCAGCCGCGCGGCGGTAGACGCGGGCTATGCGCCGAACGACTATCAGGTCGGCCAGACCGGCAAGATCGTCGCGCCGGAAGTCTATGTTGCGGTCGGAATCTCGGGTGCGATCCAGCATCTGGCGGGGATGAAGGACTCCAAGGTCATCATCGCGATCAACAAGGATGAGGACGCCCCGATCTTCCAGGTGGCGGATGTCGGCCTCGTCGGCGATCTGTTCAAGGTCGTGCCGGAGTTGACCGGCAAGCTCTGAGCCGAACCCGATGAAAAGCGGAAGCCCCGTCGCCTGCCCGGGCGGCGGGGCTTTCTCGATTCGCCGCTGATGCCGGCCGACCCTCAGGGCGTCGTGCGGGCGTTGTTGGCCGCGCGCGCTCCCGGCGCGACGGTCTGCCCCAGCGAGGTCGCACGGGCGC
>CAJYJW010000344.1 GCA_913775025.1 uncultured Sphingomonas sp. | reverse complement strand
TCCACGATGGCGGCGGTGCGCGGGGCAAGCGCGCAGGCAGCCTCATCGCGCCGGCCGTCCTTCCAGAGATGGAGCGCCCCCCAGTCGAGCGAATGGTCGAGCGCACTCCACTTATTGTCCGGCGTGCCCGGCTCCATCGCGACATAAGGGCGGATCACATCGCCGTTGGCGGACAGAAGCGACATCAACTCCGCCCGGATCACGGGCGTTTGCGCCTCCAGCATGGGCATCCAGGGAAAATGGCGGCGCTCGAAAAATTCGTCGGCCGGCAGGAAGGGGAAGTGGAGCCCCGCGCATTCATTGGCATAGACGGCGCGGCGGCCCAGAGCGTGATCGATACAGGCATCAAACCGGCGGCGCGCGGCGGGATCGATTTCGCCGCGCGAGACCGCAAGCCCATCATCCACGACGGCGGAGAAACGTTCGCGATGCGCCGCGACCCGCGACCTGGCATGGGCCAGCAGGGTTGCAAGATCGCCCGTGGGCGTGGCTGGCATCGCCTCTGCCAGTGTGAGGACCCCGCCCCATCGTTCCGCCGCCCGCTCCGCCTCCCCCGTGCGATCGAACAGTTCCGCCTGGCGGACGAGCGCCATGAAATGCACCCTGTCGATCGCCAGTGCCCCGTCGAGCGCGCGCCGTTCCCCGGCATCGTCATGCCGATCACGGCAGGCGCGTGCGAGATTCATCCAAAGCTCGGGCGCCTTCGGGTCGGCCGCGATGGCACGGGTGAAGAGGCTGGCGGCGGCGGCCGGATCGCCAGCCGCAAGCGCCTGCATGCCGAGCGCATTGAGCGAGAGGGGATGATCGCCGACGGCGGCGATGATCGCGCGATGCAGGCGGGCGGCCTCCGCCATGGCACCGCTGCGCTGGGCCTGCTTCGCGCCGGCCAGCATGGCTTGTAGATCGGCATCGTTCATGGACCATCTTTTCCATCGGGCAAGCCGACAACACAATCCCGCCTGGGCCGCGTCACCCCTTGATCGCGTGCCTGCCAGACGCGAGTCTTGGGGGTGATGGCAACGGAAGGCCCGGCATGAAGAAGAAACCGTCGAGACGCGGCGATCGCCCCCCCGCCCCCGACCTGAAGGCAGCGATCGAAGCGGCCCTCGCGCGTGGCGACATCGCCGACGCGGCACGCCGGGCGGAAGGGGCGTTGGCCGCGGGCATGACCGATCCGATGCTCCTCAATCTGGCTGCCTGGGCACGGGAGGAAGCGGGGGACTATCAGGCGGCGCATCGATTGCTTTCGCGCGCCTTGGTGCTGGCGCCCGGTGACGTGATGGTGATGGGGGGTATCGGCGCCGTGCTGCGCAAGGAGGAGCGATACGAGGAGGCGCTTGCCATTCTCGATCGCGTGGTCGCCGCCGAACCACGCCATGCCGCCGCCTGGCTGGAGCGGGGATATACGCTGGACGCGTTGCGGCAGGATCGTGCCGCCAGCGAGAGCTATGCCCGCGCTGTCGCGCTTGACCCCTCGCTCGCCTCCGCCCTCGGCAAGCTGGCCGATCACGCCGCCCGCCGGGGGGAGCGCTCAGACGCGGAGGCGTTCGCCGCGCGTGCGCTCGCGCTGGACTCGCGCGAGCCGGCGGCGACGGCCGCGATGGCGACGCTTGCGATAGAGGCGCGCGACGGGGCGGCAGCGGAAAGGAGGCTGGTAACCTTGTTGCAGGGGCCGTTGGCGGACGACGACCGCACGCGCTCACTCACCCTGCTGGGCGATGCGCTGGACAGGCAGGGCCGCACGAAGGAAGCGTTCGCCCGCTATCGCGAGGCGCAGGCGAATTTCGCCGCCACCCATGCCGCCGCGCTGGCCCCGTCCCCCGGTCGCCCCTCCCACCGGGCCTTCATAGAGAGAATCGCGCAACAGGTGGCGGCTGCGCCCCCCATGCCGCCGCCCGTCCCCGTCGCTCCGTCGCGCGATGCGGCGGCGACGCATGTTTTTCTGCTCGGCTATCCGCGCTCCGGCACGACATTGGTCGAGAATGTCTTGGCGAGCGCCCCCGGCGTCGTGGCACTGGAGGAACGCGATACCCTAGCGGACGCGAACGACGCGTTGATCGCCAACGACGGTACGATGCCCTCGCTGGACACGCTCGATCCCATGCTGGTCGATCGGTTGCGCGCCGGATACTGGCGGCGCGTGACGGCGATGGCAGGCGATGTCTCTGCGCGGACTTTCGTCGACATGAACCCCTTCAATGGCTTTCGCCTGCCGGTGATCGCGCGATTGTTCCCGCAGGCCCGCATCGTGGTGATGCGGCGTGATCCGCGCGACGTGGTGCTAAGCTGCTTCCGCATCAACTTCACCGCCAGCGCCGCCACCTATACCTACTCCGACCTGATGGAGACGGCGCGGCATTATGACGCGATGATGCGGCTGGTCGCGCTGTGCATGGAGCGTCTCCCGCTCGCCTTCCATGAGGTGCGTTACGACCGGCTGATCGCCGATTTCGCCGAAACGGTGCGGTCGCTGGCCGAGTTCATCGGGCTGGAATGGACAGACGCCTTCCATGCGTTCGACCGGACGGCAAAGACGCGCGGCGTCCGCACCGCGAGCGCAACGCAGGTAAGACGTGGTCTCTATGACGGCGGCGGCCAGTGGCGGCGCTACGCCGACGAGCTCGCGCCGGTCTTGCCGATTCTCGCGCCATGGGTGGAACGGTTCGGCTTCGCCCCCTGACGTAGAAAAGGGGGCGGGCCGTGGCCCACCCCCTTTTCCGCTACGCCAAAACCGAGGATCAGAACTTAACGCGCGCGCCCACAGTATAGCGACGGCCCAGCGCGTCGTAGGTCGACGGATAGGTGTTGCCGCTGTTGAACGACGTGGAGCCGACCGTACCACCCACGATCGGGGCGGCCTTGTCGAACAGGTTCGTCACGGTCAGCGTCAGGTCGAGATTGTCGCTCACGCCCACGCGGGTCGCCAGATCGAAATAGTCGTACGACTTGATTTTGCCGAAGTTCACATCCTTGCCCGCAAGCGCGCCGGTGGCGATGGTGCCCTGGAAGGTGGTGATGCCTTCCTCGACGCGCATCGTGTCGATGTGACGCCACAGGACCGAGAGATCAACCGAGCCGAAGGTCAGCGTGGTGCGCTGGTTCCAGCTGAATTCCGGCTGCAGCGAACCCGGCGCCGAGTTCGGGCCGGCCGAACCCGGCGAGCCGCAATTCTGACCATAGAAGCCGACGCACTCGCGCGGGTCAGAGGTCGGCAAGGTCGCGCCCGCGCCGGGGAAGCCCGCCGGAACCACCGAACCTGCCGTGATCGCGGTGAATTGCGACCGGTTGGTCCAGTTGCCCTGGAAGCTGAGGTTCAGCTTCGCGAAGCCGAGATCGCGGCGATAGTTGACGTTCACGTCGATACCGTCGGTCAGGATCCGGCCCGAGTTGGACAGCGGGAAGATGATGCCGCGCGTGGTGGCGGGATCACCGTCGAGGCCACCCGTGCCCGGATTACGGGACAGCAGGCTGCACAGCGGGTTCGCGGTGGTGGCGTTGCTGAAGCAGCCGCTGACGATATCACCCACGGTCGGCTGCGAAATCGCGTCCTTGATGCGGATGTGGTAGTAATCGACCGCGATAGAAAGGCCCGGCACGAAGCTGGGCTGCAGCACGACGCCGAGCGTGTAGGAGTCCGCCTTCTCCGGCCGCACGTTCAAGCTGCCCGAGGTGGTCGAGTTGGCCTGCGCGCTGGTCGGGTTGGCGATGGTGCCGATCGATGCCGCCGGCGCGCCTTGCGCGAGGCAGACCGCGCGAAGGGCGGCGTTATTGACCGGCGCCGCGCCCGCGCAAGGATCGGTCGCTAGGTTGGTCAGGACCGTGTTGGACGGCGCGAACAGCTCGTTGATGTTCGGCGCGCGCACCGCACGCTGATAGTTGCCGCGCAGCTTGATGCCGTCCACCGGCTCCCAGGTGCCCGCCCCCTTGTAGGTGGTGGT
>CAJYJW010000343.1 GCA_913775025.1 uncultured Sphingomonas sp. | reverse complement strand
GGCTGCCAGCACCTTGGCGGTGGCAAGACCGATGCCATGGCTGGCGCCGACGAGAATGGCCTTGCGACCGCTGAGCCCGAGATCCATGCGGCATATCTCCCTTGAAGAACGGCGCCGTCTTACCTCGCGCGGCGCGGCACGCTACCCGCAATCTGGCTAGGCCGCATGCCGGTCGCGGTGCCTGTACGGTATCACCAGGGCGGTGGCGCGGACGAGGCATATCCCTCCGCCGCGCTTGTCAGGGCCGTGGACCGGCGACGGTCAGGATCGTCACGTCGGGACACGACCGGATAACGGTGCCGGCGCGCCTTCGGGATCGACTATGGCTGGTCAGACCCGTATTTTTGGCAAGCGTGGCGGAAGACGCGGTGGTCGGCTTGGCCGAACCCGGGTGCGAGACGTTATGGCGTCATGAACGATCCATATCATCTCGATCGCTTCGTAGAGGCACAACAGGGAATCTATGCCGTCGCGCTAAGGGAAGTGCGCGCCGGGGCCAAGCGTAGCCACTGGATGTGGTTCATTTTTCCGCAATCGGCGGGGCTTGGCCACAGCGATATGGCACGGCGCTACGCCATCTCTGGTACAGACGAGGCGCACGCCTATCTGGCCCACCCCGTGCTCGGCCCCAGGCTGCGTGAAATCACGTCTGCCCTGTCGACGGTATCGCCACCCGATCCGGTGGCGGTGTTCGGGCCCGTCGATGCGATGAAGCTTCGTTCCTGCTTGACGCTGTTCGCCGGCGTTGAACCTGCCGGTCCCTTCCGTGCCGCTTTGGCGCGGTGGTTCGGCCCTTCCGCCGTGACGGAGAAATAACCGGTCCGCTGGCTCAGAACGCTACGCCATGAGGCTCGGTCGCACGTCATTAGATGCGCGCGCCACCGGTGGTCCCAAAGCAAACAGGGACGCGGGCAAGACGGTCGGATGAGTGCCGTCTCATCGCTCTCTTGCTGCGATGCCCTGCCGACGACCCGGATCGGACTATTTCCCGGTCGGGCCCGAAGCATCGGGCGCGACCGGGCATCCGACCCCGCAGGTAAGTCGGACTATTTTCCGCGGCCGGTCTTTTCCTGCAAAGCGTCGATCCGCTTGGAGGCATCCGCCTTGGTCAGCGTCTCGTCGAACTCCTCGCCCGCTTCCTCGCACAGCGTCTTCAGATAGCTCGCCTGCGCGCCGGTCATCGCCTCGTCGCCGGTGGTCCAGTCATCCGGGTCCTTTTCCGCGTTGGAGGTCGGATGGGTCTTGGGGTTTTCGGTTGCGGACATGCTCATCTCCTTGCGTGGGCCCGAACGTCCGGTGTTCGCTCCCTGTTCCACCATGGGCAGGCGAACCGGTTGCGGCAGGGGAGCACGCCGTACCGCGGCCTCCGGCGCCCGTTGCAGGGGAATGGGGGGCATGCTAGGCGCCGCGACGATCGCCCCGGCCCTTTCGCCGGGATGAACAGAACGGGCAGGCGAACGATGCGTATGGCAAGGTCCATCCGTCGATGAGTGATGGCGGGGCGGCCGCGATCGACCCCGGCACGGCGCAGCAGGCGGATGGGGGCGGGCACGGCAAGTCCGGGCTTACCGCGCTCGCGCTGGGCGCGGTGGGCGTGGTCTATGGCGATATCGGGACGAGCCCGCTCTATTCGATGAAGGAGATCTTCGTCGGGCACCATCCGCTCGCCGTCGATCCGCTGCACATCTACGGCGTGCTCAGCCTGATCTTCTGGTCGCTGGTCGTGATCGTCACGCTAAAATACGTGCTGCTGATCCTGCGTGCCGACAATAAGGGCGAAGGCGGAAGCCTGGCGCTGCTGGCGCTGATCCAGCGCCGCACCGGCGGCGGCCGCTGGACGGGCGGGCTGGTGATGCTGGGCGTGCTGGCGACCGCGCTGTTCTTCGGCGACTGCATGATCACGCCTGCCATATCCGTACTCTCCGCGATCGAGGGGCTGGCGGTGGTGGAGCCGAACTTCACGCCATTCGTGCTGCCGATCTCGGTGGGCATCCTAATCGGCCTGTTCATGTTGCAGGCGCGCGGAACGGCGCTGATCGGACGATTCTTCGGCCCAGTCATGCTGATCTATTTTCTCGCCATCGGCATTCTCGGCGTGATCAGCATCGTGGCCAATCCGGAAGTGCTTTTCGCGCTCAACCCGGTATGGGCGGTGCGCTTCTTCGCGCACGATCACGTGCTCGCCTTCCTCGCGCTCGGCTCCGTTGTGCTGGCGGTGACGGGGGCGGAGGCGCTGTATGCCGACATGGGGCATTTCGGCCGGCGGCCGATTTCCGCGGCGTGGCTGTGCCTGGTCTTCCCGATGCTGATGCTGAACTATCTGGGGCAGGGCGCGCTGCTGCTGCGCCAGCCGGGCGCGGCGGAGAACCCCTTCTTTCTGATGGCGCCGGACGAGTGGCGGCTGCCGTTGGTGATCCTCGCCACGCTGGCGACCGTGATCGCCAGCCAGGCGGTGATCACGGGCGCTTTCTCGGTGGTGCAGCAGGCGGTGCAACTGGGTCTGATGCCGCGCGTCCGCATCGAGCATACGAGCGCGTCGGCCGCCGGGCAGATCTACGTGCCGAGCGCCAACTGGGCGCTGATGGTGATGGTGATGCTGCTGGTGCTGATGTTCGGCCAGTCCTCCAATCTCGCCGCCGCGTATGGCATCGCGGTGACGGGCACGATGTTCATCAGCACCTGCATGATCGGCGTGCTGATCGTCCGCGTGTGGAACTGGCCGCTGCCGCTGGCCGGGCTGCTCACCGCGATCTTCCTGCTGGTGGATGGTGTCTATTTCGCCTCCAACCTCACCAAGGTGCCCGATGGCGGCTGGTTCCCGCTGCTGGTGGGCATCTTCGCCTTCACCATGCTGACCACCTGGGCGCGTGGGCGGCAATTGATGATCGCGCGGATGCGCGAGGCGGCGATGCCGGTGAAGGTGTTCGTCAAATCCGCCGCCAATTCGGCGACGCGGGTGCCGGGCACCGCCGTGTTCATGACATCCTCCGCGGATGGGGTGCCGCATGCGCTGCTGCATAACCTCAAGCACAACAAGGTGCTGCACGAGCGGGTGCTGCTGCTGACCGTCAAGATCGAGGACGTGCCCTATGTCGATATGACGAAGCGCACATCCTCGATGGAGGATCTGGGGCAGGGCTTCTACCGGCTCATCCTGCGCTATGGATTCATGGAGGATCCGGACGTGCCGGCGGCGCTGAACCTGACCAAGCAGTGCGGCCCCGATTTCCGGATGATGGACACCAGCTTCTTCCTGTCCCGCCAGACGCTGCTCGCCTCCGAACGGCCGGGTATGGCGTTGTGGCGCGAAAAGCTGTTCAGCTGGATGCTGCGGAACGCGGAAAGCGCGATGGAATTCTTTCGCCTGCCCACAAATCGCGTCGTGGAGCTGGGCAGCCAGGTGGAGATCTAGGCGGCATCGCCCGGCGTGCGGGGGCTATACCCCCGCCGCCTAGCCGCGAACCTTGCTTTCGGCGAAGGCAACGAGCGCGCCAAAACTTTCCAGCATTTCGCCATCCACCTCATCATCCTCGATCACGATGTCCAGCCGGTCCTCCAGCTCGGTCAGGAGGCCGGCGACCGCCATCGAATCGAGTTCGGGCAGCGATCCGAACAGCGGCGTCTCGGCGGTGATCGCATCGGCGCGCGCGCCCAGCCCCAGTACGTCGCGCAGCACCCCGCGGACCGTCGCCTCCACCGTCGTCCCATCCGCCAGTATCGCCATGCCGCGTCCCCCACACATATGGTGGCGCGGGACGTACCCGTTGCGGGCGTGATCGACAAGCGATCAGCGGTCGGATGCGTCCCGCGTTAACCCCACGGTTCCCCCGGCTGCCGCAAGAGGCTATCCCCGCCTCCGAGGAGCGAGACGTGAATCTGTTGCGAGACGAAACCGGCCGCGTGGCCGCAGACCCGGTGGCCCGGCCGCTCGGCCATCTGGCGCTGGAGGGGGCGGGGGATGCGCCCGCCCTGATCGATCGCACCGGCACCCTCGATTATGCGGGGCTGAACGCGGGCGTAGGCAGGCTGGCGGCGGCGTTGCTGGCGCACGGCGCACGCCCGGGCGACCGGATCGCATCGTGGCTGGCGAAAACGCGAACGGCCAGCCTGCTACCGCTGGCATGCGCGCGGGCAGGGCTGGTGCATGTGCCGGTAAACCCGCTGCTGAAGCGTGCGCAGGTAGCGCACATTCTGGATGACAGCGGCGCTGTATTGCTGATCGCGGGGGCTGGCCGCGCCGCCACGCTGGCGGCGGGCGACGTGCCGGCGGGCGCTCGCCTGCTGATCGAGGAGGAGGCGGCTCTGCTGGAGGGCGACGAGGAGTCGCTACGGCCCTCCGTCGCCGATCCGGCCGATCTGGCCGCGATACTCTACACCTCCGGCTCCACCGGCCGCCCCAAGGGCGTGATGCTCAGCCATGCGAACCTATGGCTGGGCGCGGTCAGTGTGGCGCATTATCTCGATCTGCGGGCGGACGACCGTACGCTGTGCGTGCTGCCACTGAGCTTCGATTATGGGCAGAACCAATTGCTCTCGACATGGGCGGCGGGCGGTTGCGCGGTGACGCTGGACTATCTCACCCCGCGCGACGTTATCCGCGCCGTTGCCAAGCATCGCATCACCACGCTGGCGGGCGTGCCGCCGCTGTGGCTGCAACTGGCGGAGGCGACCTGGCCGGACGAGGCGGCGGCATCCCTACGCCGGCTGACGAACTCCGGCGGGCGGCTGGGGACGCCCCTGGTGCGGCGGTTGCGGGCATTGTTTCCGCAAGCCGATCTCTATTCGATGTACGGGCTGACCGAGGCGTTCCGATCGACCTACCTGCCCCCCGCGCTGATCGATGCGCAGCCGGATTCGATCGGCGATGCGATCCCCTTCGCCGAGATCCTCGTGCTGCGGCCCGACGGTACGGAGGCGGCGGCGGACGAACCGGGCGAGCTGGTGCATGCCGGGCCGCTGGTGGCGCAGGGGTATTGGCAGGATGCGAAGCGGACGGCGCGACGCTTCCGCCCCGCGCCGGCAATCGCCCGTTCGGGGGGTACGGCGGTCTGGTCCGGCGATACGGTGGTGCGCGGGGCGGACGGCCTGCTCCGCTTCGTCGGCCGGGACGACGAGATGATCAAGAGCGCCGGCAACCGCATCTCGCCCACCGAGGTGGAGGAGGCGGCGGTCGCCAGCGGCGTGACGGCGGAGGCGGTGGCGCTGGGCGTGGCGGACGAACGGCTGGGGCAGGCGATCCTGCTGATCGCGCGCGGCGATGGCGGGGATGAGGATGCCTTGCGCGCAGCCCTGAAGGCGGCGTTGCCGGGGTTCATGCAGCCGCGCGATATTGTGTGGGCAAGCGATCTGCCACGCAACGCCAACGGCAAGCTCGATCGCGTCGCCTTGCGCGATGCCCATGCGGGGGACAGACGATGAAACCGATGGGGCCGATACCGGCGTGGTTCGCGCAGGGCCAGGCGCTGAAGGTGGGTGGCCAAACCATCCCCGCCTTGATCGCCGAGGCAGGCGATACGCCGCTGTTCGCCTACGACATGGCCGCCATCGTCGCGCGCATCGCCGCGTTCCGCGCCGCGATGCCGCCGCAAGTCGCGCTGCATTACGCGATCAAGGCCAATCCTTATGCCCCGCTCGCCGCCGCGATGGTGCCGCTGGTGGATGGGATCGACGTCGCCTCCGCCGGCGAAATGGGCCGTGCGATCGCGGCGGGCATGGCGGCGGAGCATATCTCCTTCGCCGGGCCGGGCAAGCGTGAGCGGGAGCTGGAGGAGGCGATCCGGCTTGGCGTGACGCTGAACCTCGAATCGGAGGGCGAGGCCGAGCGCGCGCTGGCGATCGGCGGCCGCATCGGCATCCGTCCGAAGCTGGCGGTACGGGTGAACCCGGATTTCGAAATTCGCGGATCGGGCATGCGGATGGCGGGCGGGGCGAAACCGTTCGGCGTCGATCAGGCACGCGCTGCAGATCTGGTGCGGCGGATCATCGCCGCCGGGGCGGACTGGCGCGGCTTCCATATCTTCGCCGGATCGCAGGCGCTGGACGCCGCCGCCATCGCTGAAACGCAGGCCGCGACCGTGCGGCTGGCGGGCGCGCTGGCGGCGCAGGCGGGGGCATCCCCGCCGCTGGTGAATCTGGGCGGCGGCTTCGGCATCCCCTACTTCCCCGGCGATGCCCCGCTGGACGTGGCAGTCGTCGGTGCGACGCTCACGGAGACCCTCGCCGCCCGCGCGCCCGCCTTGCGGGAGACGCGCTTCGCCATCGAGTTGGGGCGCTGGCTGGTGGGCGAGGCGGGGGTCTATCTCACCCGCGTGGTCGATCGGAAGACGAGCCACGGCGAGGTGTTTCTGGTGGTGGACGGGGGCATGCACCATCAGCTTGCCGCCAGCGGCAATTTCGGCACGGTCGTGAAACGCAACTATCCGGTGGCGGTGGCGCACCGGCTGAACGACCCGGCAGACGAGACGGTGAGCGTCGTCGGATGCCTCTGTACCCCGATTGACCGGCTGGCGGACAAGGTGGCGCTGCCGCGCGCCGAGGTGGGGGACGTGATCGCGCTTTTCCTGGCGGGGGCCTATGGCGCCACCGCATCACCGCAGGCCTTCCTCGGCCATCCGCCCGCGCGGGAGATACTCGTCGGGCAACCCGATATCGGCTAACCTAACCCAATATTCACCTGTCCCGCGCCATGGGGAGACTTGACGATTCCATCGGGGCCGCTGAATCGGGCGCGGGCGATCATGGGGGTTCTTGGGGCGATGATGAAGTCGGGCAATGTCGCGTGGGCGGCTATAGTGCTGGCGGGCGCGGCCAATCTTGGCGGATGCGCCGGGGGAAGCACGCAGCAGCTTCCGCCCGCGCCCTTCGTCGAGACGGCGGAGAAGCCGGGCGAGGATTATTTGATCGGCCCGCTGGATCAGCTGACCGTCTTCGTCTGGCGCAATCCGGAACTGGGCGCGAAGGTGCAGGTGCGGCCCGACGGGCGGATCACCACGCCGCTGATCGCGGACATGCCGGCCGTGGGCAAGACGCCGGCGCAACTTTCCGCCGACATCAAGCAGGCGCTGTCGACCTATATCAAAGATCCGATCGTTTCGGTGATCGTCGACAATTTCTCGGGCACCTATTCGCAGCAGGTGCGGATCGTGGGCGCGACCGAGAAGCCGGCGTCGCTGCCCTACCGCGCCAACATGACGCTGCTGGATGCGATGATCGCGGTCGGCGGGCTCAACGATTACGCCGCCGGCAATCGCGCGCGGTTGGTGCGGTTCGACAAGGCGACCGGCACGCAGAAGGAATATGGCGTGCGGCTGGACCGGCTGCTGAAGCGGGGTGACGCCTCCGCCAATGTGCGGCTGGAGCCGGGCGACGTCATCATCATCCCCACGAGCGTCTTCTAGGGCGAGTACGCGATGAGCGGCATCTACGACGAGATCAGGATCGCCATGCACATGGTGTGGCGCAGGCGCTGGCTGGCGCTGGGGGTGATGTGGGCGATCTGCCTGGCCGGTTGGCTGGTAGTGGCGCTGATCCCCAACGCCTATGAGAGCAGCGCGCGCCTGTACGTCCAGATGCAATCGCTGCTGCCGGAGAAGGTCGGCATCTCCACCGGCCAGCAGATGGCCGACATCGATCAGGTGCGACAGACGCTGACCTCCGCCGAAAATCTGGAGAAGATCGTCCGGTCCACCGATCTGGCGGCGCAGGCGGGCAGTGATCGCGATGTGGCGGGCATGGTCGCCAGCCTGCAGCGCAACATCACGGTGAAGTCGCCGCAGGACAATATGTTCGAGATCGGCGTGCGGACCAGCGGCGGCGGGCTGACCGATGCGCAGAATGCCCGGCTGGCGCAGACGGTGGCCGGCAAGCTCGTCGATCTGTTCGTGGCCGAGGGGCTGGCCGGCGGCCGGCAGGAAAACGGCCAGACGATCGCCTTCCTGGATGGGGAGCTGGCGCGGCGCGAAAAGGGCCTGCGCGAAGCTGAGCAGTCCCGCGCGGAATTCGAGCAGAAATATGTCGGCATGCTGCCCGGCGTAGGTTCGATCGCGCAGCGGATGGATACGGCGCGGGGCGAATTGCAGGATGTCGAAACGAACCTCGCCGCTGCGCAAAGCTCTCTCTCGGCGCTGAGCGGGCAGATGGGCGGCACCCCCGCTACGATCGCGTCCCCCGTGGCGGGCGGTGGCGGCGTGGGCGGCGCGCGCGGACGCATCGCGGCGCTGGAGGCGCAGATCTCCGACGATCAGGCCAAGGGCTGGACCGAGGCGCATCCGGACGTGATTGCCGCCCGCCAGCAGATCGCGCGTCTGCGCGGGGCGGCGGCCGCTGAAGGGCGCGGCGGGGTGGTGGCCGGCAGCACGCCCAACCCGATGTACATGACGTTGCGATCAATGATGGCGGAAAAGCAGGCGACCGTCGCCGCGCTCACCGCGCGTCGCGCACAGATCACCAGCGACATGGCGCAATTCGCCGCCAAGCAGGCCGAAGAGCCCGGCATCGCTGCCGAGCAGGCCCGGCTCAATCGCGACTATGACGTGTTGAAGGCGCAATATGACAAGCTGTTGAGTGATCGCGAGGACGTGCGCCTGCGTAACGACGTAGCGACGCGCACAGATGCGATCAGCTTTCGCGTGATCGATCCGCCCGCGCTGCCGCGCGTGCCGGCCACGCCCAACCGCCCGCTGCTGCTGGCGCTGGTGCTGGTGCTTGGAATCGCCGGTGGCATCGGCGCGGCCTTCGCCCAGGGGCAGTTGCGCGCGACCTATGCTACGCCTGAACGGCTGGCGCGATCGATGGGGCTGCCGGTGCTCGGTTCGGTGGCGGAAGTCGTGATGCCCGCCGCGGTGGTGGAGCGTCGCCGCCGGCTGATGTGGTTCGCGGGCGGGGCCGGGGCGCTGGCGGGCTGCTTCGCGCTGCTGCTGCTGGTCGAGTTCGTTCAGCGTGGCCTGATGGCCTGAGGGGGCAATGCAGATGAACAGCAACCCGAAACGCCCCTCCCTGCTGGAGCGCGCGGCCGAGGTTTACGATTTCGGCGTGGCCCGTGCGGCGCGCCCCGCCCCGTCCGTCGATCTCCCGCCCCCGCCGCCGGTCGAGGCGGTGGTCGCGCGGCTGCCGCTGGCCGCTGCGCCCCACCCCGGTCGCTTCGGCACGATCGACCGGGAAGAGTTGCGTGATGCAGGCTACATCCTGCCCGACGCGCCCGTCAGCGCGCTGGCGGAGGAGTTTCGCATCGTGAAGCGGCAGTTGCTGCTGAACGCGATCGAGGGGGGCGATGCGCGCAGCCGCCGCATCCTCGTCGCCTCCGCGGTGCCGAATGAGGGCAAGACCTTCTGCGCGGTCAACCTCGCGCTCTCGATGGCGAACGAGCGCGATTATGAGGTGCTGCTGGTCGATGCCGATGTCGCCAAGCCGTCCGTCCTCTCCACGCTGGGGCTGGAGGCGGGGCCGGGCTTGATGGACGTGATCGCCGACCCGACGCTCGATCCGGAGGCCTGCGTGATCCGGACCGATCTCGGCCGCCTGTCCGTCATGCCGGCGGGGCAGCCGCATAATGAGGCGACCGAGCTGATCGCCGCCGACCGCACCCGCACGGTGGTGGAGGCGCTGGGCGCCAAGCCGAACCGCATCACCATCTTCGATTCGCCGCCGGCGCTGGCGGCGTCGCCCGCATCGGTGCTGGCGCTGCATGTCGGCCAGACGATGATGATCGTCCGCGCCGACCAGACAGGCGAAAGTGAACTGCGCGATGCGCTGAAGCTGCTGGAGGGTTGCGCCGATATCCGCCTGTTGCTGAACGCGACCACCGCCGGGCTCGGCCGCAGCCGCTTCGCCAGCTATTATGGATATGGCGCGTGAAGCGATCGACGGCGTTGCTGGCGGGTGCGGGGGCGGCCCTGCTCGCGGGTGCGCCCGCGCAGACGCGCCGCGCCGTCGTGGCGCCCTATCTCGAAGTGCAGCAGGTCATCGACGTCGATATCGCCGGGCGTAACCGGCGCGGCACCAACACCTATACCGCGCTGGCGGCGGGCGTGCAGGCGAGCGTGGACTCGCGCAATGCCTCCGCCACGATCGACTATCGCTACGAGCATCGCTTCGGCTGGGGCGATGGCCTTGCCGATCAGGATATCCACACCGGGCTGGCGCGCGGGCGGGTAGGTCTGGTGCCGAACCTGCTCTCGCTGGAAGGCGGCGCGCTCGCCACCCGCGCGCGCACCGATATTCGCGGGCCGGCGCCGCAGCTGCTGATCGGCGACCAGTCCAACCTGTCCCAAATCTACGGCCTGTACGTCGGCCCGACGCTGGCGAAACGGATCGGAAACCTCGATGTCGCCGCCAGCTACCGGTTCGGCTATGTGACGGTGAAGGACAGCGTGGGTTTCACGGCCGCGCCGGGCCAGCCTCGCCTCGCCTCGTTCGATCGTTCGACCAACCACAGCCTTGCCGCCAGCGTGGGGATGCGGCCGGGTCCGCTGCCGTTCGGCTGGACGCTGTCCGCCGGCTACGATCGCGAGGATGCCCGCCAGCTCGACCAGCGGTACGAGGGGCGGTTCGTGCGCGGCGACGTGACGGTGCCGATCTCCCCCACGGTCGCGCTGCTGGGCGGCATCGGCTACGAGCGGATCGAGGCGAGCCACCGCGCGCCGCTGCTTGATGCGAACGGCGTGCCGGTGGTGCGGGGCGGTCGTTTCGTCACAGACCCCAATTCGCCCCGCCTGCTCGCCTACGATACGGACGGGCTGATCTATGACGGCGGCGTGCTCTGGCGGCCGAGTCCGCGCACGACGCTGATCGCGCGGGCAGGCTATCGCTATGGCGGCGCCAGCTTCACAGGATCGTTCGACTGGCGGATCAATCAGCGTTCGGGTCTGCAGGTCGTCGTCTACGACCAGATCGACACGTTCGGGCGCGGGCTGACCCGCGGGCTGGCGGCATTGCCGACGCAGTTCGTGCTGAATCGCAACCCGTTCGGCAACAGCTTCACCGGCTGCGTGATCGGCGCGACGCCGGGTACGGGCGGGTGCCTGAACGGGGTCTTCCAGTCCGCCAACAGCGGCGTCTTCCGCGCGCGCGGCATTTTCGCGCTCTATTCGGGTCGCACCGGGCGATGGACGTACGGCGCAGGCGGCGGCTACGCGCAACGGCGCTATCTCGCGCCGCGCTTCGCCGGGCTGTTCTCGCTGGACGGGCTCAGGGACGAAAGCTGGTCGGTGCAGGGCAATATCGGCCGGAAATTGACGGAGACGTCCGGCCTGGATTTCGCGCTTTACGGCGATTACTACAAAAGCGGTATTCCGGGTGCCGTCGACGTGAAGAGTGGGGGCGCCACGACCAACTATTATCGCACTTTCGGCGATCATCTCAGCGCGAATGCCGCGGTCGGCCTTTATGCCTATGAAGCGAATGGCTTCGATACGGACGTTTCCGGCGCGCTGCTTTTGGGTATGCGCTACATTTTCTAAACCGGTCCCACGCGATAGCGGTGGCGGAGACGCGATGATGTACACTGACCATTACGGCCTGACGGGGCGGCCTTTCCAGCTGACGCCCGATCCGGCCTTCTACTTCGACAGCGCGACCCACCGGAAGGCGATGGCCTATCTGGGCTACGGCATGGCGCAGGGCGAGGGCTTCATCGTCATCACCGGCGACATCGGCGCGGGCAAGACCACGCTGGTCGGCCACCTGATGGCGACGATCGACAAGGCCCGGCTGACGGCGGTGCGGCTGGTGTCGGTGCAGGTGGAGGGGGATGACATGCTGCGGCTGGCGGCGCAGGGCTTCGGCCTTGCTGTCGACGGCATGGCCAAGGCGCAGCTCCTCGACCGGATCGAACGCTTCCTTCACCAGCAGATGCGCGAGGGCAAGCGCGCGCTTTTGATCGTGGACGAGGCGCAGAACCTGCCCGTCTCCGCGCTGGAGGAGTTGCGGATGCTCTCCAACTTCCAGGCGGGCGGCGAATCGCTGTTGCAGATCGTACTGCTCGGCCAGCCCGAGTTTCGCGACAAGCTGCAGAAGGCCGAGAGCCTGGAGCAACTGCGCCAGCGCGTGATCGCGACCCATCACCTCGATCCGATCGAGGAGCATGAGGTGCGCCAGTATCTGGAGCACCGCCTGTCGCTGGTCGGCTGGACGGGCCGCCCGCGCTTCACCGAGGCGGCGTGCAAGGCGCTGCATAAGGCGACCGGCGGCATCCCGCGCACCATCAACACGCTGGCGACGCGGCTGCTGCTGCACGGCGCGATCGAGGATCTGGCTGAGATCGATGCCGATGCGGTGGCCGCCGTGACCGAGGACATGGAGCGGGACGCGGAAACGCCCGCCGTGGCGGAGGGCGCGCCCGATCACGCACTGCGCGCGCGCATCGTGGCGCTGGAGGCGGCGATGGCGGATGCCTCTGCATCCTCCCCCGATGCCGCCCTCCTCACCCGCATCGCGGCACTGGAGGCACAGGTGGCGGAGCAGGACAAGGCGCTGCGCCGTGTGCTGACCCTGCTGGTGGACTGGGCCGAGGGCGACGATGCCGCCCGCCCCGGCGCCTTCGGCCCCGCCGCCCGTTCCTGACGGGGATCGCCCGATGCGCAACGCCCTCTCCGTCGATGTCGAGGATTGGTTCCAGGTCGGCGCGTTCGAGCGCACCGTCGACAAGGCGGACTGGGCGGCGCTGAAACCGCGCGTCGAGCGCAACAGCGACGCGGTGCTGCGCCTGTTCGCGGAGGAGGGGGTGACGGGCACCTTCTTCACGCTAGGCTGGGTGGCGGAACGCTATCCCGCGCTGATCCGCCGCATCGTGGATGCAGGGCATGAGATCGCTAGCCACGGCTGGGATCACGCCCGCGTCTTCACGCTCACCCCGCAAGCGTTCCGTGCCGACATCGCCCGCGCGCGCGCCGTGATCGAGGATGCGGGGGGCGTCGCCGTGGCCGGCTATCGCGCACCCAGCTTCTCGATCGACGCGCGGACGCCCTGGGCGCACCCCGTGCTGGCGGAGGAGGGCTATGCCTATTCCAGCAGCGTGGCCCCTGTGAAGCACGATCATTACGGCTGGCCGGAAGCGCCGCGCTTCGCCTTCCGGCCGGTAGCAGGGGCGGCGCTGTTGGAACTGCCGGTGACCACGGTGCGCGCGGCCGGGCGGGTGATGGCGGCGGGCGGCGGCGGCTTCTTCCGCATCCTGCCCTACGGCTTTTCGCGTTGGGCGATCGGACGCGTGAACGGCGCGGAGGGGCGGCCCGCCGTCTTCTATTTCCACCCATGGGAGATCGACCCCGATCAGCCGCGCGTACTCGGCGCGCCGCTCCGCTCGCGCCTGCGCCATTATACCGGGCTGAAGGGCATGGAGGGCAAGCTGCGCCGTCTGCTCCGCCGGTTCGAATGGGGCCGGGTGGATACAGTCGTGGCGGGGCAGGCTTCCGCTTCGATCGCGTCGTGACCGCGATGGCGGGGCCACGCCTCGACGTGCCGATCGTCGCGGCGGTTAATCCGGCGCGCGACGGGCCGGCGGTGGAGGCGTGGCTGGCCGGGCGGGCGGATGCGACGCCGTTCCATCGTCCGGCATGGAGCATCGCGGTGGCGCGGGGGTGCGGCCAGCCGGCGCATTATCTGGTCGCGCGGGCCGGGGAGGCGATCCGGGGTGTGCTGCCGCTTTCCGCGATCCATTCGCCCCTGTTCGGGCGGGCGCTCGTCTCCAGCGGTTTCGCCGTGGGCGGCGGCATATTGGCCGATGACGAGGGCACGGCGGCTTTGCTGGCGGAAGAGGCATGGGCGCTGGCCCGGCGGCTGAGCTGCGCGTCGCTGGAATTGCGCGGCGGCTGGCTGCCGGAGGGCACCGGCTGGCATATCGACCGCGACAGCTACGCCGGTTTTACGCGCCCGCTGGCGGCGGACGACGATGCGGAACTGCTCGCCATCCCGCGCAAGCAACGCGCCGAGGTGCGCCGCGCGCTCGGCTTTCCATTGACGGTGGCGATCGGGCGGGGCGCGGCGGATCGGGCGGCGCATTATGCGGTCTATGCCGAAAGCGTGCGGAACCTCGGCACGCCGGTCTTTCCGCAAAGCCTGTTCGCCGAGGTGATCGAGGCATTCGGCGAGGATGCCGATATCCTCACGGTGAGGGCGGACGGGCAGCCTGTCGCCAGCGTATTGAGCCTGTACCACGGCGGCGCAGTGATGCCCTATTGGGGTGGTGGCACGGCGGCGGCGCGAACGTGGCGGGCGAACGACCTGATGTATTTCGCGCTGATGCGCCATGCGCGGGCAAGGGGGTGCGCCGCGTTCGATTTCGGCCGATCGAAACCCGGCACCGGCGCGTTCGCGTTCAAGCGCAACTGGGGCTTCACGCCCGTGCCCCTGGCCTATGCGACGCGCACTGCCGACGGGGCGGAACCGCGCCGGGTGAACCCGCTGAACCCGAAATACCGCATGCAGGTGGAGGCATGGCGGCGGCTGCCGCTTGCCGTCGCCAACCGGCTCGGGCCGCTGATCGCGCGTGGCCTTGGATGACGGGGGAGATCCTGTTTCTGGCGCACCGCCTGCCCTATCCGCCGGATCGGGGGGACAGGATACGATCGTTCCACCTGTTGAAGGCGCTGGCGGCGCTCGGCCCCGTTCACCTCGCCTGTTTCGCGGATAGCGGATCGGGCACCGCATATTCTCCTGCACTGGAGCCACTGATCGCGACGCGGCATGTCGCCCGGCGGACGCGATCGATGCCGGCGGCGGGGTTGCGTGCGCTGGCGCGCGGGCGGCCGGTATCGCTCACCGCCTTCGAGGACGTGGGGATCGCGCGGTTCGTCAGGCGGACGTTGGCGGAGCGGCCGATCGGCGCGATCGTCGTCTTTTCCGGGCAGATGGCGCAATATGTGCCGGCGGATCGGGGCGCTGCCTGCTTCGTCATGGATTTCGTCGATGTCGATTCGGCCAAGTTCGCGGCTTATGCCGAAACCGCCCGCCCGCCGATGCGCTGGATCCAAGCGCGCGAGGCGCGGCTGCTCGCCGCCTTTGAGAGAGAGACCGCCATCCGCGCCGACATCAGCCTGTTTGTAAGCGAGGCGGAGGCGGCGCTGTTCCGTCGCCGAAGCGGGCTTGGCCCGGAACGGGTGCGGGCGCTGGGCAACGGCGTGGATCTCATGCTGTTCGATCCGGCGAAGGTGGCGCCCGTCGCCGAGGCGGGGCCGCTGATCGTCTTCACCGGGCAGATGGACTATGCGCCTAACATCGAGGCGGTGACGGCCTTCGCCAGGGAGTGCCTGCCCGCCATCCGCGCCGCCGTTCCGCGAGCGCGTTTCGCCATCGTCGGCCGCGCGCCGACGCCCGCCGTGCGAGCACTGGCGGCGCAGGCCGGCGTGATCGTGACGGGCGAGGTGGCGGACGTGCGCGGCTGGCTGAAGGCGGCGGACGTGGTTGTCGCCCCGCTGAAGCTTGCACGGGGTGTTCAGAACAAAGTGCTGGAGGCGATGGCGATGGCCCGCCCGGTCGTCGCCTCGCCGGCGGCGTTCGAGGGGATAGAGGCGACGGCTGGCCGTGACCTGATCGTGGCGGAGGGCGCCGCGGCGGTGGCGGCGATCGTCCGTCTATTGAGCGACGATACCGAAGCGCGTCTGCTGGGAGAGGCGGCGCGGGCGCGCATCGTTTCGGCCTACTCCTGGGGGCAGCGGCTGGCGCCGCTCGCCCGGCTGATCGGGTGGAAGGAGGCGGCATGAAGGCATTGTCCTGGCCTTCGCCGCCCCCCGCCTTCGCGGTCGGGCAGGCGGCAGTGTGGCGGTTGCCGCTGGCATGGCTGGGCGGACTGTGGCTTGCGATCCTGCTGATCCACCACCGGGATGCGGCGGCGATGGCGGATATCTGGTGGAACAGCTCCACCTACGGCCATTGCCTGTTCGTCCTGCCGATTGCGGGCTGGCTGGTGTGGCAGCGCGCGCCGGAGATCGCCGCCATCGTGCCGCGCGCATGGTGGCCGGGGCTGTTGATCGTCGCCGCCGGAGCGGGGGGCTGGCTGCTCGGGCAGGCGGCGGGCGTCGGCATCGCGCGGCATCTGGGGCTGGTGATAATGCTGCAGGGGGCGGTGGTCGCCTGCCTCGGCCCGGCGGTGACGCGCGGTCTGCTGTTCCCACTCTGCTACCTGTGGTTCCTCGTGCCGGCGGGCGACGTTCTGGTGCCGCCGCTGCAGACGATCACTGCCAGGATGTGCATGGCGCTCCTCTGGCTGACCGGCGTGCCCGCGCGGATCGAGGGTGTCTTCATCACCATCCCCAACGGCTATTATGAGGTGGCGGAGGCGTGCTCGGGGGTGAAATTCCTCGTCGCGATGATCGCTTATGGCGCGCTCGTCGCCAACGTATGCTTCCGGCGGGCGGGGCGGCGGATGGCGTTCATGGCCGGTGCCGTCGCCATGCCGATCCTCGCCAATGGGGTGCGTGCGTTCGGCACGATCTATGTCGGTCACCTGACGGATGGCGAGGTGGCGGGCAGCTTCGATCACGTCGTTTATGGCTGGTTCTTCTTCGCCTTCGTATTGGCGGCGACGATGGCGCTGAGCTGGCGCTTCTTCGATCGTGGGCCCTACGATCGCTGGCTGGATGCCCACGCGCTGCAACCCATGCCGCCGCTACCGGAACGGCCGGCGCGCGCGGCGTGGATCGGGGGCGCGGTGCTGGCGCTGGTGCTGGCGCCGGTCGGCTGGAGCGCGGCGGTGGCAGGGCAGGCGGCGGCCGTCCCAAGCGATATCGCGCTGCCGGCGGTGCCGGGATGGACCCGCGTGGCCGAGCCGCGGCGGCACTGGTGGCGGCCTCGGTTCGACGGGGCGGATGCCCGTGCGATCGGCCATTATCGCGATGGCGCGGGACGGATGGTCGATCTCGCCATCGTCACCTATGCCGCCCAGGCCGAGGGGCGCGAGATCGTGGGATACGGGCAGGGGGCGGTCGATCCGGAGGGCGACTGGGCCTGGACCGACGACAGCCCCGCCCCGCCCGGCGGCCGCGCGTTTCGTATTTCCGCCCCCGGCCCGGTGGTACGCGAGGTTGCGACCTTCTATCGGGTGGGCGATGTGGTGACAGGCAGCGAGGCGCGGGTGAAGCTGGAAACGCTGAGGGCGCGGCTGCTGGGCGGGCCGCAAAGTGCCGTCGCGATCCTCGTCTCGGCCGAGCAGCCGGGCGGGCGCAAAAGCGCGCGGCCGGCGATCGACGCTTTCCTCCGCGCGCTGGGGCCGATCGAGACGCTCGCCGACCGGGCGGCGGGGCGCTAAGGCGATGTGCGGCATCGCCGGTATCTTTCACATGCAGACGGCAAAACCCGTCGATCCGCAGCGCGTGGTGGCGATGGCGGATACGCTGGCGCATCGCGGGCCGGACGGATCGGGTGTCTGGACCGCGCCCGGCGTCGGGTTGGGCCACCGTCGCCTGGCTATCATCGACGTGGCCGGAAGCCCGCAGCCGATGGCGACGGAGGACGGGCGCCTCACTCTGACGTTCAACGGCGAGATCTATAATTTTGCCGAGGTGCGGGCGGAGCTGGAGGGGCTTGGCCACGTCTTCACCACCCACGGCGATACCGAGGTGATCCTGCGCGGCTGGCGGCAGTGGGGGGCGGAGGTGCTGCCCAGGCTGAACGGCATGTTCGCCTTCGCCATTTACGATGCGGCGGCGGGTGCGCTGTTCCTCGCGCGGGACCGGCTTGGGGTGAAGCCGCTGCACTACGCCGAGCTTTCGGACGGCAGCCTGATCTTCGCCTCCGAATTGAAAGGATTGCTGGCGCATCCGCTGTTGCGTCGCGCGCCGGATCTGACCGCGATCGATGACTATCTGGGCCTCGGTTACGTGCCCGACGACGCCTGCGTCGTGGCGGGCTGCAGGAAGCTGCCCGCCGGCCATTGGCTGGCGGTACGGCGCGGACGGCCACTGGGGCGGCCGGTGCAGTGGTGGGACGTGAGCTTCGCCGATCGTGCGACGGGCGGCGCGGCGGCACTGGAGGCGGAGTTGCTCGATCGCTTGCGCGCGGCCGTGCGCAGCCGGATGGTGGCGGACGTGCCGCTGGGGGCGTTCCTGTCCGGCGGGGTCGATTCGTCCGCCGTGGTGGCGCTGATGGCCGAGACGAGCGGCGCGGCGGTGGAGACATGCTCGATCGGTTTCGATTCGGCCACGCATGACGAGACGCGCTATGCCCGCATCGTGGCTGATCGCTTCGCCACGCGGCACGCGACGCGGACCGTGGCGGCGGGCGATTTCGGGCTGATCGACACGCTGGTGGCCGCCTTCGACGAGCCGTTCGCCGATGCCTCCGCACTGCCGACCTACCGGGTTTGCGAGCTGGCGCGGGAGCGGGTGACGGTGGCGCTCTCGGGCGATGGCGCGGACGAGGCGTTCGCCGGCTACCGCCGCCATGCCTTCCATCTGGCCGAGGAGCGCGCACGGGGGATGCTGCCGGCCGGTCTGCGCGGCGCGGTCGGGCGGCTGGGCGATCGCTTCCCCAAGCTGGACTGGGCACCGCAGCGGCTGCGTGCGAAGACGACCTTGCAGGCGATCGGGCGTTCCGGCGAGGAGGCTTACGCGATGAGCGTGGGGGTGACGCGCCATGCGCTGCGCCATCGTCTTTACGCGCCGGAGGCGGCGCGGGCGCTGGGCGGGCACCGTGCGGAAGATCGCTATGTCGCCGCGATGCGGAATGCTCCGGCGCGCGACCCGCTGGACCGCGCGCAATATGCCGACATGAAGATATGGCTGCCGGGCGACATCCTGACCAAGGTGGATCGCGCGAGCATGGCGGTGAGCCTGGAGGCGCGCGAGCCGCTATTGGATCATCGCCTCGTCGAATTCGCCGCCAAGCTGCCGGTCTCGATGCGGGTACGGGGTGGATCGGGCAAATGGCTGATGAAACGCGCGCTGGCGGGGCATCTGCCCGATGAAATCCTGCATCGGCGCAAGATGGGCTTCGTCACCCCGATCGGGGAATGGTTTCGCGGGTCGCTGGCGGCGACTGCCGACGGCATCGCACACGGATCGGCGCTGGCGGATACGGGCTGGTTCGATTGCAACGCCATCGCCAAGCTGACGGCCGATCATCGCGCCGGCCGCGCGGATCATGGCCGGCTGCTGTGGCAGTTGCTGATGCTGGACCGCTCGCTTGGCCGGCTGTTCGGGCTGGGGCAGGCGCGGGCCGCCTGATTGTCTTGCATCGGGGGGGCGTTTGCGGCCAAGGCTGCATCCCCCGAGACGCGACCCTAAGAGAAACGCGATGCCCGAGTTCGATATCCGCCCGCACGCCACGCCCATCGCCGCCGATCTGCGCGCCGCGATGTTGCAGGATCCGGGGTTCGGCCGCGTGTTCACCGATCATATGGTGCTGATCGAGTGGAACGAGGAGAAAGGCTGGCACGATGCCCGAGTGGAGGCGCGCGGCCCCCTCTCCATCGATCCCGCCTGCGCCGTGCTGCATTACGCGCAGGAGATTTTCGAGGGGTTGAAGGCCTATCGCAAGGAGGATGGCCGCGTCGTGCTGTTCCGCCCGGAAGCCAATGCGGCGCGGTTCAATCGCTCGGCCGAGCGGATGGCGATGCCCGAGCTGCCCGAGGAGGCCTTTGTCGAGGCGCTGGAGCAGCTTATCCGCATCGACCGGGACTGGATTCCGGAAGGGGAGGGCAGCCTCTACCTGCGGCCGTTCATGTTCGGCAGTGAAAACTTCCTCGGTGTGAAGCCGTCCGCCGAATATAAGTTCATCGTCATCGCATCCTCGGTCGGCGGCTATTTCAAGGGCGGCAAGCCCGGCATCACCGTCTGGGTGTCCGATCACTATACGCGCGCCGCGCCTGGCGGCACGGGGGCGGCCAAGTGCGGCGGCAACTATGCCTCCAGCCTGATCGCGCAGAAGGAGGCGATCGGCCACGGTTGCGATCAGGTGGTGTTCCTCGATGCGGCGGAAGGGCGCTGGATCGAGGAGCTAGGCGGGATGAACACCTTTTTCGTGATGGACGATGGTTCGCTCGTCACGCCGCCGCTGACGGGCACGATCCTGCCCGGCATCACCCGTGATTCGCTGCTGACGCTGGCGCGTGACGAGGGGATGACGGTGCGGGAGGAGCCCTATGCGATCGACCAGTGGCAGGCCGATGCCCGATCCGGCCGCCTGCGCGAGGCGTTCGCCTGCGGTACCGCCGCCGTCATCACCCCCATCCTAGCGGTGCGGGGCCATGCCTATGACTTCACCATCGGCAACGGCGGCCCCGGCATCGAGACGCAGCGGCTGCGCGGTGCGCTGACCGCGATCCAGCGCGGCACGGCGGCCGATCCGCATGGCTGGGTGCGCCCTGTCCTCTGATCGATGGTGTCCGGCTGGCGGTGACACGCCCTTGACGAGGCGGGGGCGGGTGGAGACAAAGCGCGCATGAAAAAGGTCCATACCGATGCCGCCGCCGCCCTCGACGGGCTGCTGTTCGATGGGATGACGATCGCGGCCGGCGGCTTCGGCCTGTGCGGGATCCCGGAGAATCTGATCGCCGCGATCCGCGACAGCGGGGTGAAGGATCTGACGATCGTCTCCAATAATGCGGGTGTCGATGGTTTTGGCCTCGGCATGTTGCTGACGACGCGCCAAGTGCGAAAAATGGTGTCGTCCTACGTCGGCGAGAATAAGGAGTTCGAGCGCCAGTATCTCGGCGGCGAGCTGGAGATCGAATTCAATCCGCAGGGCACGCTTGCCGAGCGGCTGCGCGCGGGCGGCGCGGGGATCGCCGGCTTCTACACCCGCACCGGCGTGGGCACGCTGGTGGCCGAAGGCAAGCCGCACGCCGAGTTCGACGGCGAGACCTATGTGCTGGAGCGCGGGATCGTCGCCGACCTTGCCATCGTGAAGGCCTGGAAGGGGGATAGGAGCGGCAATCTGATCTATCGAAAGACCAGCCGCAATTTCAACCCGCCCGTCGCGACGGCTGGCCGCGTGACGGTGGCTGAGGTGGAGGAGATCGTGGACGAGGGCGCGATCGACGGCGATGCCGTGCATACCCCCGGCGTCTACGTGCAGCGGCTGATCCAGGCGACGTTCGAGAAGCGGATCGAGCAGCGCACCGTGCGACCCGCCGAAGCCGCACAGGGGAGCGCGAGCTGATGCCGATGGATCGCAATCAGATGGCCGCCCGCGCCGCGCGGGAGCTGAAGGACGGCTATTACGTCAACCTCGGCATCGGCATCCCGACGCTGGTGGCCAACCATATCGCGCCGGGCATCGACGTGACGTTGCAGAGCGAGAACGGAATGCTGGGCGTAGGCCCCTTCCCGTTCGAAGGGCAGGAGGACGCGGACCTCATCAACGCCGGCAAGCAGACGGTGACGGAGGTGCCGCGCACGGCCTTCTTCTCTTCCGCCGAAAGCTTCGCGATGATCCGGGGCGGGCACATGAACCTCTCCGTGCTGGGCGCGATGGAGGTGGCCGAGAACGGCGACATCGCCAACTGGATGATCCCCGGCAAGATGGTGAAGGGGATGGGCGGTGCGATGGATCTCGTCGCTGGATGCCGCCGCATCATCGTCATCATGGATCATGTCTCGAAGGATGGTTCATCCAAGTTCCGCAAGGCCTGCACGCTGCCGCTGACCGGGGCGGGCGTCGTGGATCTGCTGATCACCGATCTTGCCGTATTCGAACGGAACGATCGCGCCGGCCCGTTCCGCCTGATCGAGCTGGCGGACGGCGTGACGGCGGATGAGGTGCGCGCCAAGACCGAGGCCGAATATGTCGAGGCGCTGACGGCCTGAGACGATGAGGTGCGGGGCGGCCGGCTGGACCGTCGCCTCGACCGCACAGGCGGGTGAGATGCGGTCCGTCTGCTGCCCATGGCGGCAAATTCTCGAACCGCTCATCATGCGCGATGTGCAGCGGCGCGGGCTTTTCCAACGGATTATGCGGTAGTGGCTGACGGGCTCGAACCGCCGACCCTCTCGGTGTAAACGAGAGGAAACCACGTAATTACGCCATCTACCCGTTGTCTCAACGCAGACAAACGGAGGTTTTATGGCGAACAAAGCCGGATTTGCGGTCCAATTGCGGTCCAACTTGAAGCCGCTGCAATCGCCGATCCTGATCCACCTGCAAGGTCCTAAGCGCGAGAAGGTGATCGAGCGGTTCTGGTCAAAGATCGCGGTGGGTGGGCCGGACGAATGTTGGGATTGGCAGGCCGGAACAGCGGAGGGCGGCTACGGCCGTTTTAAGATCGCCTCGTTTGAGCAGCGCCACGCCAACCGCGTCGCATGGGCGATCGCAAACGACCAGGAGCCAGGCGACCTCGTGGTGCGGCACACGTGCGATCGCCCGGTCTGCTGCAACCCGGCGCACCTGCTCCTAGGCACTCATGCCGACAATACGCGGGACAAGATGGAGCGAGGGCGCCACCGTAACGGCGATCACAGGGGCGAGCGAAACGGGCGCGCGATGCTAGCCAACGCGGACGTGGCGAAGATCGTCGGCTGCTTCCGTGATGGCCTGAACAACATGCAAATCGCCCGGCGCTTCCCGGTCGGACATGCTCTCGTCAGCCGCATCCGCACAGGGCGATCATGGCAGCCTCAAGCTGCCGCCGCGGGATGGCCACCGGCCGTCGCCTATATGGAACAGCGGGAGGGAGGCGCCGCCATCGCTTCGAGCCCCCTGCATCGGGCGGGGAGGGGGTGGTGAGCCGTCCCCGCCTTCTCGACTTGTTCTGCTGTGCTGGTGGCGCAGCTATGGGCTATCATCAAGCCGGCTTCGACGTGGTCGGCGTCGATATCCATCCGCAGCCGCGATACCCCTTCGAGTTCGTGCGGTCGGATGCGCTAGAACTTAGCGAGGAGTTTCTGCGATCATTCGACGCGATCCACGCATCGCCGCCCTGCCAGCATTATTCGCCGCTCAATGCACTGAGCCGCCACAAGGTATATCCCGACTTGCTAGCGGATACGCGTGATCGGTTGGACCATATTGGGCTACCCTACGTCATCGAGAATGTAATGACGGCGCCACTTGATAAAGCGCGCTCGATCGTCCTTTGCGGTGGGATGTTCGGCTTGCGGACCTACCGTCACCGCCGCTTCGAAAGCCGCCTGCCGCTATTCGCGCCGCCGCATCCGAAGCATGTGGTGATGACAGCCACGAAGCAGCGAAAGGTGCGATGGGCCGAGGGCTGGCACGTTTCGATTACTGGCGATGTTGGCACTTACGTTGGGCCCGAGGCCATGGGGGTCGATTGGATGAGCGGCAACGAGCTCTGCGAGGCGATCCCGCCGGCTTATACCCGATGGATCGGTGAACAGCTGATGGCGCATCTTGAAACGCGTGCCCCCGCATGACCTACGCCATCCACAACCACCACGCGCCCGCCGTCGAGATAGACGAGGAGGGGCACATGCCTGAACCACAAGGCCTGTCGCAAGGCACTCTCGGCAAATTACGGCGCTTCTTCTTCGAACGCCTGCCTGACCCCCAAGTCTTTGGCCGCAAACCGTGCATTGCCGAGGATTGGTTTGTAGAGGACGCCCGTCCCGCCACACCGAGCTGGCTAAGCGACGATGACCTGCGTCGGATCTGGCGCGTGGCACGCGATCAGAGAATTGGCGCTAGGCAAGGTGCCGGGTGCCCGTGGCTTTTGCTGCATCAGATGACAGATCTTATCGACGCCATATTCCTTAAGTGGGCCTCCTTGCGGGATGAGCAAAGATCTACCCCATAACCCACACGGGGATCCATCAACCCGAATCGCTTGCCCGCCCGTTCCCGTTGTGTTCTCACGCCGTCATGAAGGTGCTGCGGCTCGACAGGGACCAGGCGAGGCTCCTCGCGACATGGCTGCGGATCGCGGCCGTGCAGATGGAGAAGCAGGCGGATCACCTCCTCTCGTGCGGCAAGAGCTTCGCGGAGCCGGAGCGGATGGCGCGGCAGGAGGTGGCTCGGGTGCGGGCGCTTGCGGAACGGCTGGAGGGGGATTCACACCGGGGCGCGGGTGGGGTATAGAGGCTAGTACCACCCAGAGCCTTCTTGCACGCCCTCGGGCTGCGAATCGGCCAAAGCCCGCCCCGCCTCTCCATGGAAGCGCACCGGGCGGGCTACCTCGGCTCCACCGGCACTGGATCACTCGACGGGTTGTCGATCGTCACGCTGCGGCTCGTCGGGATACGCAAGATGCCGATCAGCCCGCCGGTGATCGTGCCGAGGCCGAACGCCTCGCCTACCGTCACGCCACGCCCGGCGGCGATCAGAGCCGCCACGAATACGATGACCAGCGACGCCAGCGTGGCAAGGTAGGCGATCAGTTGCTCGCGGGCTGTCATGCCACCCCCCGATCATAGCGATCAAGGCCGTGCTGGCGGATCAGACCCTTGATGATCTTCACATAATCCTTGGCGGTAGCGTAGATCGGCCCCAGCGCGTCGATGTAGGCGTCGCGATCAGGCAGCTTGGCGCGCGCCGGCGCATAGACCTTCGCCGTGCCGACCAGCTTTGCATGCTCCTCGAAAGCCTCACCCATGCTGGAGAACTTCCGGAACGGTGCCTTGATCGTGTACCAGGTTCCGTCGCGGCGTTGTTCCTTCGTGTCCACATAGACGACGGGCCCCGTCTCGTTCGCACGCGCCTTCATGCCGAACGGGTTGTTGCTGCCCGGTGGCATGGACTTACCCCATCCGCTTTCCAGCGCCCATTGCGCGAGCGACACCGATGCAGGGACGGCATAGGTTCGTTCGGCCTGCATGGCGCCAAGGATGAGGTCCATCGGGATTTTGGGATGCGGCGGGACGGGCAGGGGGTCGAGCGCGTCAAGGCGGTCGAGCAGCGCTGCCAAGCCAGCGTCTGACCCCTTACCCCATATGCCGTCAATCTCGCCACCGTAGACGCCGCGTTGGCGCATCCGTGCTTGGCTCCTCGCAAGGTCTGCCATCATCTTCTCCGGGCATGAAAAAGCCCGCCCGACGCTATGGCGGGGGCGGGCATGACATATCTTTACTGTGGGTTTGCGCTGCTTCCACAGCCCGGTCGCCAGCTTCGCGCACCGCCTTCGAGGCAGGCAGCGTGACAACACCCTGCTGAGATTGGATGAGGGCTTGACGGTGGAAGCCCATCAATTCGCCCTCGATCTTTGAGAGGCGATCCTCACAACGGCGATGCTCGGCACGAACGAGCGCCACGTCCTCTTGCAAGGCTTTGATGAGAATGCCGTACCCGTCCATATCGGCCTTATTCTCGACGAGGCGTAGCTTTCGATTGGCGAGCCAGAGCCGCGATGCGAAGGCCAGAAGACCCAGGTTCGCCCCGGTCGAAACCCAAGGCCGTATCTCGGTCAGGATCGTGCCAAGATCGGCCACTATGGCGCACCGTTGTGAACGCCGGTCGCATCGAAATATGCAACCGTAACGCCAGCGATCTGGATTAGAAGGGCGCTGCCGCTAGGCACAAGAGTTGGGTTGCCCGACCCGTTGAATCTGACGCTTGCTGCTGAGACGCCCTGCAAGCTGCTATTGCCACCGACTGTAAGGGTGGTGCCGATGCCGGCCGCCCCCGAGGTGCTGAGGCTCGCTGCGCCGATGCTGCTACCGAAGGTGACCGGTCCGGTGACACCTGCGGGGAACGAGGCCGGCCCGCTGAATGTCGCAGCCCCGCCTACGCCAAGCGCCCCTGTCGTGCTGAGACTGGCGGCGCCGATGCTGCTCGCGAACGTCGTCGGTCCTAAGACCCCGCCGCTTAATGTGACCGAGCCGGTGAAAGACGTCGCACCGGTGAACGACGCGGTGCTCGTGAAGGACGCTGAGCCGATGATGACCTTGTTAAGCGCGTAATCGAGCGACCATATGTTGCCAAACAGGTTGTCGTAGGCGCCGAATGAGAAGCCATTGGCGTAGAAATAGGACAGACGCGTGTTGACCGGGAACACGAGCTTTCGCTCCCCGGTGTTCGCGTTGCTGAAGCTCACATCGCCTGTGAACGTGCCCCCCGACTTGGGCATCAGACTGGCAATCGTGGTTGAAACCCACGTCGCGATCTGGCTCATGAGCGTCCTGATCGCATCGTTTATGCCGGACGGCGGGCACCCTTCCGAGATATCGATCCCGGCAATGTCGCTGTTCTGGCTAGCGGTTTGCGACCAGTCGGTGACGGCGTTCTTCGGCATTCCGAGGATATGCCGATGGGTTGGGCGAGGGGACTAGCGCCATTGTGTTGGCGATTGAAAAGGGGGCGAGGGCGGGGTAGGTTGGGCTATGAGCGGAGCTGGCGAAGGGATAGGTTGTTGGCTGGTGATGCTGGCGGCGGCTGTCATTATTGTGGTCGGGGCACTTCTTCGCGTCGGATGGAATCTAGCAGGATGACCGACCGCGCATCACTCGTCGGCCGGCCGGAGCGCGTACCCGCTGATCCCGCCGAGGGCGCGGCCCCCGAACATTCCGGCGTTTACCGCCCGCCTGCGTCCCAAGCGCTCGCGGATGCGGCGGCCCGCAGCTTGGCGCGTAGCCTCTCGCCAACTCTGACCCAGCGCTACGGGATCGACTTCCGAGAGGAGCGCAGCCGCATCCTCGCGCGCGCGCTGTCCAGTCGCGCCGGCGCCGAACCGTTTGGTGTCGCGAACGGCACTCCAGAGTTCAGCGAAGGCCCCAGCCAAACCGCCATTGGCCGCCCCCTTAAGCGCCTTGCCTCCTACGTCCTCAAGAAGAGATAGGTCGGTTACGCCGGCATCGGCTGCGAGGCGATCGGCGCTTGGCGAGCCGGTCATGATCGAGCGATAGGTTTCGTTGGCGGTGGCTTCATCAGCAAGAGTATCAGTGAAGCGCTGAAAATTCCGCCCCCCGCCAAACATCCCGCTGACCGCCTTCTGTTTTCTTGGAGTGCCAAGGAGGGTGTTGACTTTATCGCCTCCGGCGACCCGCCGCTCCAAATTGTCTGCGAGACCGTTAAGATAGCCCTGTCCATATTGCGGTAAATCTGAGGCAGAAAGGCTGGCGACTTCTCGCTCGATCTCTTGTGCCGACTTGCCGATTGCGGCTGCACCGCGTTCGATCGCAGTAGATCCAGGTCGCCCAGCTAAGCTTTCTGCTCGCATTGCGTCGGCAGCGCCTGCGGCAGTACGCCCTAGTTCGCGTATATCCGCCCGCAACGCCGGAAAGCGTTGTAATAGGTCTCCGTATCGTACCGATAGTCCTTCCGCGCTCGCGGGCGTGACGTTAGCCATTTCGTCGACTTGTCGCCGTAGCTCCTGCCGGATGACCGCCTCCGCTTGTTCTGGACCAACAGCGGCAATCAGCGAGTCTGCGGTGTCTCCGCCCGCCGCACCGGGGCGCAGAAGCCTTTGCGGGATTGATGTGTCGCCCACGAGCGGGTTCCGGTACTGGTCACGGGCAAAGGCTCGGGGAAGGTCGCGCGTTTCGAATACACGACCTTGCTCTGCCCTCACGGCCTTTGCGTTACGTAAGGCGTCCCGATACTCACTTGGGGCAGCCCGATCAGCAAAGTCACTCAGACTTATCCGCAACCTGTCCGCGAACGCGGCATCCGAATTTCCGCCCGCCATTCTCGATTGGCCAGCAAAGTCAGCGAGCCGACGGTCAATATTCGTTAGCGTTCGCGTGGTGGCGTCGGGGGCGGCCGCATCGTCAATGATGCGCGCCAGAGCGCCCGGTATTTCGCCACCGCCATCTCCATAAAAAGCGTCTGCAGCGCTTCGCAAGTCCTGAGCGAAGTATTCTGCCGGGATCTCGATAGGCTGCGGATTTTGCAACGCATTGGCGGAATATGCCTCGGACGATCTAGCTTTCGCACCTCGGTAAGCGTTGTCAAACGCTTCACGTGCATAACCGCCCGACGCTAAGCGGTCAGTGATAGGACCGATACGCCCGCCGGCCTGTACAACTCTAGCCTGAGCAGCTTGCGTCGCTTCGCGCGCAACATCTCTCGCGCGCTGTTGCGCCAACTCGGCTTCTAGCGGTGTATTGGTGATTTGCCCCAAGTCCCGCTCGACCGCCCCGCGAACGCGCTCACCCTGCGCCATCTGGCGCGAGCCAACGGCTTGGCGGACAAGACGACGACTGACACCCGGCGCCCTGGCAACGGCTCCAGCGAGAGCACGGGTATTCTCGCCCATGTCCATCATGCCCAGCGGGACGCCTCGCTCGTTCGCCGCGGCGATAGCTTCCGCCGCCATCCGAGGCGTCACAGCGTCATCGCGCAACGCCCTAGCCACCAGCTCGCGGCCGATACCATTCTGTGGCCGCAGATAGTTGACGCCAGCGCCGATCGTGCCACCGATATAGCGCGCTGCGGCCGGGATTGCCGCGCCGAGCGCACCGCCCAGGCCAGCGCCGACGCCGGCACCCGCGATGCTGCCGTTCCCGCCCTCGCCATAGCCGAAGCCGGACACCGCGCCCTGCGTCGCGCCCGCCTTCGCCGCCTGTCGAACGGCTGCTCCCAACCCCGACGTGCCAGCGCCCTGCAATAGCCCTTTAGCCGCCGTACCACCGGTCAGGAGCCCGCCGACTAACTCGCTTGCGGTGGAAAGCCACGGGCTGCTCTTGCGCGTAGCCTCCACGACGGCGCGTTCTCGATCGCGGTAAGCCTTGTATGAGGCAACCGGATCGAAATCGACTTTATCGGAGAATGGCGAGATGACCGCATCGACCAATGCGCCGGCACCGCCCATGATCTCGTCCGACAGACCGAATGTGCCGCCCTGCATCAGCACTGATTTTATATCCGGTTCGACAGAGTCGGCGCGGTTCAGAATGTCCGCGCCCGTCCCCGTCCGCTGAACGATCGGTTCCGCATAATGCGCGTTCGGGCGCTGCTTGTTGATCGCCTGCTGCGCAAAGGCCTTAAGCTGATCGTCGGTAGCGTTATCCGGCCCCTCGATCTCGAACGCGGATCCGTCAGGAAGATCGATACGATACTTGCCCATCGCTACTTGATCCTCGTGATTTTCCAGCCGGCAGCCGCGTCGGCTTCCCCGGGGATCGGCACGCCGGCCGCCTTGATGCGGTTGCGGATGTTGCCCAGCTTCGCCTCGATCTGCTGATCCTGGTCCGCTGCATGAGGCTCGTTCGCGCGCATGAAGTTCCGCTGATCCGCGTCCGACTGCGCGCCGACGCCGGGCACCCGGAACGCCGCCATGGCGAGGTCGGACATGCCAGCGGCGGCGCTGTCAAACGCCTTGTTCGCGGGCAGGGGGAGGTATTCAAGAAGCGAACCCGGGCCGACGCCCTTGAGGTTCTTATCGTACATGCCCTTCACCTCGGCATATTTCGCAGCGAGGGCTGTGAGGTTCTGCTGACGCGCGCTTGCTGCGGCAGCCTGTGCCGCCGTGGGCGCCCGCCCGCCACCGAACATCCCGCCGCCCGCAGCAGGCATCGCCCCGCCGGCCGACACCCATTGTCCGCCTTTAAAGACGATCTTCTGCCCCGTCTTAGGGTTGGTCGCGGTCTGCCCTTCGCGAAATTCGGTCATATCAGTTGTCCAGGATGAAGCCGCCGGGGAGCGACATGGGCTTGGATCGGGCGGCCGCAGGCGGAGCGCGGTGACGGGCGCGGGCGACAGCGGCCGCTTCCGCCACGGCGCCGGCGCGCTGGGCAGATGTGGCGAGCCCGGCGGGCGTGAAGGCATAGCCCGGCAGCATGGTCGCGGCGAGCTTCTGGTCCTCAGGCGGCAGGCTCTTCATCCATTCGAAATTCTGCTGAAGGGCGGGGACGGCAGGCGTATCGGGGGTCGGTTCGCGCAGGATCTGCAATCCGCCAGACGGACTCCACGTGCCGAAACCGCCATTACCAAGCGGAACGGCACGCTGCTGGCTGGCCGCAGCCTCGCGCTCGGCTTGCGCCGCCGCGTCTTCGCGCTCCTCCTGATGACGGAGCGCCATGGCAGGTGCGTAGATTGGCTTCATGCCGCCTATCTGCGCCAAGGCGTCGCCAAGGTAGCCGGCGATCGCGCGTCCTGTGCTGCTTCGTCCTATGGGAGTCTCGCGTTGCCTTGGATCGGATTGTATCTCCGGTGCGTAGGGCGGCGTTGAATAGATCCCCTCCCGCTCCAACCGCTTCTTCCAGCCAAACATCGCCATTATTTATTGCCTCCGAAGCCGCCGCTAGCCCACCCGCCCAGCACGCTACCGCCGATGCCAAGAAGCTGCCCGCCGAGGTTGCCGCTCTGCGTCTGCGTCGTCGTCCCATACCGCCCAGCCAACGTGTTCAGCGAGCCGCCCAGGGCATTCACACCGTACCACGGGATGGCGGCACTAGCCTGCAACAGGTTCAGTGCGGGGTTGATCCCGGCATAGCCTGCATCCTCCAGCGAGCCCGTCAGCCCGAGCGCCGCCAACTGCTGCTGGACCTGCGCGTTGCGCTGCGCGTCGGCGGCGCTGGCCGCACCCAGCCGCGTCGAAGCATCCTGCGCATAGGCAGACCCGAGCGCGTTGGCGGCGCCGAGCTGGTTCGCGAACTGCTGCTGATCGATACCCGACAGCCCCGCCAGGCCAGACAGACGCGCGCCGAGGTTCGCCTGCTGCGCTGTGAGAGAGTTGCTGGCGTTGTCGCGGCTGGCAGCAAGGCCGGCGTTCTGGTTCGCCTGCGCCGCCGCCAGGGCGTTCGCCGCATTTGCCTGTGAGACTCCAAACGCATTGTCCTGATTGGCGCGCGCCGCCGTAAGCGCATTGCCGGCGTTCGTCGATTGTGCCGCCAGATCACGATCGGCGTTGCCAGTTGCCGCCGTCAGGAGACGGTTCGCATCCGCATTATACAGCGCGTCCGACTGCCCCGCCGCCGCAAGCTGGCGTGACCGCTCATCGCTATAGTTCTGATAGCGAACCTGATTGCTGGCGTTGGCGACGTTCTTCGAAAGCACATCGGTATAAGCTGACGATAGCCCGGCACCGAGCCCCGCCGCGCCGAAGCGCTGGTTGGCCGCCTTGGTCGCCGCGTCCGTGGCCTGCTGCGCGATCCCGTCGATATACGGATTGCCGTCGAGGTACCGCCCGCCGAGCGTATCAGCGTAGAACTGGCGCGTCGCCGCCTCGCCGTCCGGTGCGGCCACATCCCTCGCCGTGACATTGGATGCCCCGATATTCGATCCGGTCACCGCCTGCGCGCCGATCATCGACGCCGCGACGCCAGGCGCATAGATGCCGCCGCCATTGTCGGCAAAGCCGGCATAACCCGACCTTGCGCCGTTCGTCCCGCCGCCCTGCAAAGCGGAAAGCGCGCCTAGCGCCGGGTTGCTGCCGCCCATCACGCTGGAATAGACCGACGCGCCGGGACTCTCCCCTTGGCCGTTCGCGATCCCCGCCGCGGTTGCCTGAGCGTTCTTGACGAAGGCGCTGGGCGAGTAGGCCCCCGGCGCGATCGCGTTATAGCCGGCCAACGCCGTCGCGCCGAGCTGCTGCAACTGGGGCTGCTGCTGCTGGAACACGTCATTAGACGCTGACAGGCCCGCATTGATGTAGGGCGTGGCTGCAGCGTATGGCTCGCTCTTGGATTTGCTCTTACTCGACGAAACGCCCATCACAGCACCTTTCGAATGGCGGTCTGGTAGGGCGCGTACCCACGCCCCTCTAGCGCCTTCATCCACCCCGGTCGGCTCTCGATAATCGCGCCGATCGCGCCAGACTTGCGGGCGAAGTGCTCGGCCCAAGGGATCAGGCTGCCCAGGATCTCCTCAAGCGAGCCTGCCGCCAGCAGCCCATGCAGATCACGGGCTCCGGTGGGATATTCGCGGAACTCGAACACGATCGCGGCCGTCTCGTTTCCGACACACATCGCCGAACCGTCCTCGATCCGCCGGTCCAGCCATTCGATGGTGTAGAGCGCAGGGTCCATCACCGCCGCGAAGGCATCGCGCCAATGACCATAGGCGTAGGTCATACAGCACCCCCCGCCGCATCGCGCCAGCCGGTGCCGTTCCACCAGATCGGGCGGCCGAGCGTAGTGTCGTAGAATAGCGTACCAACCGTCGGGTTCAGGGGGCGCGCATCGGTCGCCCCTTGGCCCATGAGGCGGCGGACAACGGCGTTCAGGAGATCACGTGCCTTCCGGCGCCATCCCTCGTCCGTCGGCTCGCTTTCGCGGATCAGGGGCGGCAGGCTCATGCCGTACCCCCTTGCTCGATCTCAAGATCGAAACCCTGCGCATAGGTCCACGGCTGCGAGGGGATGCCAAGCGACACCTGTACGAGGTTCCAGTTCTCTCGCGTCGGAAGGCGCCCGTTCGGCTGTCGGCCCATGTATGTCGTCGGCGTCAGCGCTGCGGCAAAGCTGTTGCCGCCTGCGATCGTGACGACGGGTGCGGCGGCATCAGTGATCGGACGAACGGACCGGATGCGGGCCCGCCGGCCCTGGATCAATTCGCGCTGCGCGTCGGCGAAGGCTGCGGGTAGGGGAGGGCCGTTCAATGCGCCCAGCCGATGACTGTCGTCGAACATGAGCAGCAGTGGCGTACCGCCCCGGAAAAGGGGGCTATCCAACGACAGCGGCATGGCATCGAGGTTCGGGTACATCGCGCTTATGCCTTCCAGCGTGGCATCCTGCGCGATCCCGGAAGCAATATACTCGACGCGCGTAGAAGCGGTGGACCAGCGCCCCAGCGTGTAGGAATAAAGCAGCAGCATGCTCGCCGGGTAGGCGGTGGGCATCGTCAGGATATAGAGCGCGTTCCGTGGATCGATCACCGCGCTTACCCGATCGAAATACTGACGGTTCGCAACGCTTAGGAACCAGCGATCGATTTTCTCGGCACCCACCGGCGTCACCGTCGAGCCATCGCAGACCATGAAGCCACGGTTCGACATGAAGAACGTGAGCTTGCCCCAGGTCGCGATCGAGCCGGGCAGGACGCAGCCGATATCCGTGGCGATCTCATCGAACTGCCAGATCGTATCGGACGCAGTATAAGACATGCGAACGACACGGTTCTCCTGAAAGATCAGGCCATACTCGCCGCCGACAAAGCCGGTTATATCGCCACCGGTCGCCATGTCGGCGACCCCGGCCTCCGAAGCGCCGCCGGCGGTCCAATTCTCGGGATTGCCTTGATCCGACCAAGCTACCCGGGTGGAGACGTTCGAGGCGTAAGCCAGAACAGTAAAGCCCCCCACGACGCCGATGTAACGAGCCGTTGGGGGCGAGCCGCCAAGGTTGGCCATCGTCCCCGGCGCCGCCGGATCGAACTTGCGGATCACGTCGGCCCCGTTCGTCGCCAGCATCAGCGATGAGTAGGGGGCAAACCGTACCCCAAGACCGTTGCTAAGGCCCGTCGCGAGGGTGACGTATCCTGTCGCGGTGTAGCGATAAATCGCCCCCGGATTCGCGGCGAAGACATAGGTCTGTCCCGCATAACGGTAGGCCCCCGCGCCATAGGCGCCCCCTGTCAGCGTGCCGTTTTGTGTGGGCGTGAAGCTGCCGATTGGCGCATAACCGTTCTTGATCGCGAAGCAGCCGTCCGCCACCGTCAGCCCTTCGCTGAGATTGGCCGGCTGGTCAGGCTGAAACTCGCCGAAGATGACGCGGGTCATCACCATTTGAACGCGTACCGGGTGCGGCCGACGTTCTCGACGACAGGCGGGGACGCGACCAAGCGACCGCCATATCGTTTGCGCTGGCCGGCGGCATTGATCTTGGCCTTGCGATCTTCGACGTAAGCTTGGATTAATGGAAGCCGCTCGACGTTCCAGCCCCTTGCTTCTGCGTGGAGCAGGCAAGTGTAGAGATACAGCGTGGGATACTGTGCAAGCGCCCAATTTGTCGGGACCGCGTCGGAAAGGCTCGGCAGCTTCGCGCGATAAGCAACTGTGAACGCCGAGAAAGACGCTGGCGTGGGCCATAAAAACACCTGCCCGGCGTCGATGGCGAAATACGAAGGCGGACCGCCGTTACCGCCGTCTGCCCGATACATGTCATAAAATGCCGTCAATGATATTTGTTTGAGGCTCTGGGGAGTCGTACCATTTAGGGCGATGGCCCGTAGGCTGTCGAAGTCGGACGGCAGCGAAAACGATCCGCTCGTATTGGCGGTGTACGTCACCTCCATTTCCGGCATCACGAGGTCTGTACGGAGCTCATCCTCCGCAAGACGGATGAATGTCGGAGCTTTGTCGAATAGGCTCGCGTCTCCAAGCCAATCCGCAATCTCAGCCCTCAGATCCGAATAGCTTTGAAGTGCCATCCGCAAGGCGTGGCGACACTACCCTCTCGGGACTAGCGCCAATGTGTCTGCAACCTGGATCATCCGCTGCGGTATCCTAGATCACTTCGGCATCGCCCCGATGCTGTTGCCCGTCACCGCCGTGGTGCCGCCGATCGCGTTGATCGTGGTCCGCCAGCGCGCGCCGGACAGCGTCTCGACGGTGTTGCCGGTGATCGAGCATTTGCGGCAGTCGTACAGCGCGATCCCCTGCGGAAAGCTGGTCCGCACGGTGTTGCCCCGGATGGTGATGCGATCGTAGCCGCCATCGTCCACGCCGTTCGTGACGTGATTGAAGCCAGCGAACCCCTGCATCGCGCCGGTGGCGCTGTTGCCCTCGATCAACACGTCCTGCGTGATCCCGCCGGGCCGGCTCCACATCTGCACGCAGTCGGGGTGATCGTCCGGGCGCGGCGTGAAGTCTGCGCAGGTGGATGCCTGCACCGTTACCTTTTGCGATAGGGCGATGTTGATGCCGTCCACCATCTGCCCGCGCATCGTGGCCCGGCGGATCAGCACCCCGGACGAGCGGTCCACGGCGATCGCCCGGAGCCCGCCCGTGATCGTCTGGTCGAACAGGCTGACCTCGGACGACATCTGCAACTGCACGCCGTAGCCGGGCACCGTGATCGTGGCATCCGGCGTGACCGTGCCGCCGTAGAGCGTCAGACCCTTCACGCGGGTCAGCGAGATATACTGGAACCGCGCCTTCTCGGCCCGGATCGTCAGCCGGGGGCTGCACTCGCGCCGGTTGACCGTGAAGCGGCCATAGTCGCCAGCCGCCAGCCGCACCGTGTCGCCGCATTTGGCAGATGCGATGACGGCGGTGGCGGTGGCAGGGGTAGCGGTCAGGGTGGTGAGGGCGAGCGCAAGAGTGATCATACGTATGCCCCTGCGGTATCATTGGCAGGGCGCGTGTTCCCGAGAATGTCAAACTTGTTGCGTCCGCCAGTGAATGCGTTTTTCGCTACGCTGTTTGACGCCACGGAATAGGTGCCGCCCCCCGCGCCCGCCGTGTAGGTGCTGCCGTTGTACGTGACGGCCTGGTAATTCGTGAAGCCAACATCGATCGGCGAGGTGGCGTTCGTCGCGATCCGCGCCGACAAGCCGGGATAGTCCTGTCGGAAATTCGCAGCGCCGACATTGCCGTTGCCCGCATCTGGATAGCGAGCAATCGTGCCTCGGAAACCTGCGCCGTACATGACCGGCCACGCCCCGATACGGTTCGGGGCTTCCGTGGTGTCGCTGACCGCCACGAACCGATCCGACTTGTTGTTGACCTGCCCCGCCAACAGCCCTTCCACATGCCACCCGCGGTGGGTGCGGCGCGTCGTGCCGCTGCTTTCATCGTATCCGATGTTGGCGCGGCCCGCGACATGCGCCCCGACCAGCGTAAGACCCCGGATGACCACATGCTCGGTGTTGCTGCCGTTGCCGTCCGCCGAAATGCGCAAGCCGGTGTTAGCTACGCCGCCGTAATATTCATCCACCACGTTGCGAATGACGATACCCGTTACCGTTGCATTCGCCGTAGCCGCAAGCGTTATACCGCCAGTGCCAGTGCTCGCATTCGTCCGGATGAACGACCCTTCAATGAACGTCTCGCTCTCCGGAACAGCGCCGGAATTGACCAAGCTGATGTTCGGATAGTCACACCCCGCAACGTCCCAGCAATCGGCGGTGATGGTCGTGCCACCAAGCGCGCTGGCACTATTTCCGCGCTGCATCCAACAGTTGCCGGTGCCAGTGAACGAGGTTCCGACAATGCCGGTGATCGTGCAATTTCCCTCGTAATAGTGCGGTCGCCCGATGATGGCCGTGTTATTGATGCCGCCGAGGTCGATATTGCAGTCGCGGAATACGACCTGCCCACCTGTGCCGGTTGCAAGCTGCGATCCGATGAACACCGCCGCCGTACGAACGATGTTGATGTCGGCAAAGCGCAGGTAGGTAAGAAACCAAGTACCTGCCGTACCATAGCTGTAGGTAACGTTGGCCTTCGGCACTGCCGGGTCGCGGGTCAGGATGACCTCTGCGCTATTGGCGTCCTGATAGGTTGCCGAGGTGACAGCGGGCGGCCCCCACGTGCCTGCGCGCAAGCGGATCTCAAGGCCCGACACCCGTGAATTGGGCATCAGCGCCTTGCCGCGCACGATCGCGCCCGTGATCGTGGCAACCGGGCTGGCAGCGGCGGTCGCGTCATCGCTTATCGGCCGCGCCACACCGGTGCTGTCATTACCAGCGGCATCGACGTAGATGACCCATTTCGGGCCAACCACATCATATTGATCGCAGAAGGATCGCGTCTCGATGGTCTGATCCGCGCTGTTCAGTACGTTGGCAGCAACGCCGATGCGCGGGTAGACCTTCGTGTTGCGAGTGACCCGGCCTGAGAATGCCGCCATTGCCGCCGCTAGGAAGGTATGCTGATATTCCTGCACCGCCCCCTTATCGCCGGTGCGGTTGGCGACTACGGGATCCGTCACGGTCTGGGTCAATGTCGTGATGCCGTCCGTCACGGAAAACACCACCGCCGCGATCCCGTCGCGATGATCCGCTGAGACAGCGACCGGATAGTCCCCGGGGATGAGCCGGCGCGGTGCATAGCGATGCTTGGCGACCGGCTTCCAGCCCGTCAACGTCGAGGAGAGGTTGCTGACGCTATCGCTGGCCAGCACATAGTCGTCGAGGACGACCTGATCCGCCGTCAGCGTTCCATCGTCCGGCGCGGGATTGCGCTTGCGAATGGTAACGATGCGGTTTTCCGAAAGCGTACCCGCCCCGACAGTATTCCCCGCGCCAGCAGTAGCCCCAAATGCAGAACGCAGCACGCCAACCGTTACAGGCGACGTGTCGGGCGCGAACGTAGGCGGTGTGCCAGACGCCCATGTCGCGTACAGGCCGCCGGCATCAATCGCGGACAGTAGCGAAACCGGTGGCGTAGGCCCACCAGTCGACGCAGCGCCGCCCATGGCCGCCATGATCGCTTCGCCATCAAGGCCAGATTGCCGCCCACCATAGGACGAATTGATGAACGCGCGATCACCCATCACTGAGATGCCTGTGTTGCGGGAAGGGAGAGGGCGAATATCTGCGTGCCGGTCGCCGCTGCGATCTCCACAGACGCACCTAGAACACTCACGGCAGCGACTGCCTGGGTGCAATTAGCGCCCGTGAAGCCGGTGTTCGTCGTGCTGGCGACCTTGCAGCGTACCGAGGGGGCGCCCGTAGCTCCTACCGCCGTAAAAAAGATGGGATAGCTGGCGGCGCCCGCCGGAAGGGGGGTGGCCCAGGTGCAAGTCGTCGAGCCGCCACAGAGGACCTGCCCGTTCGTCACGGTAAAAACGCCGGTCCGGCTGATCCTGTTGTTCGCGGCATTCGCAAGCCGGCAGTCGGTGCCGCTGCCGGTCGTCCCGCCGGGTATCTCGGTCGGCGGAACAGCGGCCATCGGTTTGCAGGCGGCATCCGCCTTATCCGCGGCTGCCTGCGCCAGTGTCCGCGCCGTGGTGTCAACTGCGGACGCAGGTGCGCTGAGAGGAGATACGGTAAGCTGGGCGGCGGCAGGGCTGGCGATAAGTGCCAGCGCTAGGAGCGCCGCCCTCACCGGAAGTCCGCCGCAATGAATGCCGTGGCGCTGGCCGTCTTGCTGAAGCACCCGGTCGTACTGAAAACCAAGACAATCCCGTTCCGCATGCCGACAGGCGTCGGGAAGGTGCGCTCGATGCCGGTATTGGCCGCGATCGGCAGGCAGCGGGCAGGGGCGACAGTGCCATCCGCCGGGACCGCCGCCGCATCGAACAGCATCACATAGCCCGCGCTCGCGCCCGAGGTCACGTTGATGCCGTGCAGGTAGGCGGGACCAGGGATCACCAGCGATGCGGACGCAGCGGCGGTGGCGGAATTGGCCGTTACCATCTGCGCGGCGGCGGGCGAGGCGATCAGTCCAAGTGCGAGGATCAGCTTGCGCATGTCGCTCCTTCAGAGAATGAAGTGACGCACCCGCAGGTGCCGATATTCGTCGCTGTTCAGGAGACGCCTGACGGCCGGCGCATGGTTCTTGTCCCAATATCGGACGCCGTGCTTGGTCAGCCATTCCATGAGGACGATCGAGGGGACTTTCGCCGCGTGCCACATGTCGGCGCGGCGATCGAACCCCTCGTTCTGCGTTTCCTTGTTCTGGTCGAGGATGGGGGACGCGTCCTGCTCATAGCGCAGGTTCCACGTCCCCCCGTTCTCGTCAGACGAGGAGAACCACGTCTTCATCCCCGTCGCGGGGTCGAAGTCGAGCAGGCGTTCTGTCATGCGACCATCTTCGCCAAGCCGTGGCGCTCGGCGTATTCGGCGCTGCAATTCGCCCAATGCCCGCGAGCATGACTGACGCTGCACCGCTCGTTCACATAGCGACCAGTCTCGCCGGCAGCTTCCGGCCCCTCCCAGAAGCGCCCGATGAAGACGAAATCGGTGCGCTTGTGTTTGCCGTACAGTGGAGAATCCACCTCAACGACATCACGAGAGATGAGCCGGACAGCCATCAGACCCGCTTCACCTTGCCTTTGAGGTTCTCGTCCTTGAGCAGGTCCTTGCGAACCTTCGTACGATCGCCCTTGGCAAGCGTACGACCGTCGCCGAGGTGAACCGGCTCGTCCTGCGTGCCTTCCACCTCCACGTCGCCTTCCTCGGGCGCCTGGCGATGCGCGACCTTCGTGTCGCTATCGACCACCGTGTCGGTGATCTCCAGTTGCGAGCGCGTGCCGTGCGGGTTGGGGTTGGTGTCGGTCGGGCTCAGCGGGTGCTCGACGATCGTCTCGCCCGCCGGGAAGCGGCCATCATTCTCTTCGGTTTCGAGGCCGAGCGCAGCAGCCTGCTTGCCGGCCTCCGACGTGTTCGGATACTGTTCCACGTCTTCCACCGGCTCGCCGAGCGGATTGGCCGGCGGCAGGTCCTTGACGGGGAATTCATCCTTGCCCTGCGAATTGCCGACTTCGGGGTCGGACGTGTCGGTCTGCTTCGATTTACGCATATCTGCTCTCCTGCGATGAAGCCGGAGCGCCCTGTCGCGCCCCGGCCAGATCCGGCGGTTAGGTGAGGTCGGCGATGACAGCGGACGCGCCGTCGTTGCGACAGACCAGCGTCTGCTCGGTATACATCGCGTCCCGATCGGCGAGGCCCGTTACCGCCAGCTTGCGGCGCTGCATCGGATCGAGCGTGGCGATGGCCCACATGTCGGGATCGATGATGAGGGCATCCCGCGGCGAGCAGAACCGGTCCGGCACGAACTGAAGCTCGCCCACGTCCGACACGTAGATATCCGCGCCCGCGACGATGGTGATCTTCTTGTCGCCGCTCTCGCGCCGCTGCTGCGCCAGGCCGGCGAAGGTGGCGGCGATCTGCTTTTGCGCGAGCGAGGTGATGACAAGCGAGGGTTCGCCGCCAGCATTCCATGCCTGCGCGATCGCCGACTTCAGCAGCGCCTCGGTATAGGCCCGCTGCGTGCCGTTCGTCGCCGCAGCCACCGGATAGCCCGTCGTGCCGCCGGAAAGCGTCGGGTTGGCGCCACCCGCGCCGCGAGACGCGTTGGTCCGCATATAGGCCAGCGCGCCCGCCGACTGCCCCGCCGTGCCCGCCGCCGGAGGCACCGCCGCATAGTTGCCCGTATAACGGGCCTCCATGTCGCGCTTCAGTTCCTTGCCGGCCTTGGCGAGCTGGTAGTTGTGCTCGTTCGACCGGCCCGCCGCCTTCACCGCCTGCTGCGTGGTGGAGGTGCCGACGACCTTGGTAAAGATCTGCGTGTAGTCGCCGAGCCGGGTCGTTGCCGGGCGATTCTCATTCGACAGATCGTCGCCCTGAATCGCGGCGTTGTTGGCGTTGGCGGATACGAGCGCATCGGTCTGCCACTCGTGGTAGACGGCGCTCGCGCTTTCCCGCCCGATCGCGGTGACGAACGGCGTCTCGGTCGGCGAGATGTTGTAGATGATGTCGGAGAGATCCTCGCGATTACCCGATCGGGTCATCGTCTGGATGGTGTTCGAAGGAACGGCCATTGCGATTGTCCTGATTCAGGCGGGGCTAGTGCCGCTCACCTGCTGAGATTTCCGAAGGCCGCGGCGGCGTCGCGAACGTCGCCCGATTTCCGCAGCCGGCTCATCGAATCATTGAAGCCCTGCGCCTTCGCCGCGCCCTTCTGGGGTGCTGCTCCCGGCGTCTGGACCCGTGGCTTCAGCTTGGCGGCGCGGACGTTCTCCATCCGGGATGCCTGAAGCTGATCCCACTTGGCGGCTTTGTCCTTCCAGTCGGCAGCTTTGCGCAGCGCGATATGGTCGAGCGCATCGGCATCGCCGATCCGGTCACCGTATCCGAGTTCCAGCGCGATCGGTTCGAGACGGGCGACCAAGGCCTGCCGCTTCCCCTGATCGGTCCATTCGTCGCCCCACGCTTCCGTGAGGGTCTGGTGGAACTCCTGCGCGGCCTGTCGCTCCTGCTGGTGCTGGATGGCTTCCGCCTGCCGATGTGCCGCCTGGGCGCGCTGCGAGAACTCGGCTCGCTGGGCCATCGCCTGTTCGTACATCGCTGCTTGCTGGGCATATGCCTGCGGGTCGGTGGCCAGAAGGCCATAGTCCGGCCGCTGGGGCTCGAATGCCTGCGCGTATTGCGCCATCTCCTCCGCATAGGTGCGATGAAGATTGGCGACTTGCGAGGAGGCAGCCTCAGCCTGTTTCCGGGCGGTGGCCGCTTCGCTCATCCGGGCGTTGATGGTCCTCTCGCGGGCGCTCTCCCGATCAGCGACAATGCGCTGTGCCTCGGGTGGGAGGCTGGCGAAGACCTTCTTGGCCTCGGCGTCCCAACTCGCAGGCGGATCGATGGCCGGGGCTTCCGGTTCGTCATCCTGCTCGTCGGGCGAGGAGGGCTCATCACCCTCCGGCGTGTCTGTGTCACCATCTCCGGCGTCGTCAGCGGCGAGATTGCCGCTTTCGTCGTCCTGATCCTCGCGAGGCTCGTCCTGCGGCGCATCGAGCGCGGCAAAGGCGTCCATCGCAGCGGTCATGGTCGTGTCGGTTTCGGTGCCCATGCCGCCGACATGGCGCTGCTTCGGATGTGACGACTAGCGCCAATGTGTTGGGCTACCCGCCGTTCACCCACCGCCGCTTGTAATCCGGAATCGATGCGACCTGATCAGCATGCCGCTGTGCCGCCTGCGCCGTCTTGCCGTCCGCGATGATCGCGAGCACCGCCGTGTCGAGCATAGCGACCTGCTTCGCTGCCAGCGCGAGGTTCGAAAGCTTCGCCACCTCCCACGGCTCGACGGCGGACATGCGCTGAAAAAAGGCGGCGCGCATCTCGCCGAGCATATCGCGAAGGCCACCCTCTTCCTCGTAGAAGGCTTGCCAGCGATGCTGCCGGCGGATGGGATCGTCGACGGTCATCGGCCTAGCCTCCGTCGATTGGCCAACGCGTCTGCAATCGCGGATTCAGGCGTATCACCATAGCCCATGACTATATCAGCCGGAATGAGGTACCGGCCTTGCTCATCTAGTTTTTCGGCCGCCGCGCCGTAGCCCCGCCCAACTAGCTTGCGCGCGTAAGTTTCAACGCCTCCGCTCATTTGTCCAGATCCCCACCGGGCCGGTTCACGCTCATCCGCGCCTTCTCCATGCCCTGCTCATGCGCGTGCCCGGCCCGCACCCGGTCCATCTCCATAGCATGGGCCATCTGCGCCTGCGCGAGCTCCCATTCGCGATCAGCCTTCATTGTTGCTAAGTTCGCCTCGAACTCGGCCTTCTCGCGTGCGAGCTGTTGCTCCATGGCAGCGCGCTCAGCGTCGAAGCGGAGCCGTTGCTCGCCCTCGCGTTGAGTGATTCCCAGCTTGGCCGCAGCCTCCTGTTGCGACAACGCGATCTGCTGCTGTGACCGCTGCTCCTCGCCCTGCATCTTCTGCGCGGCAAGCTGCTGTTCGCCCTGCACCTTCACCAGCGCCGGATCCTGCTGCGGCGGCTTGGCCTGCGCGATCGCCTTGGCCTCCTCGCTCTCGGGGTCTAGCCAGTAATCGTCAGGATTGCCCAGCCCCGCATCCCGCACATAGCCTGCCGCGTTCTTGTAGATCCGCACCGGATCGACGATCGGGAGGCCAGCCTGCAATGCCTCTGCCTGCTGCTGAGCGATCTGGCCGCGATAGACGATCCGCTGCTCCTTGCGCCCGCTGCCGAGGCCGACGCGGACGACCACGTTCATGTCGTCGTCCCACGTAGTCGGATCGATGCGCCGGTAGGAGCCCTCCACCTTGATCGCGATCGGCTCGCCATTGGCCCGCATCAGCCGAAGCTTCTTGGCGAACAGCCGGCCCATCGCCTCGCCGAAGTTGCGGGCGACCGCTTCCTCCATCTGCTGGCCCTGCGCCTGCAAGGCGGCCTGGCCCGTGGCAGTCTTGTTGATCGTGTCCTCGTCGAGCCCCTGATTGAGACGCGTGATACCGGTGCGCGTCTCGCGCTGCCCCTGCATGAATTCCAGCATGCCGAGCGACTTCTGAATGTCGAACGCGTCGTTGAGCTTCTGCGGCGGCAGAGAGCCGCGTCCGCGCACGATGCCGCCGGGGATGACGGTCAGCAGGTCGTCGATCGTATCCTCGGTCATCGACTCCTGCGGGAGCCACGTTCGCGGGCTGTTCGTCATGTAGACGCCGTCAAGCGCCTGCCGAAGCAGCACGCTATCCACGCGCTGAATGTCCATCGTCTTCTCGGCCAGCGAATTGCCGACGAGGCGGTGCGCGCGAGGGAAGGGGGTCCAGACGACGAACGGGGCTTCCTCCACCTCGTTCATATCAAGGATCACATCGCCAACGCGGAAGATCTGCCACAGCTCGGCAACGCCATCGTCATCGAGATCGAGGCGGGCGTACTCCTCCAGCAGCAGCACCTCGCGCATCGATGGGGCGCGTTGATAGGCGGACAGGTTGTCGTCGCCCCATCGTGCCCAAGTGCGCTGGTCATCGACCTCGCTTACGCCATCATCGGTCGGCAGCGCCTCCACCTTCTCGCGGTCGAAACCCATTTCCACCAGATCAGAGAGCGTCTTGCGCGCCCGATGTGCGAGGTATCTGGCCTCGTCCTCATCCTTCGTACGCGGCGGGAAAATGAACTCCTCGCTCGGGATCGGATAGTCCCTGTACCGCTTCACGTCCTGCCAGATGGCGACCACCACATCGAACGTGCCGTCGCCCCGGTCGGTAACGTTGCTGAGCGGCGCGCCCTCCTGCTCCATCAGGGCCAGCTCGTCGGCGGATACCGTGCCCATCTGGCGGACCCGTTTGCGCTCGGTCACGCATGCGGTCTTCACGATGCCGATCTTCTCGATCAGGCCCGATTGCAGCCAGTCGAGCAGGATGCGGTAACCGTTTTGCCGGCGCATGAAGATGTGATTGACCGCCGCCGTGGCATCGTCAGCCGCCTTGTCCCGCCCCTTCTCCCAGCGCCGATAGGCAGCCACCGCCGCGTCGTGCTCAGCCTTCTCGCCCTGATAGCGCGCCATCGCCTGCGCCATCATCGCCTGCTGCTCGGGCGGCACATCGCCCTGCGGCATCTGCGGGGCCTCGGGCGGCTCCGGCAGGTCGGGCACCTGATCCGTGTCGCCGGGCTCGAACTCGACCACGCGATCGGCGCTGGCGACCGTTCGCAACACGCTGATCTGCATGTAATCCACGACCTCGGCCACGTCGGGCACGACGACCTGGCTACGCCCCGGCTGCTCGTCGCCGAACGGTTCAGCCTCGTAGAAGTCGAGCGCTGCGGCCTGCTCCCCGGCAAGGATGGTGTCGCGGAAGTTGACCGATGCGCGCTCCTGCTCGCGGAGGATCGAGACGATCTCCTCCTGCGTCATCCGGGCGCGTTCGGCCTCAGGCTCCTCCCAGCCGTTCAGCGCGAAGTCGGGGGCGGTCGCCATCAGCGTTCGTCCTGATACAGGAGCACGCTCTGGAGTTTTTCCACGCAATCCCTCAGGAATTGGGCATGCTCTCGGCAACCGGCAGCACGCGCCTCGATGATGGCGGCCTCCGCATCTAGCAGTTGAGCATCCCGTACCGCCTCGTCGGCTTCTGCGGTATATTGGGCCATCAAGGCCAGTATGTGATCATTCACCATCAGCTCGGCTCACTTACAAGACGGTCCAGCAGCTTGACCGGGAACATGATGCCCGACCCGGACGGGCCCGCCCCGAGCGCCTGCCGCTCACCGTTCGCGGGGAGGGCGTAGAGCGTCCACACACCGGCCAGCAATTCCGCCGTCAGCGAGAGGGTGGCGTCGGGCTCGGGAGGGGGTGCCGGCTCTTGCGCGTCGGCGGGGGTTTCGGGTTCGTCGGCCATCACAGGATCCTCGAATTAATTCGGCCGTTGGCATCCATCAGCGCTCCCATGCACAGCCTGTCCCCGCACGCTGTTGACGCGTGACGCTGGATGCCCATTGCAGCCGCCGGCCGGGTCGGCTGTGAAAGGAGCGGGGTGGCTATCTGAACGGGCATCAGACGACGCCCCGAGTATTGTAAACGATCTTCCGCGCAGCTTGCGGAGGCTCATGCGCGACGGCCACCAGCCCGAAGGCATCGGCGCCATGGCTGGACCAATCATGCTCCGGCCCCAAGCCGATGTTGCGATCGGTGTCGCGCTTCTCGTGATACCAGCCGATCGCCTCCAGCCCGCCTGAGCATTTCTCCTCGTCGAAGTGCATGGAAGGGAAAAGACGGCGGGCCGCCTCGATGCGGGCATTGGCAGCGCCGGCGCCCTGGTTGCGCACCACCCGCACCTCGAACCCCGCCTCACGCAGCGCACCTTCATAGGTTGTCTGCTGGATCTTGTCGTGTTGCGCGCCATCATGCGGCAGGACGCACAGCGCCTTGCCGTAGCCATTATCACGCAGCCAGCCGACATGCGTGGCGAGCGGCTGCCCGACCGCCTCGTAATAGTCGAGAAAGCGAATCTCCCGCCCGACATACTGAACGATCCAGATTGCGGTAGCATCCGCCTTTGCGCCCGTGCCCCCGATGTCCCATACCGCCCGGAGCGTCATCAGCGGATCCGCCGCCACCTTGCCGATGCGGCGTTCGGCGCGCGCCTGTGCAAGCTGCTTGGCGAAGTAGGCGCCGGCCGCGACCGTCAGATACTCGCCTTCCCAGATGTGGCCGTACTGATCGGCCTCGGCGCGCATGCAGTCCTGGCGCTCCTGCTCCAGCTCGTCCGTGAACCACGGGTTATCGCGCCAGTTCGCCTCCACCACCACGGCTCCGGTCGGGATCTCCGCGCCGCGCAGCATCAAGTCCACCGGATCCGTCTTGCGGCGCGCGTTCCACGAAAACCACAGTTCCGACCCCGGCGCACGGATCGTCGGACGCAGCAGCATGAGGCTGTTCGCGCTGATGGTCTGCGCCTCCTCGCACCACGCCCGCTTGAATCCCTCCAGCGACTTGATGCTCTCGGCGGTGTGATCCTGCATGCCCTGGAAAATGATCTGCCCGTCGCCCGGCGTCTGGATCACCTCGCGGAACACCTTGAACCCGTCGCGCTCGCCAAGGCCGAGCTGCTGGAGCTTGTTCTCGATCAGCAGCTTGGAGGATGTCTTGAGCGTCTTCTGAACCTCGCGGATACACACCGCCGTCATGCCGCGCTCGTACAGGCAATCGTCGATCAGCTTCTCGGCAAAGAAATGGCTCTTGCCCGAGCCACGTCCACCCCACGCCCCCTTGTAGCGCGCCGGGGCCAGCAGCGGCAGGAAAGCGCGGGCGGTCGGGATCTCGATGTGGCGGGCGGCGGCGGGCATCACGGCTCTCGCGGATCGACGATGGTCCGCGTCACACTAGTCACGGCGACTTCGCCGGAGTGCTGCGTCTCTGTCTTGTCGCGCCAATCGTCGGACATGTTTTTCAGGCCGAACACGATCATCGTCGCGTTACCGGTTCCGTTGGACGCAGATGAACGCCCCATCTTCTCCCACCACGCGGCGCATTTCGCCTTTCCCCGCGATAGCGCTAGGGAAAATTCCGGATGCTTGTCCGCCCATTCCGTCAGCGTAGAACGGTCTACGTCGATCTCAGCGGCGAAGGACGTGGCACTCGCACCCGTCGCCATGTGGTCGACAAGTTCTTGGCAGTAGCTCGGATCGTATTTGCTGGGGCGGCCTGCGGGCATAAGGCTCACTCCCCCGTCTCGTCTGGTGGGACTAGCGCCAATGTGTGAACCGCCGCGGCGGAACACGTGGCTACGCCAGCGAGGCGGCGCACCTCTTGCGTAGGCACCAGTCGCCGGCCACCGACACGGGACGTTGCGATCCGGCCTTGAGCCATCCAGTTACAGAGGGTGGCGCGGGAGATACCCAACGCCGTCGCCGCCTCTCGCGGCTTCATGCACATCGGCTCGTTCATGCTGTGTCTCCGGGAGATAAAAGAATTTATCAGCGGCCTTCGGGGACTACCGCCAACATGTCTGCTTCGGCGCGCGCAACCAAAGCAATTTTGCCCTGCCGCCTGAGCTGTCCGAGAATACGGCCGACCGTATGGGTCTGCCCTGATAGGTGGCACCGCCTGATACGGCGGAACACAAGCTCATCGCCTCCATGCGCGTCCACCCACCGACGGACGCTCCTCCAATGGGCGGGCAGCATTTTTTCCAGCGCATTAGAGCCATAGAGAATGAACAGCTCTTCGAAGTCGTCAGGCTCCTGCCGATAAGGTCGACGCGTCCCCTTCCTCATCCTCATTCATCCCCGCTGGTGGTATGTGGCAGCACGATCCGGTGGCGCGCGCGGTTGGTCATGCCGGTGTGACCGAGACCACCTCGGCATTCGGAAACAGCGCCTTGGTGTCGGCGACGATCGACCAAGCCGTCATCATGCGCGCGACCTCATCAGGAGTGACGATCATCACGCGTTCGCCCGGCTTGCTGTTTTGCACCCGGGCCACGGACGCCGCCTGATCACTTATGACGACGCGCAAGCCCTTGTGGGGGTCATAACCCACCAGGTAGGCGTCGTCGGGCTGCAAAGGGGCCTCCAAGCGGGCACAGGCGGCACGCCAGCCCCTCACCATCGCCTCCGACTGCTTGCGCACCTCGCGATGGTCGCTGACCGTCAGCAGCGCCACATCGTACAGGTCGATCTGCTCCAGCAGCAGTTGATGGAGATCAGGGTCGATCCGCTGAAGCGTGCCAAGTCGCCACCGCGAGCGGAACGCCGCCTCAGCCGGCGCCACCAGTGCGAGACAATCCGCGACAAGCGCCGCGTCCTTCTGCGCCGGGCTCATCGACCGCCTCCGACAGTGCAAGACGCTTTTCCGCCAGCGACGAGGTTAGTTGGTCCCACATGGGCGCATGTGCGCGTGCGCATGTATGTATCCCTTTTATAAGAGGAAAAGCGTCTAAGCGTCTTGCAGAAGAGATAAGGTTCTGATTTCATTGGGAAATAGTGCAAGACGCTTTCGGAAAAGCGCGCCCAAAAGCGTCTTGCAAAGCGTCTTGCACTCGAGAAAGCGTCTTGCACCTTTGGCCCGAGTACGAAGTGCAAGACGCTTTGAAAGACAGTGCAAGACGCTTTCGTCGCAGCACAAAATCGCCAAAGCGTCTTGCACTCTAGCCGGCTCAAAACCGTGGCTCCCGGTTCTGGCGAGCCGTTTCGTGTGCCACAGCGGCGCGTTCAGCCTTCTCTTCGGTATACCCTTGGTTGACCGCATACTGATCCAGCGAGGCCGGCTTGGGCGCGTTCAGGCTATCGCGAGCGCCATTGGCAGACCAGTATTCCAGTCCCTCGGCATTAAGCATCAGGCCGGTGGTGTTGCGGGTCTTGGCGCCCGTCTGCTTGCCGACATTCGGCAGCATCTCGCGCAGGCGACGGATGAATTTGTTCTGTGAGGGCAGGAATTTGCTGTCCCCGTTCTCAAGGAAGTGCCAGCCAGCGAACGAGGAATAGAGATCCGCGTTGGCGACCTTGTACGTCGCGCACTCGACGACGCATTCCTTGAGCCACGAACCGATCGGATTGTTGTTGTCCTGCATCTCCGTGACGGCGCGCGTCATGCAGGGCGGGGGCGTGAACATCCCCCGGGCGGATAGCCGCTGCCAGCCCTCCACGGCCCACCACAGGACGCCTGTCAGCTCCTCTGCAATGATCTTGGCGGAGATGGATGGATAGCCGGCAGGCGTCGGCGCGCTCTCCGGCCTGACGTTGGTCATGGGCAGCACCAGCGAGCGGTTGTAGACCGCATCCGACTGATCCTTGACCTTGGGGAGGTGGTTGGCTGTCAGCAGCACCGGGAAGCCGAACCGCACCTGCACCGGCGTCTTGTTCTTGCGGGTGACCTCGGTCTCCTCGGCGGTGACGATCTTTTTGTATCGCTCCGCGTCGAGAAATTCGTCCTGACCGATCGCGTCGTCCGCGATCCACCCGCGCTTGCCGAGAAAGGTCTGTAAACCGAAGTCCTTGCCGATGTCGCCGGCGGCGGCCGCGCTCGTTTGTCCGCGCCCGAGCAGCGCGCGCATGACCTCGGAGAGCTGCGTCTTGCCGGTGCGGCTGCCGCCCCAAGCGAATAGACCCTTGGACAGGTCGCGGCTCTTGTTCGGGATCAGCGACGCGCCGAACCATTCCTGCAGCGTGCGGATGATCTCGGGCACTTCGGCCGGATCCTTGTCGGCAAAGCTGTCCGTGAGGAACTGTAGCCAGGCGGGGCAGGCGCGGGAGCCTTCAATCGAGGCGCCGACCTTGAACATGGCGTGATGATCGGGCGAGTGAGGTCCGGTCACGCCGGTGCCGCCATCGATCGTGCCATCCTCCGCGACGATCAGGCCGTGGCGATCGAATTCCACGTCACGCATCAGCAGTGACGGCCGGTTCATCACGTAGAGGATCGCTGCATTGATCAGCGAGGTCTTGGGCGGCATGTTCAGCCGCTCGCAGGCCTCCTGCATCATGACTCGCAGCGCCTGCTCGGAGCGTTCGTCCCAGACGCTCCAGACGCCCCCCTCGTAGCTGTAGGACGTGCCGGCGCTGTGCATGACCGGGCCGTGCCTGTCCTGCCACACGCTGAGGACGGTCGAGCCCAGCAGGCTGATCTCGTCGATCCTGTCTTTCGGAGCGGCCTTGGGCTTCTCACGCTTTGCGCGCGCCTCAGCCATGTCATGTACGACCGCCACGGCGGCAGGCCCGCTGGATGCAGGCGGGGCGGGGGGCGCGGGCCTGTCTTGCCGTTCCTCGACCTTCTGGCGGCCCGTGGCGATCATCTTTCGGATCGCCCGTTCCTCCGATGCCCAATTCCACCGTTGATCGCCGGGCGCGGCCTTCTCGGTCGCAGCCAGCAGGCGCTCGACGATCGCCTCTTCGTCATAACCGCGAGCGATCATCGACATGGACACGCGAAGCTGCGTCGGGTGGATGCCGTTATGCCCTTCGCCATAATTCATGGCGGCCAGCTCGGCATCGATATCGATCGCCGGCTCGTAACCGGCGGCGCGCGCATAGCTGACGAACGGGTCATCCTCCTTGACCGGGCGGGGGGCGGCCACCTTGCCCTCCAGCACCGTGCGCTGGCCTTCCAGCCACTCGCATAGCTCGTCCATGTCGTGCACCGCGCCCGTGTCTGTGAGCACGGCGCACACGGCCGGCTCGCCGCCATAGAGGGCGCGCGTGGCATCCTTGCTGTTCATGGTGCCGGGTAGGCGCAGGATGCGGGCCACCTCGGCGCACTGCATGTCTCCGGCGAGGATCATGGCCAGCTTGCGAAGCGCCGCCGTGATGCGCTGCACGCCGGGCTGCCCGGGCGATACATCGACCGCCTGCTCCAGGATCCAATAGGCGTGCAGCCCGCCGCCGCTGTTGACGATCACTGTCGGCGGATGCGGCAGGAATTCCAGCGCAGCGCGCGCATCGGCGCCGGCAATGCCCTGCTTGGCGCAGTCGATATCGACCCATAAGGCGGGACACTCGACGACGTTCGCCGCGGTGCCGCTGGTGACGCCGTTGCGTCGGGTGCAGACGCCGAAATAGAGGCCCATGCCGGGCTCGTCCTTGCGCCGGCAGAAGGAGGCAATCTCGGCCGTGTCGCGCGTCATCATGGACTGCGCGCCGGGCGTGCCCTTGATATTGGGGCAGGCGCGCAGCTCGATCGCCTGCTCGGTCTCGCCAAAGAATCGCGCGAGAAAGTCGCCGGCGATCTGATAGTCCTTGTCTCGCATCGGCTCTTCCCGGTGTGGAGCGATAGCCCCGCCGTTCGCAGCGACGGGGCTATCTGGTCATTCGTCAGAAGCGGGTGGTCTGGCCGGCAGTCGAACTGGCTGCCGGCTTCTCCTCGGCGGGAGCGGGCGCGGGGACCGAGCCGTTCTCGACCCACGCGACGATCGGCAGGACGGGCACGTAGAGCTTCTTGTAGACCGGGTGCATGTAGCTATCCCGGCGAAGCTCGATCACCGGCACCTTGTCACCCTGCAGGCGGTATTCCTTGCCGTAGGCCTTGCAGAGGTTGCCGATGCCGCCGATGCCGCCCTTGGAAGATGCGGCGAAGGTCATCTGCTCGCCGGTTTCAGGATCCGCCAGCGGAAGCTCGTTCGTCGCGGTCCAAGGATCCTGCGGCTTGCCGTCGTTGTCCGTATCCCACAGCGCCTCGTCGGTATGGCCAAGCGCATCGCGCGCCTCCGGCCGGAAACCCTGCGACAGGAAGCCCATCCGACGTTCGGCCGGCTTGCCGTCCTTCCAGCGGATCCAGCCGATCGACAGCTCGCTCATGTTGGCAACGAGGCGGCGGCCTAGCGGCTGCTCCTCATTGTTCTGACCCAGCAGCCACTCGCCCTTCGAGAATTTGAGAAAGTCCCCGCTGCCTGAGGCAGCCTCCGCGCCATATGCCGCGAACGGATCGTATCCATCCTGCGTCGCGACCGCGCCGCCCGACTGCACATTAGATAATGCGTTCATTTTCTTGTCCTTATTTCGAGAGAAGGGGGGTCGACACGACAGCTTGGACTGCGCCGCTTTTTGTCCGGAACTCGGTGTAGTGGTGACCGCCGGTATTCGGCGGCAGGTCGTGCCTCTCCAATCCTTGGAGATCGAAGCCGGGCCGATTACCCTTCAATAAATACCTGCTCATTATCCTAGTCCTTGCTCTTGATGGTCAGGCGCTCGCTTGCGTCGCCTTCCCGGGTGAACGGGGTCAGATCGATCCCCGCTTGCTCGGCCGCCTTCAGGTCGGTGGTCTTCCGCCCCTTCACCGACGACCACGACACGCCGAACGTCGGCGCATCGAACCGGCGGACGCCATGCGCCCGCAGGATTTCCTTGATCTCTTCTTCGGCCTCGGCCTTCTCGGCCTTGCTCGCGGCGATCTCGCCGTTGGCCTGCTGCTGACGCGCCACGGCGTCCGCCAGCGCGGCGGCGGCATTGTCGGCCAGTGGCACATCGGCTTTCGCCGGAATGCCGGCGACGGTCTCGGCAACGCAACGCGACGACCAGGCGCAATGCTCGCACTCGCGCCCGCCCGCCATCTTGCCCTCGGGGCGCAGGTCGATCGCACGCCCGGCATCCATGATGCGCAGCGCACGCGCCTTGGCGTTGGCGTATACCTCTGCGTCGAAGCCCGCTGCGAACTCGGTCACCGTGTCGAGGAACGATGCATCGATGTAGGACAGCAGCACCGCGCCAGGCACGAAGCGTCCGGAATGCCGCACCACGCCAAGCTGCGTCTGGATCTGCGCGCGATGCTCGGCCTTCGCCTCGGTCAGATTGGCCCGGGGATCGATCGACTTGCATTCGGCCAGGATCGTTCCGCCGCATGACGGTACGCCTAGGTGCGCCAGCGCATCATCCGGCAGGCTGGTGATGATCGCATCCGCCGTGGCCGACAGATAGCCATCGACGAGCGTTTCCTGATCTTCCCCGGCGAAATGCACCTGTGCGCCGTGCTTGGCGGCGTAGGCGAGCAGCGCCGGTACCCAGACATGCTGCTCGATCAGGTCGCCGCGAGCAGCCGCGCCCTTCAACTCCTCGCCGAGATCCGGCGTAGTGCCGCCCTTGGCGAAATAGATCTTGCGCGCGCACTGGCCGATCTCACTGGCGCCGATCGTCGCGGTCCGATCGTGCGACCAATCCTTCGAGCGGCCGCGCAGCCAGTCGTGGACGGCTTCCCGTATGCTGAACATCAAAGGATCCCTTGACTGCGAAGCACCGCCTGGGCGCGAAAGAACACGCTCGTCTCAGGCGGCAGCGGGTCGTCGAGCGGGCCGATGCCGAACCGCCGGTTGATGCGGTCGCAGCGGCGGGAGACGATCTCGAGCGCCAGCATGCGGACTGGCTGCGCGGATCCGGGCAGCCAGGACGTTGTGATCGCGTCGATCAGCTCGTCGGCTGTTTCAGGCTCGATCGTGCGGACGTATCGCGCAAAGTCCCGCAGCCGTGGCTCTTGCTCGATCGTCTCGGCGCGCAGCTTCTTGCGCGCCCGGCGATAGCCAGCGGACAGCCGCTGCTTTTCCTGCATCTTCTTTTCGAGGCCGGTCGCGACGCGCTCCCCGCCGAGACGTGGATCTATCTTCAGCTTGCGGTTCGGCGACACGCTTTCGCCATGCGATGCGAACGGGTTCATGTCGTCACCGCAATCGGTGCGCCACACCGCCCGAGAAACGCCAGCGCCGTCGCCGACGAGCGGAACACGCCGACATTGTGCCCCTGCCTGTGCAGGGTGTTCAGCCAGGCCACTTGCGCTTCGCTGAGCGTTCCGGCGCGCGCCTTGAATTCGAGATAGGCGCTGCCGCCGCCGCTCCATGTGACGATCGCATCCGGGAAGCCTGCAGCAAGCCCTTCCTGCTTGGCGCGAGCGGCCTCCCAATGCGAGCGTTTGCCCGCATTCGGCACGGCCGCCATCGCGATCCCGGTACCCTGCAGCGCTTTGCGAAAGCGACGTTGAATCGAAAGCTCGTCGCCCTCGTCCGCCGCGGTGCGTGGATCGACATGGAAGGGGTGGTCTTGCATTATGTCCTTCCTCTCGCGAGAGGCGCGGCCGGGCTGTCGTAGGTGCCGGTCGCGCCGATTGATGGGTCAGGCCGGCTGCCGGTGATCGCACCAGCCACGGGCTCCACAGCGACCACAGGGCCGATCGGGCAGGGTGGCGCGGTTGGCCTCGATCACGATCATGCGGTCTGGGTAGGTGAGACCAGCGGCTCGCCTCGCCGCCGCCGCCTCTTTCGTCCGGGCGACTTCGTGCGGCTTCATGCCGCCCTCGCCACACAACGAGCGACGGACGCCACGCGGCGCGCGCGCTCGCCCAGCCGCGCCCGCTCCATCGGGGTAACCACGCCATCACGCCGGGCTTCCGCATGCTCGGCCGCGAAACCCAGGGCTTCACAATCCAGCTCGGCCAGACCGCCATCACCGCCTTCAGCAGACCCGACGTATTTCTCCGCCGGCTCGAACAGGATCGAGGTAATCTCGTCCGGCAGGTAGCAAGCGAGCACCACCAGCGCCCATGCCGGCATCGCCGTGCCCTTGGACCATGACGCGATCGTCGGTTCGGGAATACGCGCGAGTTGCGACAGACGCTTCGGGGTAAGGTCGTGATCCCGGCGGGCCAAGCGGAACATGTCCTTCTGGCGCTCGATAAGATGCTGCTGGGTGACGCTGATTTCCGGCATGATCCTACGCTTTCGGTGCGATAGTTGAACGGGAATGAAGTTCACCCACCACGCCGCCAGCCAGACCTACACGTCGGTTCCAGCAGGGGGCTGCGGCAGCCGGCAGGAGGATGGGGTGCAGGAGGATGCGTGCCTCACGCTCGCGGCTGTCCGCCTCGTGAAGGGCGCGGGCGGCGGGGATGGGGGCGAGCATCTACTTGCGCCCCAGCGCGAGGATGACGAACATCGCTGCGACGTAAGGATGTGCCGGCTGCCCAATCGCCACCGAGACGAGCGCAAGCCCACAGCACGACAGCCAGCCGAGCCAAGCGTTCCCGCTCATGCCACCCCCCGCCGCTTGCGGATCAACCGCACCGGCCGAGCAGGCGCATCGATGACACGCGCGTTCCACTCCACGGCCTGCTCGACGGTGGCGTCGGTATGACGCGGCGGGATCAGGATGAAGACGGGGGCGAGCGTCATGCTGCGGCGCCCTGTTGGGTGGGGGCGACTTCGCGGCGCGACGGCGGCGGATTGTCCCAATCGACCCGCAGCCGGGCAGCCTTCGCGGCCAGTTTCACATGATCGAGCCGCGACTTCGGGATGCCGATGCGACGCCAGCTATGGACGGTCGACAGCGGCGCGTTGATGAGGGTGGCGACCTTGGTGCTGCCGCCGAGGGCATCGATCAGCCGATTTGCGTAGGTGTCCATAACCATTGTTCTGCGACAATCGCAGACGAAGTGCAAGAGAAAATCTGCGATATCAGCAGTTGCGATAATCGCAGGTACGCGGTTCAGGGAGGAATGACCCCTGAGCAAATCCGCGACGGCCTGAAGGCGAAGTTTGGCTCCATCCGAGCGGCGGCAGCGGCTTTAGGGATCTCTGAGAATCACCTGTCGAAGATTTGGGGCAAAGCCGGCCGACAAGTCGCGGTCGCAGAGATGGACGCTATCCGAGCGGCGCTGTTGGACGAGGCCGTTCCGGAGGCGCGCAAGGTCAGGTCAATCCCGTGGTTAGGTGCGGTCCCGGCCAGGGACTTTCGGGCAGAGGAGGAGTTCGGCGGACGGCGCTTTCTGGTGTCTGATCCAGAGACGCCCGCTGGCGCCTATGCGCTCACCGTCAAGGGCGACTCGATGGATCTGATCGTCAGCGATGGCGCGTCGATCGTCGTAGATCCCGAGGATACCGCCCTATGGCCGGGCAAACGATACGTCGTGATGACCGAGGACGGAGAGAAAACGTTCAAGGAGTTTCAGGCTGACCCGGCACGCCTGATCCCGTGCTCAAGCAATCCGGCCCACCAGCCGATCCTCTTGGGCAGCGAGCCAATCAAGATACTCGGGCGGGTATTTTCGTACACCACTAGAGACGCACCGCGCCGGCAGGTGTGATACAGCGACTTCTCGTCGCTGAATATCGCCGGGGACAGTAACGTAGAATCGCCCCTGCTCATCGTACGAGCCTAAGTCTTGCTCCTCAGCGTCACGATGCGCCTGAGGTAGCGTGCCGCGCCACGGTCCACGCGGCTTGCCGAACACAACTACGCGATACTCGACAACCCGCTGACCCATCTGTCCGCCGCCTCTCTATAACTTATGCTAGAACGAACGGAGAACGATCGGCAACCGCCAAAAAAATATGCGACCATCGCAGAAATAAGGCTTGCGGATCGTCTGCGACAATCGCATAACTCTCCCCACCACCCGAGGCATCAGGCCAGGGTGTCGGAGATCTCGACATGGCGGAAGTCCCTAACGCGGCACTGGGTTCTGCATTTTTCGACAGTGGTGCACGCATCGCCGGAATGTGGCCAATTTGGGGGCTGACGGATGTCGCTCCTGACGCCTTCAAGGACGCGATCGAGTTCGGCAAGCTGCCGGACGAGTTGATCGCGCTGATCCCTGACGATGCCAAGGACGGCGATGATATCGACTGGGATCAGGTTGATTGGTCGGAGTTCGCGGGCGACGCGTCGTGGAAGGGTCTAAACGGCTATATCGTTGCGGGCGAGCATCCCGTCTTGACCGCGACGAGCTCCAAATCGGCGTCTTGCTCGTGGGGTCACTACCACACCCGCGTTTTCTACGCGGAGACGGCGGACGCTGCCATCCGGCAGGTTATTGACTGGGCAGGCCAGTTGTTCGCGGACGCGACGGCCGCTTTCCCGGCAGACGCCGCATGAACGCGCGCGCCACATCCCCGGAGACGAGCCAACAGCGCGCCGACCGGCTGCTCGCCGAGCATCAAGCGACGAGCGGCTGGCACGCTTGCTACGGCCACCCGATCGGCCACATCACGAACCCGCTAACGGGATCGGTAACGGCGGTTTACGCTGGGGGCCAGCGCGTCGAGATCGCGTTGCCCACGTGCGACTTCTGCGATCACCCCCTCGACGAGCATGACTATTGCGTCCGCTGCGAAGACTTCTCCGGCCCCGGCGTGGTGGCGGATTGGCCGGCGATCGGCGGGCGGATCAACGCTGCCGTGGCGGGTCTCAGCCGGGCGGGGGCAGGGCGATGAACGCCCCCCACAATCACGCACAGGCGATCGTCGAATACAAGGACGCGGCCGACGAGGAGCTCGCCCCCTGGTGGCGCCCTGAGATCCAGCCGACGCAAGCCGATTGCATCTGCGCCGCCGTCGAGAAATGGGCGCTGGTCCTGCTGTTTCTGCTGTGCGCGCTGGCTTTCTTCGCGACCGGCCACGGCCTCCTGACCATCGCGTCGCTGGCGTTCGCCGGCCTGATCGCGCGCCGATACGAGAGGTATCCGTCATGACCGACCCCACCGCCGATCTGGCGAAGGCTGATGCGCTGCTGCGGGAGGCAAAGCTGATGCTTGGTGGCAGCGATCTCGCTGACGAAATCTGCGCCTACCTCGCCACCCGCCCCGAGCCTGTTGATCCGGATCTGCTGATCGCGAGAGAGGTCGCGAAGATCCTGACGGACGCGCACATCCGCGCATCGTTTGCCGCCCTCCGCGCCATCAAGCTCGCCAAAGGAGAGCGGGCATGAGCGCCCTGCAGGACCTTGCCGAGCGCGTGGAGAAGGCGACGGGGGCGGATCGGGAGTTGGACTGTCGCATTTTTGCGTCTTTTAGTCCTGAAGAATGGTCGCAGGCTGACCTTGATTATGCGATCTCGGCACCAGACAGAACTGTCAATCCACCGCGCTACACCGCCTCCATAGACGCCGCTCTGTACCTGGTGCCGGAGGGGTGGACATGGGGTGCGTTCGACAACGGAACTGCATGGGCGTGGCCGAATGAGGCTCGCGATCTTCTAGCTGGCATTCGGTCAACCGCCGCCACTCCCGCACTCGCCCTAGTCAGCGCCGCCCTCCGCGCCCGTCATTTCCTGGAGCAACAATCATGACCGACAACGCACGCACGCGGCTGCGGGAGGCGAACAGCAATCAGATGAACAGGGTACGCAAAGCTGTTGACGAATACCGTAACGCGCCATTCCGATCTGCGGACTGGTTAGTCGATGAGTTAATGAATATTTGTGACACCTCTCCGACAAACGACAACATTGTGTCGCTGCGGATTGTTTCGCCATTAAGCACGCATCATTCGGGAGATGAGGCATGAACTACACACTTGCTGTTCGTGAGTGCTTGGCCTCACACCATGAGCACTTCGACACCGATGGTGTTAATGCTCTGGCCGAATTGCTGCGGTTTCCTCGCAGTCTTCATAAATCAGTTGCGTCTCGCATGCCTGGATATCAGCGCGACGTGTGTCTGAATGCTATTGGCTATGCCGAGCAGGAGTGTTGCGCATGAGCGCCGCGACCGAAGACGCACGCACGCGGCTGCGGGAGGCCCAACTTCGCGGGGGCAAAGGATCTCTTGATAACGGCGTTCCTTGGGAAAAGTTGACCCTCGTTCGAGTTGACGACCTCGCCGCGCTTCTCGCCCCTCCGGCCGCCGTGGATGGGTGGCGCATAGATCGAGGATCAGCGAACTCTCATGTGTTCGACGAT
>CAJYJW010000342.1 GCA_913775025.1 uncultured Sphingomonas sp. | reverse complement strand
TTCGGAAAGAACGGCCTCAACCGCTCCATCTGCTCATCCGTAAGCCAAAACAGGTCCCTCATCCCAGTCTGCTTGTGGAGTCTGAATCAGATCGCGACGCTCACATCAATGGGTCCTGACCCTAGGTCGTAGACTCATCACCTGAGATGACGAGCGGCGCTAGCGAGCATCGTTTCGTAGCCATCCACAGCCCTGCGGAACGCCAGCTTCCTCCGTTCAAGCGCTCTTTGGCGAGCGAACGCGATCAGGCCGAAGGGGATCGCGCCGCCCAGCATCGGCATCGCGCCGTCAAATTCGCCGCATTCTTAGTAGTAGTAGTAGTAGGCTGCTCCAGTAACCGAAATCGCGGCCATCGTCGAGCCAGTTCTAGTGATGAAGTGCTCGCCCTGCCACGAAACGCGCGGCGCGGGGCGGCCGCTCCGACGATTGACGATGTGGTCTTGGAAGCCGATCATGGCCTTCACTCTTTCACGAGAGGTCAGCCGCCGCAACAGCTCGGCCTGGCGTCGTCGACCTTCGTTTTAAGGTGGCTTCCATACGGTTGGGAATGCTGATTCAGCATCAGCATGAGCCGATACGATCTGACCAACTTCGAGTGGCGCGTGATCGAGCCGCTTCTGTCGGCAATGACCGACCGCAGGCCGTCGTCCTTGGGCAAGCCACGACGTCGCGAGCGCGCCTTCAGACCGTGAACACGCATCAGCCGTTCGACGCGATGCAAATCACATGAGAGTCCTTCGGCCAGAAGGTCATGCCAAACGCGGCGTGCACCGTACGTCCGATAGCCGGAAACAACGCTGGCACAAACCCTGGCGCCTAACTCCTCATCGCTTTTGGCATTCGCACTGGGCGCCCGGACCAGCCAGGCATGAAAGCCGCTGCGCGAAACATCGAGCGCTTCGCAGATCCAGGATACGGGCCAGATCCCCTGGTGCTTCGCTACGAACTCGAACCTCATATCGAGTCCCTAGCGAAGTAGGCCGCCGCGTTTTTTGAATGTCGCGCTCGGCCTTCATCCAATCCAGCTCGCGGCGTAGCCGCTCAATCTCGTGCTGCTCGGGCTTCATTATTCCATGACCGGGAAGGCCGAGCCAGGATCCGACACATGCTCACGCACCCATGGGCGTAGCACGTTCTCGTGCAGGTCCAGATCGCGTGCGGCCTGCGATACAGATACCCCGCGTTCCCGAACCAGTTCACTGCCTTGAGCTTAAACTCCCGGCTGAACTTCCGTCGTTGCATTCCTACCCTCCGGTCCCGAAAACACCCTATCTCGATGTCCACGAAACCGGCAGCAGCTCAGACGATTAGCCCCAGGCGCTCATCCGTCCATAGCGTGATCATTGTTCAGAATAAGCCAGAGCATCTTGCCGACCTCGTCGAGGATTTGCCGCGCGCGAGCAGCACTGCGCTCGACCGATACGACGAGCGCCATACGGTCGAGGAACATGATCATCAGCCCCAGGCGGAGCTTGAATACGCCCTGCGCCTCCTCCGCCATACCGGCGAGCACCTTCTCCATAATCGCCGCGCATTCAATCCCGTCGTCCATTAACTGCTGAGCATAGGCTTCGTTGAGATTGACGGCTTCCCAATGCGCCGCACACAGCTTATGAACCCGTCCCCACATCACCATATACGAGTCCAGCCAGCACCGAACCTCCTTACGATTGCGCACGTCCAGGGTGTCAAGCGCACGCAAGGTCACCCCGACCTCCTCAGTCAGATGATCAAGTAGCGGGTAGAGCAGATCGCTCTTGCTCTGAAAATGCCGATAGAAGGTCGGTACTGTTGTGCCAGCGAGCTCGACAATCTTCTCGACCGTTGTGTCTTGATAACCCCGCTCACGGAAGCATAGTAATGCCGCGTCCAACATCCGTTGCCGTGTGAACTGTTTGAGCCCGCTACGCAGGGATGCCTTTGGCGTAGTTGATGTTGCGCGTGGATTTGTTCCTAATTTTTCAGCGCGCGCGATTTTGGCAGCCATTCTATGATCCTGCTTGGGTAGTTATCTCTACTATCGTAGAATGTTTGTTGTTGAATTGTAATCCGGTATTTAGCTCAGATAGGCACCAAACGCTTTAGATCACCGATGCATAATGCGAGCGGCGAGCTTCCGCGGGCGGCGAGTTTGGTGAGTGCGAGGTCGTTGGCGCTGTGCCTTTCGAAGCCTGTGGCAACGGAACGGAAGTGTTCGAGCTGACCGAAGAAGCGCTCGACGAGGTTGCGATACCGTTAGGGGGAGGCGCTGAGGGCAGGCCGACGCTTGCGGTTCGGCATGGGCTTGATGTTGGCCCAGGCGCCGCGCGCGGCCATTTCGGTGCGACGCGCATCGCTGTCTCGCCCATGGTGGGGGAGCCGCACGTCGTCCTTGCTCAAGGTACCAAGCATGTCGGTTGCGCTTTTGCCGCGGTGCGCTTGCCCCCAGGGTTAACTTGAGCGCGATCGGCAGGCCGCGTGCGGCGATCAGCGCGCGGATCCCGGTGGTCAGCCTGCCGCGCGAGCGCCCGTACATCGGGTGTCGACGTCCTACCCGGCGACGCCCTGCGGCCCTCCTTTCGCCGTCGACGGCGCGCCGATGGACCCGGATCGAGGGCCTCTCGACCGTCCGGACGTCCCCCTTATAAGCTTTTGAAATCGCTTCGAGCGCCGGTTCCCACACCCCAACCATCCTCCAGCGCACGAACCGGTCGTAGCAGCTCGGCGCCGGCCCGTAGCGCGCCGGGAACTCCGCCGAAGGCGAGCCCACCGGCAAGCGGCAGTAGAAGCCGTTCAGCACCCGCCGGCCTCCACCCGCGGTATCCCGCATGCCTTGTCCGGTGACAGCGGCTCGATCACCGAGCACTCAAAGTCTGGCAGCGCGCAGCGACGCTGGCTCCTCCACCTCTCCCTAAAAAGGGCTTGATTCACCGATCCAGCCAGACCGCCCTCCGCTGTGAGTGCCTGACGGCGATTTGTCCTCTCCCGCAGGCCGTCAGTCGCGATATTCGTCCAGGCCCATCATTCGATCGTAATTACGGTGGAAGTTGCGGATCTTGCTCTCCTGATAGGAAGAGCACCAGACATAGCGTGGATACTTCGTCTTCATCCCGGCTTGGACGCTCACCATGTTGGCACAATCCTGGTCGATGATCCGCGCCAGCGTGCCAAGCTCCTCGGCCTCCGTCCACGATTGATCCTCGCGCAGCATGCGTTGCTTGGCCGCCGGCGGCTTTGATTTGCCCTTGGGCCAAGGTGAAATAAAGATAACGTCCATCAAAGCTCTGTCAGGATCACTGCCGTGCGGCCGAAAGCGGAAGTTGATCCGCGAGAAGCCGGCCCATGGGTGGAAGTTTGGAAAAAGATCACAATAGCTATTGTCGTTCAACTCGGCATCTGAGAATTTATCGACCTCATCGCCGATGATCTGGCGATGGTAATCGCGTGAGGCATCTGCGGTCATGCGATATTCAGCTAGCAACTGCTCGCGGTCGATCAGGAGGCTACGGTGCGCGCTGCCCCGCCCGATCGTGACATGGCCGGCACGTGCCCAATTGCCGAACACATCGTAGCGGTCGGCCGCGTTCTCCCAGTTAAGCAGCAGCAACTGGGGGTGTGTGGCGTCAACGTGCCAGCCTTCCATAAAGGCTTCCATCGCCACCTTCCAGTTGGCCGGCACGACCCGAGTGACATGCGCCTGCTTCCAGAAGGAGGAATGATCGAACTTTGCATAATGGGCGATCATGTCCTCGCCGAGATGATCTTCGAGCGATCCAGCGTCGGGATCGGGGTTGATGAACACCCATCCGCCCCAAGTGCCGACCTTCGCTCCCGGAAGCCGGGCAACGTCCTGACGCACGCCCGCGAAATCCCATTCGCATACGATGTCTTTCACCGATCCGTCGAGCTTCCAGCTCCAGCCGTGGAAGGGGCAGCGGAACTCGGAGGCCTTGATCCCGTCTCGTTCGCGCAGAATGCGGCCCCGGTGCAGGCAGGCATTCTGGTGCGCCTTGATCTCCGTCTCGCTGACGCGGACGACCAGCCAAGAGAGATCGGCCACCGTATAGACGTGGTAGTCGCCTACATTGGGGATGTCGTCCTCGCGACAGGCGACCTGCCAGGTGCGACGCCAGATCTTCTCGACCTCCATCGCGTGATAGGTCGGATCGAAATAGCGTTCGGTGGAGATGCGCTGCGGCCCGTCCTTCAGCGGCGATTCCTTGCGATAGACTTCGGGTACCAACTCGGGTTTCCGGTCATTGTCGAGGAAATAGCTGAGCTCGACATGCGCGGCCGAGCGCATGCCGTCCTCGGTATGCATCCCGGGCGCAGGGTCGTAGCGACCGACGGTCCGATCGATGCCTTCGGGCATCCGGCCGAACATATAGCCATCCGGCGGGGTCTGGTCACCTTCGGGGGTTTTCAGGCGCGTCCAGATGACGTCGTCTTCCGGCGCTAAGTCCGGTCCGCCGATGAAGCGCAGAAAATGCGGATCCGCATGGGTGATGTCGCCCTCGATCCAGGTTCCGTCCCAGTGGAACAGACCATATTTGCCATTATCAGGATGCTCTATGCGGACTCTGGCGTCGCCGGTTGCGCTATAGACGAAACCACTGAACGGATGGGGCTCGCGCCTCATGACGCAATCTCTCCTTTAATTCGCCGGCAGCTCGCTTGCTACCAGTCGCGACGTCGACACATCACATGCCGATAGCCAAACTAACGTATCGATACTATGCCTGCCAAGAGCCATGTTGTCCGGCGGTGATACGTGCGGAAAATAACATGTCCCCCCGGCGGACGATGACCCCAACTCTGGGAAGATAGACGTGCGGGCTGTTCCATGGACAGCCGCGTCGCGCCCGTCGACTATGGATCATCGGTCGTGAGATAAGAGACGGGGTCGTCCTTCGCTATTTGACGGTGATGGTGGTTGGTCCAACGAGGTCTGGGCGTGTCGCTCCCCCTGTATCCAAGGCCTGGCTCGTCGCCGCGTAGCAGCCTATTGCCGCAGCCATCGACTAACGGCACTTCGCCGATCATGAAGTGGTTGTCGGCGGAGGCTGGAAAGGCGAGAAAGGGCGCCATCTTCTTCGGTTCAGCATCGTTATCGAGCGTGCTTGGAACCGATTTGGCGAGCGTTGCCCGCCCTTCCGGCTGGATTACGACCGGAGGCAACGTCGCGGCCCTGATCGTGCCGGGCGCGCTGCTCTGGAGCAGCACGCCCCGCCCCGCATAGTCTGCGCTCGGCGCCATTCGACGGATCCACTGGCTGAGCGCGCGGGAAGAGATATGGGCCGGGTTGCCCACCCGCGCCCCGACGTAGCGTGCGTTGAGATCGTTATTCGCAAAGCAGCGATTAACGAGCGCTTCGTCCGAAGCGGAAAGGGAGGCGATCGAGGATATGTTCGCTGCGCCCGGCGTTTGAGCCTCGACCGGACGTGGAAGCAACCTAGTCAAGTGCCGGGTGTCGCAGACGAGGTTGACCGGATATTGCGCGCGTGCCGTCTTCCGGCAACGATACGCCGGCGTAATGGATCGCCGTCTCTATCTGAGGCGGATTAGTGCGCAAACGAAGTGCGACGGCGTGGAGAACGGGGTCGTCGGCAAGATTGGCGGCGACTCTGGTTCCGTGCAGGTCGGCCCGAACCGGGCTTTTACCACGCCCGGCAAGCAGGTCCGATACTGCTCGACCGATGTCCGACGCCACCCCCGCCATGAGAGTGCCGCGTGGCCTTTCCGTCACGCCGCCTCTACCTCGTGCTCGCGGACAGTCGCGGCGACCGTCTGTCCGACGACACGGCCCATCGTCAGCGCATTGGCAACCGCATTGCCGCCGCCGACATAGCGTTCGCCCAGCACGCCGGCGCCGCTCTCGCCTGCCGCGTAGAGGCCGGGTATCGGGTTCAGCGCCGGATCAAGCGCGCGGCCCTGCGCGTCGATCCGTACGCCAGCACCCGTCAGGCCGACGTTGCAAAGCCGATATTGGAAGGCATAAAAAGGCCCGCTTGCGATCGGGTAAAGCCCGTCGAGCGAGCGCAGATAATAGCGATCTACACCCGTGCCGAGATCTTCATTATAGTGAGCGACGGCACCTTCCAGGACGGCCGGGTCCATGCCGGTCGCCTCGGCCAGCCCGGCAAGCGTGGGGGCCGACCGGATGTCGCCGGCGGCCACCGCCGCCAGCACGAAGTCCGGGCTCCAGCCCTGCGCATAGCCGCTTAGCGTCGGATCGGAACGCAGGCGCGCGGCTTCGTCGAAGATACCCCAGACCAGGCCGCCCTGCGCCTTGATCAGGCCTGGCATCACGGCATAGGGCGCGGTCTCATCGGCGAAACGACGCCCAGTCTGGTTGACGTAGATCAGGGACGTCGGCTGATAGCCCGGGAAGCCTTTTACTTCCGTGCGGGGGAAATACGCCATGCTGCCGAGGAGTCCGCAATTAACGCCTTCGATCAGTCCGCCGACCGCTTCGGCAAGCCGCAGCCCGTCGCCCCTACTGCCCGCCGCGGAGATGGTGGCGGGGACATAATCGTCCTCATAACCTGCGAGCGCATCGGGGAACCAGCGCGCCAGCAGGTCTTTGTCATGCGCGATGCCGCCGGCGGCTAGCGCCACGGCATGTGAACGGATCGGCTGGCCCTCTACCTCGATGCCGGTGACCGCACCGCCTTCGCTAAGAAGCGCCTGAACGCGGGTATTGAAGGCGAACTCGACCCCTTTCGATCCGGCATATTGGTAGAGCACGTCGGTATAGGCGGCACCGCCGCCAACCGGGATATGGCCACGCGGCGGCCATTCCACGCCAGCCGCATAGAGGCCCGGCGTCGCCGCCGAGCAGGGGTAGACGACGCCCTTGACCTTATGGACTAGCCGCGCCGGAATTTCGACGCCGAGCGACATCAACCATTCGAGCGTCGACGTCGCATTTTCACAGAAAGAGCGGATCAGCCCCGCGGGCTGCCGCCAGGCATTGAGTGTCATATAATAATCGAAATAGGCCTCGGTGCTGTCCTCCAGGCCCAGCGAGCGCTGTACGCTGGTGCCGGCGGCGTTGAACACGCCGTCCGAAAGCGCGGTGGAGCCTCCGATGCGCTCCTCCGCCTCCACGACCAGCACGGTGCAACCGCCCTCTGCCGCGGCCGCGGCCGCAGCCAGACCTGCGCCGCCGCCGCCGATCACGATCAGATCATAGTCCGCCAATGCCGCTCTCCCGCTCGCGCCCTCCCCGGGCATCTATCTATATCAGATCGGGAGGGCGGAGCCTTCCCGGGCCATCGTCAATCGACCAGCTCGGCCTTCGCCTCGACCGCGCTGGGGTCGTAAAGACGGCCGCTCTTAAGCGACCCCGCGAGTGTCGTTCGCAGCGCGAAGCGTCGATATTTGGGAGGATAGCCAGTGGCTGCGTGCATCATGCGGCGATTGTCCCACAAAACGAGATCGTCGGCGGCCCAAACGTGACGATAGATGAACTCCGGCTTCAACGTATGATCGACGATGAAGCTCAGGATCTCGTCGCTCTCCTCATCCGACACGTCCAGCACCCGATCGAGGTAGGTCGGGCTGATATAGAGGCATTTGCGACCAGACTCGGGATGCTCAATCACCATCGGGTGTACCACCGAGGGGTAGCGCGCAAGCATGTCGTGAGGCACCGCGGGCTTGGAGCCAGGAGCTTCCTCATCGGTCGCCCAGCGTATGCTCGACCAGGTAACGCCGCGCGACATCTCGCGAAAATCCAGGCGCAGCGTTGCTTTGAATTGAAGGCTGGCGATACGCCGCTTCCAATCGTCGGGCAGCGCATCATAGGCGGCCGCCGTGTCCGAGAATAGTGTGTCACCGCCCTCTTCAGGGCGTTCCAGCACGCGCAGCATCGAGCCCTTGCAGATGTCCACCGTGTAGGCGGTGTCGCGGTGCCAGGGCACGCGGCCGACGAGGAGATCCTTGTCGTCATAGACATACGCCTTGTCAGGCTTGTTGCCGCCGAGCTGCATCAGCAACGGCTCTTCCGGATTGCGGATCTGGGGAAGGGGATGCATCTCCAGCTCGCCAAAGGAGCGGCTGAGCGCGAGATGCTGAGCGTTGTCGACCGGTGTATTGCGAAACACCAGGACGCCATACCGCATCCAGTCGGCGTAGAGGTCGCGGGTCAGGTCGGCATCGCCTAGTCGACCCAAATCCAGATCATGGATCTCGGCAGCGATTGGCAACGGATTGACCCGGTAAAATCTTCTCTCGATCATCCTGCTCCACCCAGTCTTCATCGAATTCACGCACTTGCCGCCGATGCCCGCACCGCGGGTCAGTTTCGGCACGCCCGACACGGTCGCGAGGCGGCTAGCGATTCATTTCAAGGGTGTGAGTAGCCTAAGGCAAAAATAGGCTCCGTCAATGCAAATAACGAAGCTTAAGTCTTATTCACAAGCGCGATGGACCCGGCGCATCCCGTCCAGAATAGCACAGAGCGGTGGCGCGGAGCGCAGGCTGCATGTCCCGGAGCGCTGCGGCGGACGTCGCTCGCCTTGGTCGCTTGGAGGAAGGCGAGCGGGTCCATTCGCAGTCGATACACCGACAGGGAGGCGGGCACGTGCGGGCACAACCGCCTGAGCTCGGCGATTATCCGGGGCATATGGCTGGATATATCGCCTGGTAATTTGCGAATCTCCAGGCCTTCGGAAGGCGGCCGCATCATGCGCATGAGCGCCGCCCACGGTAGCAATCGTTGGCATCTTCGATGGCGGGGGAGAGCTTGGGGAATCAGCCACAGGATCGTCAAGAAGCTCTTTCTCACCGCCTGCGCGAAAGGCGCGAAGCGGCTTCCTCTCAGGGCGGCTGCGGCGGGTCGGTCACCACGTGCGGTAGCTTGCGCCACCCGTCCAGAGTGGAGGGAAGCAGCAGCGGTGTTCTCAATCGCACCCGCGATCGTGATCCGCCGTATCGAGGTGCCACCGACGCCGGGCGGCCCATCGGCGTTTCCGCAGCCTGCAGGATGTCGAGCGTCATCGGTGTCGGGGATAGCGAAAAGACCTTTGCGGCGGCATTGCCTTGCCCGCGTCCGGCGAACCGATCTGCATCCTGTTGTCGATCTGAGACAGGCAGCGGGTCTGAACACACGATGCGGACCCTTCCAAAATGCGTATCCAGCGCTCTCAAGTGCCCGCTTCTTGGCGCGCAGGGTGGCTAGATCATCGTGTTGGCGATGAGTGGACACTAGGACTTTTTAGCCGCTCAATGCGGCTCTATTCGCCAAACTTGGAGATCCACCCGTGAGAAGGGCGGACTTGCAGCCTCGGGAGGAGAAACCAAGATGCGGACATCAATGATCGCCATCGCCACGGCGATCGCTGTGGCTTACAGCGGCAGCGCTTCAGCGCAGCAGGCGGACGCGGACGCGCAGGCACAGACGCCGGGATCGCCAGTGGCAGCGGCGGGCGCGGCCACCGATCAAAGCGACCAGACCGGTGATATCATAGTCACTGCCCAGAAGCGGGCCGAGAACCTGCAGGACGTGCCGCTGGCGATCACCGCGCTGACCTCCGCCGCGTTACAGGCGAAGGGCGTCAACGGCCTTTCGGATCTCGCTGCAGTGCCGCCGCCCGGGTTGTCGGTGCAGCAATTCTCTGGATCTAGCCAGATCCTGATCCTGGACATGCGCGGGATAAGCAACTTTGATCCTGGCCAAGGTACGCTTGAGCTAGGGGTGGCCGTCTATCTCGACGACGTCTATCTCGGCCGTGCGCAGGGTCTCGGTACTGATCTCGCCGACCCGGAACGCATTGAGGTGCTTCGCGGGCCGCAGGGCACGCTCTTCGGCCGCAATGCGGAGGGCGGCGCGTTGCGCATCATTTCGCGCAAGCCCACGGGCGAGTTTGGCGGGCGGATCAAGGGCACGATCGGCGAATATGGCCAGCGCCGTATCGAGGGGCACGTCGATCTGCCGAGCATCGCGGGTTTCGCCCTGAAGTTCGACGTCATCAAAAGTGTCCTCGACGGTTATACCCGCAACGGCCCCGCTCGGCGGGAAGGGCTGGCCGCGCAGAAGAATTTCGGCTGGGACAACACCGAGGGGTACCGCGGCTCCGCACGGTGGCAGCCGGTGGATGGCCTGACCGTCGACTATGCCTACGACTGGTCCAAGTCGCGCAATGCGGGCGATCTGTTCCAGTTCCAGGTACCCTCCAACCCACCCGCGGGCTACGTTCCTCCCACCAGCGTGCTTGACCGAACGGAAAACCCGCAGAACGTATCGCGCCGCGTCCGCGAGACGAACTCCGCATGGTTCAACGAGGGATTCGTCACCAAGACGTTCGGCCACACGCTCACCGCCGGCTACGAGATCAGCGACAGCGTCTCTGTGAAGTCGATCAGCGCGTGGCGCGGAACGAACAATTCCGGCTCGCAGGCGCTGACGCAGAACTTCTCGGTGGTTCCGTTCGAGTTCGTGCGTGGTATCAACGGGCCGCTGCCGGCCGCAGCATTCCGCCCGGATCCGCGTTTCGGCACGCTTGGCACCGTCACGAACCCGCTCTTGCCGGTTTACGGCGTAGCCGGCATCGTGCCTTTCGCCGCAATTCGGCAGCGGCAGTTTAGCCAGGAGGTTCAGCTGCTCGGCAGTACGGACACGCTGGAATGGGTGGTCGGTGCCTATTATTTCCGCGAAAAGGTGCGTGACACGCGTCAGACCTTCTTTAGCGCCCTCTATACCGACACAGCGACCGATGGCGGCTTCTCGCAAATCGTTACGACAAATCCCTTCACGTTGCCCTTCCCCGGCCAGGGAGCGAACTCGCAGACCTCTCGGTCCCGTTCCTATGCCGCGTTCGCGCAGGCGACTTGGACGCCGGAGTTCGGTGATGGCCGACTGCATATCACGCCCGGCCTGCGCTACACCAACGACACCAAGAATGCGCTGCGCGACCTGCAGGGCGGGCTGGTTGTGGCGCTGCCTGCTAAATTCAAGGAAAGCCGCGTCGATCCGGCCCTGACCATCGCCTACGACGTGACGCCCGAGATCAATGCCTTCGTTCGCTACGCCCAGGCATATCGAGCGGGCGGCGCGGGAGTGCGTGATCCACAATTCAACTCGTTCGGCGCGGAGGTCAACAAGGCCTATGAAGTCGGCTTGAAGACCCAGCTGTTCGACCGCCGTGCGACGCTCAACTTCGCCGGATTTTATAACGATGTCCGTGGCCGGCAGCTGACCGTGCAGGTCGATCCGCTCGATCCCGCGAAGACGCGGGTCATCAACGTGCCAAAATCGTCGCCGGTGTGGGGCGTCGAAATCGAAGGCACGATCCGGCCCGTGACCGGCCTCAGCCTTAATGCCACCTACGTCTGGCAGAAGGGCGATCTGCCAAAGCGTGCTCTGGCTGCGTTTGATCCGAACGGCCAGTTCTACCTCCAGAACCTGCCGCGCAACAGCGGCACCGTCTCGATCGATTACGTGACGCCTGACCTTGGCTTCGGCAAGCTTGCGCTGCACGGCGACTATGCGCTGGCCAACAAGTATAACGGCACGGTGCGCGTGCCGCTCGACGCGTTCGCGTACAAGCTGAAGCGTAACGTCGCCAACGTCCGGGTGGCGCTGCAGGAGGTGAAGGCAGGGCCTGTCGAGCTGACCGTAGCCGGGTTCGTCAAGAACGTTTTCAACGAGGCGTATCCAGTCTACAACGCGCCGTCGAGCAACGCGGTGTTGCTCGCGCCCCGCCGCGCGGGCGTCGAGATCGGCGTGAATTTCTAGGGCTTCTCTCGGGATCCCAGCGGGCGGTGCCGGCGGCCCTGCATCGTCCGCTTATTTCGGCTTCAGATCCGCGGGGCCGCTACCGGCGTGCCGTTCAGCCCGCTGTTTTGCTTTATCTTGTCGAAGGTGCAGCGCCCACCTAGGATCAGAAGCAGCCGCCCGGTCACGCCGGCGTTCGTCCGACCGAAGGCTACGTACGCGGTGGTCTTTATGACGTCGTTATCGTCGATCAGCATCTCGTCAGATAGACGCCGGCATATTGCTGGACGTCCTGACCGGAACCAAAACCCTGAAAGTAGAGCAGTTTCGTCGTAAGCGATGAAATGCCGGTTCCTTACGATTAGCATCGTCGTCACGTCCTATGGACGGGGCGGCGTTTGACGAGCGGCGTGACGCTTGACGCGGCCTTCGATAGAAAACACACCATGCTTACCCCGGCGATCCTGCTACCAGAGCGGCCTTCGTCGACAATGTTCGGCATATAGCCTTGGCTGTGGCGGTAACAGCCTGACGCGCTGAGCGCGGCGAAGGCCTGCGCAAACGGCGCCGAGCCAAAACTGCCCGCCGCGCGTCAGCATCTACCGCGTGAGGAGAAGTCATCGATCGAGATCGGCATGCTGCACCAATCATCAATCAGGATCTTGGCGAAACGACCAGCGGGCAGCCGGATTAAGCATGAGATACCTCGCTCTACTGCGAATAGCTTCGCACAAAGGAGAGCTGCGTGAGGTTCATCGCAACCCTGATCGCTGGACAGGGCCGGACAGGGACGGCTCACTCGTTGTTTGGGGTTTGAGGCGCCCCATGCGATTGCACAGCTGCGCCATTTAAGATACTCATCCGTAGATATAGGCATCGCGCCATGCAGCAAAGCTGGCGCTTTCTTCCCGCTTGAGAGGTTTTGATGAGCGATGCGATTTGCGACGGTCTGCGGGTAATCGAGTTCGGTGACGGCATGTCATGCGGGCTGGCAGGGATGATACTTGCAGACAATGGCGCCGAGGTCATCAAGGTGGAGCCGCCCGCCGGAGCGGAGAGTCGCGCGAACCCGGCCTTCGCCATGTGGGCGCGGGGCAAGAAAAGCATCGTTCTGGACCTCGAGCAGGAAGCTGATCTGCGTTCGGCGCACGCGCTGGTGCGCTCGGCGGATATTGTGATGGGTTCATTCGCCCCGGGCGAGGCGGCACGACTGGGCCTGGATCACGCGCGTGGCGCCATGGAAAATCCGGGGCTTATCACGCTTTCGCTTTCGGGCTTCGGGCAGGTCGAGCGGCTCGAGCCGCTCGGCATGGTCGAGCCCATCGTGGTCGCGCGATCGGGGCGCTCATGCAACAATCATCCGCTGGCCGGATCGCACGTCGGCGGGCGCGCGATCCACATCGCTGCCCCTGCGGCGAGCTGTGGGGCGGCGTTCCTTGCCGTGCAGGGCGTCATGGCCGCACTGATCGCGCGCCTGCGGACAGGGCGCGGGCAGGAGGTGTCGACCAGCCTGCTCGACGG
>CAJYJW010000341.1 GCA_913775025.1 uncultured Sphingomonas sp. | reverse complement strand
CCACGTCCGCCGCCGCCGAGGCGCTGGGGGCGGTCGGCCTTCAGCCTGTTGCCTCGGGGGGGTATGGTTTGGCGATGACGGGGCGGTGGTGATTCGAACCGCGCTTCTTCTGATCGTAAGCCTGCTGGCCGGATGCGCCGCGCCTCGGGCGGACGTTCGATCGGCCCCCAGCAAGGCGGAAGACGTTCCGCTGGGCGCCTTGCCCCGACAGGCGCTGGAGAAGGGGCAATGCGGGCTTTTCCTGTGGCGAGTCGGTGCCGAGGCGCGGCTTGTCCTGGCCGTTCGCTCCGGCCCGCCGCCGCTGGCGCGCATGATGCTCGATGGGCGCCTGCTCGATCTGCCCCGCCTGCCCGATAGCGGGCCGGCATTCGACAGCAGCGCACGCTATGGCGATGGACAGGTGACGCTCGCGCTGGATCTCGTGATCGAACGGCGTGAAGGGCTAAGTGACGGGGCCGTCGCGGGCGGGTCGATTCGCATCGATCGCAGCGGCGCGGAAAGCTTTGCTCTGCCCGTATCAGGGCTGCTCGCCTGCGATTAAGCGGCTGGCTTATCTTCTGGAGAAGGCGCTAACCCCCTGCCGCGCGGGATCGTGGATGGCACCTTCACCGCGATCGGTATAAATAGGGGCACCGCCCTAGAGCAAGGCGAGGGAGCGTATCCTATGCTCGTATTGCTGTATGCGCCGCCCGCCGTCCGCCTGATCGGGTTGGCGACGGTGTTCGATCTTTTCGCGGCCGCCAATGCGCAAACGACGATGCAACCGCGTTACGACGTGCGCCTGGTGGCGGACACGGCGGCGCCGCTACGATCCGCGTCAGGGGTGACGATGCTGCCCGACTCCACCGTCGCTGAGGCCAGCGATCAAGCCGATATGCTGATCGTGGCCGCCTGCGACGGTCATGTGCCGCCGCCCGTCACGCCGGCCATGCGGTGGTTACGGCAGCAGGCGTCGGCGGCGGCGCGCTATGGCGCGATCGGCAACGGCGCATTCCTGCTCGGCTATGCCGGATTGCTGGATGGTGCGCAGGTGACGGTGCATCGCGACGACGCCGCCGTGCTCGCCGCGCAATTCCCTTCCGCGCGGGTAGAGCCGGATCGGATCTATGTTCGCGATCACGCCCTCTTCAGCAGCGCGGGCGATATGGCGACAGCGGATTTGGTGCTGGCGTTGATCGAGGAGGATCATGGCCGCGCGCTGGCGCTGGAGCTGGCGCGCGGATTCGTGATGTTCATGAAGCGATCGGGCGGGCAGGCGCAGGTAAGCAACTTGCTCTCTACCCAGGCGGCGGTGCGCGATCCGATTCAGCGGGTCCAGCAACATATCTACGACAATCCGACGGGGGATCTCTCTATCGCCGCGCTGGCAGCCGTGGCGGCGATGAGCCCGCGCAACTTCGCACGGGTATTCAGGCAGGAAACCGGCCTGCGACCTTCCGTTTTCGTGGAGCGGGGCCGTGTCAACCTGGCCAAACACCTGTTGGAGGAGAGCGTACTGCCGCCGCAACAGATCGCGCGCATGGCGGGCTTTACCAACTCCGAGGCGGCCCGCCGCGCCTTTCGCCGACAGACCGGCGAGACGCTGGCGGACTATCGCGCCCGCCGCCCGCAGCGCATATCTGATCAGGGATGAGGTAGCGCTTCCGGGGCTGGCGGGGGGCGGCATGGATGATATGCACGGCCGGGAGGAGATTCGCGCATGAGTGACATCGGCGGCCCGGACGACGGCGGCGATCGGCTGGAGAGGGGCAAGATCCCCGTGCCGGACGAGGTGGCGGAGGCTGTCCGCACGATCATCCGCTGGGCCGGGGATGATCCCGGGCGCGAAGGTCTGCTGGATACGCCCAAGCGCGTGGCGCGTGCCTGGCGGGAATATTGTCAGGGCTATCATGAGGACCCGGCGGACCACCTGTCCCGCACCTTCGAGGAGGTGGGCGGCTATGACGAGATCGTGCTGCTCCGCGACATACCGTTCCAGTCGCATTGCGAGCATCATATGGCGCCGATCATCGGCAAGGCGCACATCGCCTATCTGCCGACGGACCGGGTTGTGGGCATCAGCAAGCTCGCCCGCGTGTTGCATGGGTACGCGCGTCGCCTGCAGGTACAGGAACGGCTGACGGCCGAGGTGGCCGATTGCGTATGGACGCACCTGAAGCCGCAAGGCGTGGCGGTGGTGATCGAGGCGAGCCACGCCTGCATGAGCGCACGCGGTGTTCGCACCAACGGCGTCTCGATGACGACCAGCCGCATGATGGGCGTCTTCCGCGACGATGAGCGCAGCCGGACGGAGGTGCTGAAGCTGATGGGGTTCTGAAGATGTGGGGGGCGCGGCCGCCGTCGCGCGCCACCGGTGTTTCGATCAGATCGCCCGTAAGAACATTAGCTTCGGCGCGAAAAGCATGACGCCCAAGGCCACGGCGCGCAACCGCAGCCGACGCGCCTCGGCCGCCACGTCCTCGCGCTGGAGCCACCACCACCACAAGATAAATACGACGACGAACCATGATGCGGCGCTGAGCATCACTGGCCACATCACCGGCGCGGGAAGCGCGGTCATATAAGCGATCTGGACAATGCCCGGCGCGGCGATGGCCATGGCGATCAGCCCGGACCAAAAAATCAGCCGACGCGACGGCCGGCGCGCGACCATCGGTATAGAAGCGATCGGGATCACGTTGCGGGCGAGCCAGAACAAAGGCACGGCGAAGACGAGAGCCCCGATTCCGCCTATGATGCCAATGACGCCGTGTCGGTCGAAGTTGGCGTAAGGCAGATCGTCCTCAGGCGAGAAGTTGGCGAGCACATGGGCGCATGCCCAGGGTCGCAGCAAATGAACCACCATCACGATCCCCAAAAGGATCATGCGAAGACTGGAGCGGGCGGACGCCGCCGGGTTTTTCGCTGGCGGGCGCGGATCCGTCATAAGTTACGGGTGACGTGGCTTCGCCGCATCATATCCGCTCCACCAGCAGCGTGATGCCGTGCGCGCCGATCACGCGCACCATCTCCCCCGGCATCGCGTCGACGCCCGTCGCGTTCCATACGCCGTCGCCCACGCGCACCCGGCCCTGCTCCGGCGTGATCGGCTCGACCACCGTCACCAGCGTACCGATCAGGCGCGCTACGCGATCGTTGAGCAGCGGATCCGGCGACGGAACTGGATTGCGCTGGAACCAGCGACGGGCGGCATAGACCGCCACCACCGCCGCCACGGCGAA
>CAJYJW010000340.1 GCA_913775025.1 uncultured Sphingomonas sp. | reverse complement strand
CGTGGCACCGCAGACGACCGATTGGCGGGACATACCATTGACGCCGGGGGACTGGCGCTACGACGCGACCACGATGACCGCGCGGTTCGGCCCCGAGGGCGCGCCCGCGCTGATCGTGCGGTGCGATCTGCCCTCGCGCACCGTCTCTCTCGCGCGGATCGGAGCGGGTTCGGCCCCGGCCAGCATGGGCATCACCACCTCGGCCGGCAACCGCGCCCTCGTGGCCGATCCGGTGGCCGGACCGCCGCCGGCGTTCGTCGCGACGTTGCCGGCGCGCGACGGCTTCCTCGACAGGATGGCGTTCAGCCGCGGCCGCTTCGTGATCGCGGTTGGCGGTACGCCCCGTCTCGTGATTCCCGCCTGGCCGGAATTCGCCCGCGTGGTGGAGGATTGCCGGGGCTGACGATCGGTTCGAAAAAGACGACGGACACCCTTGCGCGGCGACTGGTGAGCGCGCACATTCGCCATGTCGTCAACGTAGCGAAAGGAGGTGATCCGATGTCTCATGGTTCAGTAAAGAGGTCGGTTCGTTCCGTTCGGGGGATGCGCGCCTAACGGCAGCATGGGTCTCCCGGGCCGGTACTCCGGCCGCTGACCATGTTAGGGGCCGCCGACGCTAGCAAGCGTCGGCGGTCTTTTTCATGCCCGCCCGATCGGGCGCTCGCCCTCGGTGGAAAGTGGCGGGAATGGCATGACGGCGCGGCCATCGGGGGCGGCGGTGAAGTTGACCTGCGTCGGATAGGCGAACTCGATGCCGGCGTCATTGAACGCGCGCAGGATGGCGATGCAGACGGCACTGCGCGCGGCGAATACCTCGTCCCATACCTGCGAGTGGACGTCGAACTGCAATTCATAGTCGAGGCTCGACGCGCCGAACCCGGTCATCCCGCAGCGGACGAGGGTGCATTTGGCCTCGCTCTCCACGATGCCGCGCATCATCTCGGGGATCGCGGCGCAGGTTTCCGGCGGGGTCTGGTAAGTCACGCCGATCGTCAGCACGATCCGACGGCGATCAAGCCGTGCCAGATTGTGCAGCTGTTTGTTAAGCAGGTTGGCGTTGGAAATGACGATCTCCTCGCCGGTCAGCGCGCGCACGCGGGTGGATTTCAACCCGATCGCCTCGACCGAGCCGGACGTGGTATCCCACTTCACGGCGTCGCCCCGGCGGAACGGCTTGTCGAACAGGATGGCAAGCGCTGCGAACAGATCGGAGAAGATGCCTTGCGCGGCGAGGCCGATCGCGATGCCGCCGATGCCGAGGCCCGCCACCAATCCGGTGACGTTCACGCCGAGATTATCGAGAATCAGGATGATCGCGATGGCGAACAGCGCGATCGTGACGAGCAGCCTGATGATGCCAAGCGCACTGCCGAGGCCGCTATGATCGGCGCTCGCGCCCGCGCGATGCTCGATCGCGCCGAGGATCAGTTCGCGCGCCCACAGGGCCGCCTGCAACGTCGCGGCGACGGTGAAAACGAAGCGTATCGTGGCGGACACCGATTGCGGCGCATCCGCGTAGACCGAGACGAGTTCCGCCGCGACCGCGATCATGAACCAGATGCTGGTGCGGGACAGCGCGCGGCCGATGACGGTGCGCCACCGGGTATGCGTGTCGTCCGTACGGCACAGGCGAACGCCCAGCCCCCGCACGGCGAGGAGCACCGCGACGATGATGGCGGCGATCACGCTGCCGACGACGATTTCCACCACATGGCTACCGAACCATTCGACCGACTGGCCCCAGAAGAGCTCGATCTGCCGGTCTATCGGCGGTAGCTTCGGCAGGCCCTTCGCCGCCGCCGCGTCTGTCGTCTTGGTCATGGGATCAGGCGGCCTTGGTGTCGCTGGTCTGGCGGGGGGCGTCGGCCAGTTCGTCGAGGAAGGCGATCAACCCCCGCTCGGCGCCGGTCAGGTGGCGGGTGGTGCGCGGGAGTTTCAGCGCCAGTGGTGCGCAGCCCTTGTCGTGCGCCAGTGCGATGAGCGCGGGGTGGACATAGGATTTGCGCGCGATCGCCGGCGTGTTGCCCAGCGCGGCCGCGACCGGCTCCAGCATCGCCTTGAGGGAGAGGGCGCCACCCGCCGCGATCAGCGCCTCGAAGGCGATCACGCTCGCCCCCCAGGTGCGGAAATGCTTGGCGGTGATCGCTCGACCGCCCGATGCCGCGCGCAGCCATTCGTTTACGTCGGAGGAGGTGATCGGGTGGGCGATGCCCTCCGCATCGACATATTGGAACAGGTTTTGGCCCGGCAGATCTGCGCAGCGGCGGACCAGGCGGGACAGGCGATTGTCCTCGATGGTCAGCTTTTGCAACTTGCCGGACTTGCCGACATATTCAAGCCGCAGCCGGCTTCCCTTCACCACCGCATGACGGGTGCGCAGCGTGGTCGCGCCGAAGCTCTTGTTCGCCTGCGCGTAGCCTTCATTGCCGATCCGAACGCGCCCGAGATCCAGGAGACGGACGACCGCCGCCACGACCGCCGCCTTGCCGAGCGTTCTGCCGGACAGGTCTTTCATCACGGCACCGCGAATCTTGGGCAGCGAGCGGCCGAAATCGATCAACCGATCATATTTCTCCGCCTCCTGCGCGGCGCGGAAATCGGCGTGGTAGCGATATTGCTTGCGTCCCTTCTCATCCCACCCAACGGCCTGGATATGGCCGGTGGGGCTGGGGCAGAACCACGCGTCGCGATAAGCGGGCGGCAGGGCGATGGCGTTCAGCCGATCGATTTCGGACCGGCGGCGGATGCGGGTGCCACGTGGCGAATAATAGGCCCAAGCCTTTCCCGAACGTTCACGGGTAATGCCGGGCAGGCTATCATCAACATAACACAACATCGCAGGCCAACGGCTCCTTGTGCGCGAAGGAACGCGACCCGGTACGGCTTCGTTCCGGTTTCAAGGTGCCCTCCCCGTCAGACGCAACGATCGAGAGACGATCCATGCCCGCCATTGCCGATGCCCATATCCTGATCATCGCCACCGATCGCTTCGAGGAATCGGAGCTGTTCGACCCGCGCGAGACATTGCTGGACCGGGGTGCAAAGGTGACGCTGGCCTCGCTTGCCCGAGATCCGATCCTCGCCACCGTGCACGACGAGCCGGGCCGTACCATCACGCCGGATGCGCTGATCGCCGATGTGCGGCCTGAGGAATATGACGCGCTGTTGATCCCCGGCGGCGTCGGCAACCCGGATCGGCTGCGGACGGATGCGGCGGCGGTTGCGCTGGTCCGTGCGTTCGAGGCGGCGGGAAAGCCCGTGGCGGCGATCTGCCATGGGCCGTGGATGCTGGCGGAGGCGGACGTGGTGCGCGGGCGGAAGGTCGCTCCGTTCCACTCGATCCGCACCGATCTGCGCAACGCGGGCGCCACCGTGGTGGATGAACCGGTGGCGGTGGATGGACCCATCATCACCAGCCGCCAGCCGGACGACATCCCGGCCTTTACCGCCGCGCTGATCGCCGCGATCGAGGCGCGATAAACCTAGGGTCAGGACTCGTTGCTCATAATCAGAAGATGACAGTGGCAGCGAGTGCGACGGCGGAGAAGAAGGCGGTCGGGCAGCGGTCGTAGCGGGTGGCGATCCGTCGCCAGTCCTTGAGGCGGCCGAACATGATCTC
>CAJYJW010000339.1 GCA_913775025.1 uncultured Sphingomonas sp. | reverse complement strand
GATAGCGGCGCGGCTGGCGGCGCAACCGATGCGCGGCAACGACACCGCCGCCGCCTACGCCTTTTTGACCGATCAGATCCTCCGGCTGATCTACGATTTCACCACGCAACGCCTCTACCCGCTCAATAACCCCACCGCCTCCGAACGGATGACGCTGATGGCGGTCGGCGGCTACGGCCGGGGCGAGATGGCGCCGTTTTCGGACGTGGACATCACCTTCATCACCCCCTGGAAGCAGACCGCCTGGGGCGAGCAGGTGATCGAGTCGATGCTCTACACTCTGTGGGATCTGGGGCTGAAGATCGGTCACTCCACCCGCTCGCTCGACGATCTGGTGCGGATGGCGAAAAGCGACCTCACCATCCGCACCGCCCTGCTGGAAGGGCGCTTCGTATGGGGCGACGAGCGGCTCTATGACGAGGCATCCCGCCGCTTCGATCGGGAGGTAATGGCCGGCACCGCCCGCGCCTTCGTGGTGGAGAAACTGGCCGAGCGGGATGCCCGCCACAAGCGCATGGGCGACAGCCGCTATGTGGTGGAGCCCAATCTGAAGGAGGGCAAGGGCGGCCTGCGCGATCTGCACGCGCTGTTCTGGATCGGCAAATATGTCCACCGCGTCCGCTCGTCGGACGAATTGGTGCATAAGAAGCTGTTGAGCCCCACCGAGCTGCGCCGCTTCCAGCGGGCGGAGAATTTCCTGTGGGCGGTGCGCTGTCACCTCCATCTAATCGCCGGGCGCGCCGAGGAGCGTTTGACCTTCGACGTACAGCGCGAGGTGGCCGAGCGGATGCGCTACACCGGCCGCCCCGGCCGATCCGCTGTAGAGCGGTTCATGCAGCACTACTTCCTTACCGCCAAGCAGGTGGGTGATCTGACCGGCGTATTCCTAGCGCATCTAGATGAGGATTTCGCGCAACGTGGCCGCCGCTTCGCATTGCCCAAGCTGAAGCGTAAGCCGCGCAACCTGAACGGCTTCGTTTACGATCGCGGTCGGCTAAACGTGCCCGATGATGCCTTCTTTCGCGAAGACCCGGTGCGCCTGATCGAGCTTTTCTCGGTCGCCGATCGGCACGGGCTTGAGATCCACCCGGCAGCGATGCGGCAGGCCACCCGCGACCTGCGGCTGATCGACGCGCGCGTGCGCAAGGATTCGCGCGCTAACGCCTTCTTCCTCGATGTGCTGACCAGTCCGCGCGACCCTGAAACGGTGCTGCGCTGGATGAACGAGGCGGGCGTATTCGGCCGCTTCGTGCCCGATTTCGGCCGCGTCGTGGCGCAGATGCAGTTCGACATGTATCATCATTATACGGTCGACGAGCATTCGATCCGGGCGATCGGCCTGCTCGCGCGAATCGAGAAGGGTGATCTGGAAAGCGATCATCCGCTCGCCACGGGGATCATCCGCCGCATCGTTTCCCGCCGGGTGCTCTATGTATCGGTGCTGCTGCACGATATCGCCAAGGGGCGCGGCGGCGATCATTCGGTGTTGGGGGCCGAGGTGGCCGAGACCCTGTGCCCGCGCTTCGGCATGACGCCGGCCGAAACCGAAACGGTGGCGTGGCTGGTGCGCTACCATCTGCTGATGTCGGATACGGCGTTCAAGCGGGACCTGTCCGACTTCAAGACCATCCTTGATTTCGCCGAGGTCGTGCAGAGCCCAGAGCGGTTACGGCTGCTGCTGATCCTAACCGTGGTGGATATCCGCGCGGTCGGCCCCGGCGTGTGGAACGGCTGGAAACGGCAGCTCCTGTCCGATCTGTTCGAGGCGGCGGAAGAGGTATTGCGGCTGGGCCACAAGCAGAAGGGCCGGCGCGAGCGGATCGATGCCAAGCAGGCGCGGCTGCGCGAGGTGCTGGGTTGGGACGCGCCGGCGTTCGAGGCGCATCTCGCCCGCCTGCCCGACTCCTATTGGGTGGCCGAGGCGTTCGATATCCTCGAACGCAACGCCCGCCTGATCGCGGAGGCGCAAGGCGAAGGCCGCCCGCTGTCGATCGCCGCCACCGCCGACCCGGAGCGCGGCGCGACGTTGGTGACGATCTATGCTGCCGATCACCCCGGCCTGTTCTATCGCATCGCCGGCGCGATCCATCTGGCCGGCGCCAGCATCATCGATGCGCGCATTCACACGACCCGCGACGGGATGGCGGTGGATAATCTGCTTGTGCAGGATCCGTTCGGCCAGCCGTTTGACGATCCGGACAGGCTCCAGCGGCTGCGTATCGCGATCGAGGATGCCTTGGCCAACCGCAACCGCCTGGCCGATCGGCTCGCCGCCAAGCCGCTGCCCCGCACGCGCGCCGAAGCGTTCGAGATCGAACCCAACGTCCTTGTCGATAATAAGGCGTCCAACCGCTATACGGTGGTCGAGATCAACGCACGCGATCGGCCGGCGTTGCTGAATGCGCTGGCGCTGGCGCTGTTCCAGTCGAAGGTGACGATCCATTCCGCGCACATCGCCACCTATGGCGAGCGGGCGGTGGACGTCTTCTATTTCACCGATCTGATCGGCGACAAGATTACCAGCAGCACCCGCCTTAAGGGCCTGGAGCGCCGCCTGCTGGAGGCGGCGGCGGGCCAGGTGGAGCGGGCGGCGGCGGCCTGAGCCGCCGCGACCTATCCGTCAGAATTTCGTCCGTACCGTCACGCCATAGGTGCGCGGCTCGGCCAGAAAGGCGCTGTAGAGGCGATTGGCCGATGCCAGCAGGCCACGCTGGACGGAAATCGTATCGCCCACGCCTTGTAGCGATGTGTTGAACGCCACCTGCTCATAATCCGCGTTGAGGATATTCTGCCCCCAGAATTCCAGCGACCATTCCCCATTGCCTCCCGTCAGCCCGACGCGGGCGTTGACCGTGGCGAAACCATCCTGCCGCTTTTCGAAGAACAGGTCGGATCCGGTGTTGATGTCGCTCTGGTAGCGCAGATCGGCATAGATCAGCGCGCGCAGATAGCCGCTGTTGCCGATCGCCGGCGTCCAGCCCGCCCCGGTCGTAACCGTATAAAGCGCCGAATTGGAAAGGCGCGCGCCCGGCAGATTGACCAGCGAAGTCGGCAGCGGCCGCCCGAACGCGCCGACCAGATCCTTCCGGTATTTCGTATCGGCGAGCGTGAAGCCGACGTTGACGTTGACGTCGGCCACCGGGCGCAGATACGCCTCC
>CAJYJW010000338.1 GCA_913775025.1 uncultured Sphingomonas sp. | reverse complement strand
GGTGCCGCCCTGCACGTTATACTTGGAATAGCGCAGGCCGCCTTCCGCCGTCAGGCTCTTGAAGAAGGGCTTGTCGGTGATCAGCGGCGCGATCAGCTCGCCATAAGCCTCGTACACGTTGTAGCGGCCGGAGAAGTTGGGCACTGCGCCACCGGCGCCCCCAAGCTCGCCCGCCGTCTGCGCCAGAATGTCGGCGGTTTGCGAGGCGGTGTAGCGGCGGAACTCCCCACCCAGCGCGAACCCGATCGGCTGGTCGCTGCCCGGCGAGGAGAAGCCGAGATCGCCGCTCAAGAGCGCGCGGGCCTGCGCCAGCGAGGTGCGATCCTCGGTCGTGCTCTGTGCGGTGAGATAGCCAAGTTGATCGGGCGTAATCGAGCCCTGCGCCCCGAACAGGTTGACCGGCACGCAGCCCGCGGCCGAGGAACCGCCAGGTGCTGCGGTAAGGCAGCTGGTGGTGTTGGTGGCATAAGCGGCGGCGCGGGCACGCGAGGTCAGCAGATAGCCGCTCTGCGTCTGGCGATTGCTCGATTCGCCGTACGAACCGGACACGTCGAGGTTGATGCTTTGCGTGATATCGATCTTCACGCCGGCGCGATAATCGAAGATCTGCGTCGTGAAATCGGAGATACGCGGGCCGCTTTCGATCAGGCGGCGGCCGACCTGCGTCAGGACTGTACGAAAGTTCGGATCATTCGGGTTGGTGGCGAGCGCGGCGGCATTGCACTGCGCAGCAGAGAGCGGACCGCCTGCGACGACGCCGTTCGGGTTGCCGGCGGTCCGGCGGTTGTTGATCGGATCCTGCCCGGCAAGGAAGATGTTGCCGCCAGCGCAGAAGGCATTGCGAGCCGCGGCCGGCAGATAGGGGTTGCTGAGCGGGATCACCACGTCGGACGAGAACAGGCCCGACGGTGCGACGATGGTGTTCACCCGATTCTTGGAGAACAGGCCGCGCGTGTAGACCTGGATCGAGTCGCTGACGTCGTAATGCGCCGCGCCGTAGATGTTGAACCGCTCGAACGGCGTCTGATACACGTTGTAGGGGTTGAAGTTGAAGCCGTCCCTGTTGCGGTTGTACGCACGCAACTCGCCAGTCGCCGGCACGATCGTGTTGAAGCCGCGACCCGGGATCGAGAAACGCCCCGGCACCGTGGTGCCCGATCCGCCCTGGCCGCCCGAGGTGGAGGTATAGTTGTTGCGGCCGCTGGCGCGGTCGCCCTGGAACACCGGATCGGCGTTCTGATAGCCGACCGAGAGGACGGCATTGCCCTTGTCGTCGGCGAAGTTGCCGCCGATCGTCAGGTCGACGCGGGTATATTCGCCGTCGCCCCGCTCGGTGATGCCCTCGCTGGCGTTCAGTTCGATACCCTGAAAATCGGAGCGGGTGATGAAGTTGATGACGCCCGAGACCGCATCCGCGCCATAGGTGGTCGCGGCGCCGCCGGTCAGCGTATCGACCCGCTCGATCAGGGCGAGCGGAATGTTGTTGAGATCGACGCGGCCGACCGAGCTGGACGGCGCGATGCGCGAGCCATCAAGCAGCACCACGTTGCGGAAGTTGCCGAGGCCGCGAAGATCGGCGAACGACGAGCCGCCGTTGCCGTTGTTCACATTGGAGCCGATCGACGGCGTGACGCCCGGCAGATCGCGCAGGATGGATTCGGCGGTATTGCTCTGGCGCAGCTGGATCTCGTCCTGCCCGATCACGGCCACAGGGCTGGAGGCAACCAGGTTCGGATTGCGGATAAGCGTGCCGGTGACGACGATCTCGCCGGTGCTCGCTTCGGGCGCGGGCAATGCGTCGGCAGAGACGGGGCCGGTGGCGGGCGGCGTTTCCTGGGCCAGCGCGGGCTGCGCGACCAGCGCGGCGCCGACGAGCAGCGTCGACGCGAGCAGGCGCGTACGATACGGATTCAACATGTGCGGTCCCCTTTTCATGGCCGCGTGAAACACCGCCATGACCGTCGATATGAGTGGTGCCGACGCGCGTCGGCTTCTGGGATCAAGGGCTAATTCGGAACATCGGCCTCGCCAACGGGGAGACGAAGCTGAATGCAACATTGATGACCCATTGTATCTGTAAGGTCACACCTTTGCGCCGGCTTGCCGCTACGGCGTACGATCGATAGCCTTGCGCCCGATAACACAGGGCAACTCGGGGGATGGTCGATGCATGGACGGGGATTGGCAGCGATCGCATGGGCGGCGATGATCGCCTCGCCCGCGGCAGGCGATGCCGCAACGACACAGGCGGGATCGGGCGAACGGATCCTGAAGCCCTTTGCCGACTGCCGCGCCATCGCCGCGCCCGAGGCGCGCCTGGCCTGTTTCGACAAGGCGGCCGCCGCGTTGGAGGCTGCGGTTGAGGCGAAGGACGTGACGATCGTGGATCGTCAGGATGTTCGCAAGGCCCGCCGCTCGCTGTTCGGCTTCACCTTGCCCAACCTCGATCTCTTCGGCGGCGGGCGGCCCGAGGACAAGAACGAAGCCTTCACCGAAATCAATACCACGGTCGCCTCGGCCCGCCCCGGTAACGGCGGCCGGGTCGAGATCCGCCTGGCGGACGAGGATAATGCCGTGTGGCAGGTGATCGATCCGATGCCCTTCCCGCCCAAGGCCGGGGCGAAGATCCGTATCCGTCAGGGTACTCTCGGCAATTATTTCCTGGCGGTGGAGGGACGAAGCTACCGGGGCATGCGGTTGCGGTGACGACGCGCCTTTAGGCCGCGACTGTTTCCGCTTCCTCGGCATTCTCCTGATCCGCCTGCTGGCGGGTCCACATTTCGGCGTAGAGGCCGCGCCGTTCGAGAAGGGCGGCGTGGCTGCCGCGCTCCGCCACGCGGCCGGCCTCCATCACCACGATCTCGTCGGCATGGACGACGGTGGAGAGGCGGTGGGCGATGACGATGGTCGTGCGCCGCTCGGAAATCCGCTCCAGCGTGTCCTGGATCGCGGCTTCGGTGCGGCTGTCCAGCGCGCTGGTCGCCTCGTCCAGGATCAGGATCGGCGGGTTCTTCAGCAACGTGCGGGCGATCGCCACGCGCTGCTTTTCGCCGCCGGACAGTTTCAGGCCACGCTCGCCGACCTTGGTGTCATAGCCGTTCGGCAGCGACAGGATGAAGTCGTGGATCGATGCGCCGCGCGCCGCCTCCTCGATGTCCGTCTGCGTGGCGCCATCCCGGCCATAGCCGATGTTGTAGCCGATCGTGTCGTTGAACAGCACGGTATCCTGCGGCACGATGCCGATAGCGGCGCGAAGCGACGCCTGCGTGACGGCGCGCAGATCCTGCCCGTCGATGGTGATGCGCCCGCCCGAAACCTCGTAGAAGCGATAGAGCAGCCGCGCGAGGGTGGACTTGCCCGCGCCGGACGACCCCACCACCGCCAGCGTGCCGCCCGGCGGGATCGACAGGTCCACGCCGTGCAATATCGCGCGTTCGGGATCGTAGGAGAATGCGACATCCTCGAACCGCACCGCCCCGCCCGATACCCGTAACGTGCCGGCGCCCGGCGCATCGGATACCTCGGTCGGCGTGTCGATCAGGCCGAACATCGCCTCCATGTCGATCAGCCCCTGGCGGATCTCGCGATAGACCATGCCGAGCAGATCGAGCGGGCGGAAAAGCTGCGCCAGCAGCGTATTCACCAGCACCACGTCGCCGGTAGTGAACCGGCCCCGGCTCCACCCCCAGACGGTGTATCCCATCGCGCCGGCCATCATCAGGTTGGTGATGAGGGACTGACCGATGTTGAGCAGCCCCAGCGACGTCTGATTCTTCACCGCCGCATCGGTGTAGCTGCGAATCGCCTTGTCGTAACGCTGCGCCTCGCGTTCCTCCGCGCCGAAATATTTCACCGTCTCGTAGTTCAGCAGCGAATCGACCGCGCGGGCGACGGCATGCGTGTCATGCTCCACCATCTCGCGCCGCATACGGGTACGCCAGTCGGTGACGATACGGGTGAACGAGACATAGGCGACGACCATCACCACGGTGGCGGCCACGAGCCCCCAGCCGAACTTGACCAGAAAGATCGCGCACACCGCCGCCAGCTCGATGATGGTCGGCACGATGTTGAACAGGATGAAATAGAGCATCGTGTCGATGCTCTTGGTGCCCCGCTCGACGATCTTGCTGACGGCCCCCGTCCGCCGGTTGAGATGGAAGCGCAGCGACAGCGCGTGGAGGTGACGGAAGACATCCTCCGACAGACGGCGCGCGGCATCCTGCCCGACCCGCTCGAAGATGGTGTTGCGCATGTTGTCGAACAGCACACCGCCGAAGCGGGCGCCGGCATAAGCGACGACCAGCGCCACCGCGAGCAGGACCGCCGGCTCCATCCCCGCCGCCATCCGGTCGATCGCGCCCTTGTAGGCGAACGGCATGAGCAGCACGACAGCCTTGGACGCGAGCACCAGCGCCATCGCAATGACGATTCGCGCACGCAGGGCCGGATGCTCTTTCGGCCACAGATAGGGAAGGAAGCGGCGGACGGCGGCGAAGCCCTGTTCGGGGCGGGCGGTCTCGGTCGGGCGATCTGGCGGCATAGGTCGTCTAGATAAGGGGTCGGGCAAAAAACGCCACGTATGCGCCGTATCACAGCGGAACCGGCGCGATGCCTGCACGGTTGACCTCAATGGTAGAAATGAGGGTACGGACATGGGACCGATCTTCTACGTGATGGCGATCCTGGGTTGCGGCGACGGTCAGGCCGCCTGCCAGCAGGTGCGATTGATCGAAACGCATTACGCCAGCGCCGATGCCTGCACCCAGGCGATGCCGGCCGCGCTGATGGGGGCGACTGACCTTTCCTTTCCCGAAGTCAGCGCCGAATGCCGCCCCGGCGGGAAGACGGTGTCCGCCTCGGTTCGGGTTCAGCCACGCGGCTGATCCCCATAGGCGTTCGCTGGTGCCGCCAGCCGCGTTCCGGCCTTCTCGCCCTCATGGCTATAGCCCGTCAGGACGTAAGACTTTCACGGTAGAACCACGCCGCCTACGCGCCATCATCTGAATTTCCCCCGCCAGCCGTTCGTTCGCGCCGCAGCGACATGGGAGTTACAGATAGCCACGACCGGGCCGATAATTCACGAGAACGATCGACCCCGCAGCGAGGCGAAGCTCGATGCGAAGCCGAAATGGACTCCGCGCTACCCCGGCTCCGGCCTTAGCTTCGCGCCACGGCGGTGCTTCTAAAGGGTCGAAAGACGGGATGTATCCAGTTTCGGGCATACCCCCACATACGCACAACGACGCGCCGCGCCGTCAACGATGCGGCTCGACTTTGGTAAACATTGCGTTAACCTTCTACTTGGACAGGGGAGTTTCGCAATGCGATTCAGAATTATGGCAGCTGCAGCTGCAATGGTAGTGGCGGCTCCGGCTTGGGCGGCGACCAGCTTTCCCGTGGTGACCCGCTTTCCTGACGTGACCTTTGCTGCCGGAGCCGGGAAATCCATCCGCGATTTCTACTACGAAGGTACCGTGGGCAATCTTGCGCTTGGTATTGCGGATTGTGATTTGAGGGCCGACAACTGTCTCCCGCTTGACATCCACGATGGCGCCGCGTTCATTCAGCCGGGACGTTTCTTCGGTTTTTACGTGCTAAACGTTGTCACCGGCTTTTATCTGGAATCAGGCTTCATCGATAATCTGACGGCCTCATCCGCTGGTGGAGTCCGGCTATCCGGTTCGGGACCACTGCTTCTGCCGCCCGGAAGCTTTTCTGGCACTGTGCCGTTTAGCAACAACATCATCGCAACCACTGCTGAGGTTCGTATCGACCGGCTGTCCGGAGCGCAGATCATTGACCCCGTTCCTGAGCCCACCACCTGGGCGATGATGATCGCGGGCATCGGCATAGTTGGCACCGCATTGCGTCGGCGTCGCAAAGCGTATCCTCGCGTCACCATCCAAGCGGCGATAGCCGGGCCAAGATAGTCGCAGTTCTCGACAGTACCTTCCTGTCCTTGCCTGCGAGGATTCGAGCTACATGTCGGGTCAGGTGCTGCATCCGAACGGCGGGATGATCATGAACGGCTGAGGGCGTTGGCGTCGGGGTCGCGGCCTGCTAGGGGGCCGCGATGCTCAACATCAGCGATATCACGGTGCGGCTCGGCGGCCGCGTCATTCTCGACCGCGCAGGCGCGGCGCTGCCGCCGGGCAGCCGCGTCGGCCTGATCGGCCGCAACGGCGCTGGCAAGTCCACGCTGATGAAGGTGATCTGCGGCCTGATGGAGCCGGACGGCGGCGCGATCGAGATGCCGCGCGGCGCGAAGCTCGGCTATATCGCGCAGGAGGCCCCGGCGGGCGATGCCACCCCGTTCGAAACCGTGGTCGCCGCCGATACCGAGCGCGCCGCCTTGCTGATCGAAAGCGAGACCTGCGAGGACCCCGACCGCATCGGCGAGATCCACGAGCGGCTGATGGCGATCGACGCCTATACCGCCCCCGCCCGCGCCGCCCGCATCCTCGTCGGCCTCGGCTTCGACGAGGAGATGCAGGGCCGCCCGCTCGACAGCTATTCGGGCGGGTGGAAGATGCGCGTCGCACTGGCGGCCCTCCTCTTTTCCGAGCCGGACGTGCTGCTGCTCGACGAGCCGTCCAACCACCTTGACCTCGAAGCGACGTTGTGGCTGGAGAATTTCCTCAAAAACTATCGCGCGACGATGGTCGTCATCAGCCACGAACGCGATCTGCTCAACAACGTCGTCGATCACATCCTGCATCTTGAGGGCGGGCGCACCACCCTCTACACCGGCGGCTACGACAGCTTCGAGCGGCAGCGTGCCGAACGCGCCGCGCAGCTGGCCGCCGCCAAGGCCAATCAGGATGCCCAGCGCGCCAAGCTGCAGGATTATATCGCGCGCAACTCCGCCCGCGCCTCCACCGCGAAACAGGCGCAGAGCCGGCAGAAGGCGCTGGCGAAGATGCAGCCGATCGCCGAGATGGCGAACGACCCCAGCCTCTCGTTCGATTTCCCCAACCCGTCCGAACTGCGCCCCCCGCTCGTCACGCTGGATATGGCGGCGGTCGGCTATTCCGAGACGCCGATCCTGCGCCGGCTTAACTTCCGGATCGACCCGGAGGATCGCGTCGCGCTGCTCGGCCGGAACGGCAACGGCAAGACCACGCTCGCCCGCCTGCTGGCGGCGCAACTGCCCGCGATGGAAGGGCATATGTCCGCCACGGGCAAGATGAAGGTCGGCTATTTCACCCAATATCAGGTGGAAGAGCTGGATACCGAGGACACGCCGCTGGAACATATGACGCGCATCATGAAGGGCATGACGCCCGCCGCGGTGCGCGCGCAGCTCGGTCGCTTCGGCTTCCAGGGCGACAAGGCGCTCACCAAGGTCGGCAAGCTTTCGGGCGGCGAACGCGCGCGGCTGGCGCTGGCGCTCATCACCCGCGAGGCGCCACACATGCTGATCCTCGACGAGCCGACCAACCACCTCGACGTGGACAGCCGGGAGGCGCTGGTGCAGGCGCTCAACGCGTATAGCGGCTGCGTCGTGCTCGTCAGCCATGATCGCCACATGCTGGAGCTGACCGCCGACCGGCTGGTGCTGGTGGACGACGGCACCGCGCAGGAATTCAGCGGCTCGATCGACGACTATACCGATTTCGTGCTGGGCAAGGCCCCCAAGGGCGAGGGCGCGCCGAAGAAGAGCAAGGCCGACAAGAAAGCGGAGGCCGCCGCCCGCGCCCGCGCCGCCGAGGTGAAGAAGGCCGTGAAGGCGGCGGAGGACGGCTTGGCGAAGCTGACGCAGCGGAAGGCCGCGATCGACCGCGCGATGTTCGACCCCGCCACCGCCGACCCGATCGACCGCGACCAGACGATGACCACCCTGATGAAGCGCCGCGCCGACGTGGAGCGCGAGATGGAAGCCGCCGAGGCGACATGGCTGGAGGCGAGCGAGGCGCTGGAAGGGCTGGCTGGCGTCAGCTAGGCGCGGGATAAGCCGAGTCTTGAGCGGCATTGGCAAACGGTTACGGCAATATTGCCCGAAGCGATCACGTTGGCTTGCGCCGTTATGGACCAAGCTGGACAGATTACAGAAAGTTAACCATGCTCGGTGCCTCCTGACAGGGAGGAAAGTTTATGTTGCTTAAAGGTTTGGCCGTTGCGGCATCGTTGATGCTGACAACACCGGCGGGCGCTGCGCTCTTGTCGTTCGATGGTGCCGGGACACGCATCGATCGCTTCACATATGTCGAAGACGGTGTGAAAGTTTCCTCCATCAATAAAGACATACATTCGGCATCAGGTATCTACATCCTAGTGGGCGCAATCCATGCCGATAATGCGACGGTTGCGAACCCAGCTTACAGGATAGAGCTTGAGTCACTACGCCCTTTCCATTTATTGAGCTTCACTCAATCGTGCTGTAATGATCCGTTCGAGGAATCACTTACGCAGGTTGGCAGCGCTACATTGTATGATGTCGGTGGAAATTCTTTGGAAAGTTTTTCTTTCTCTCGCGGCACAGTGGGAACCACGTTTCGTCCCAAAGTAGCTGCCGCATCGTATCTGATCTTCGAAGGCGATCACGTAGGTCTCGATGACATAAGCATCAGCGCTGTTCCCGAACCCTCGGTTTGGGGAATGATGCTGGCCGGCATCGGCCTGATAGGCGCGGCCTTGCGCCATCGCGGTGGCAAACTCCTGCCCGCTTCACGGTTTCGTAGGGATAGCCTGCGATAGGAACCGGGAGGCGAGGTCGTCCGACCCTCGTGCCCCGCCTCGCTTCGTTCGAGTAACGTAGCGTCCTTTAGCCGGGCGGGCCTGCCCGTCTCGCCCGGCTATCGGGTCTGCCTCGGGCGGACGGCAGGCGACGGCCTTGCCCCCGCCCCGCCGCGCGCCCATCTCGGCCCCATGCAACGCCGCCTCGATTTCGTCACCAGCGATATCGCACGCTGGGCGGAATTGCTGCGGCCGCTGTCGCCGGACCCCGCCACGCTGCCGCGCCGCACGCCGGTGGGGCAGCTCATCAAATCGCATATCAGCAGCCGCACGCGGGACGGCAACTCGATCCCCGCCTACCGCGCGCTGGGGCGGCGGTTCGGATCGGCGGCGGGGATCGCGGCGGCCTCGGTGGAGGAGATCGGCGCGGTGATCGCCGAGGTCACCTTTCCGGAGGTGAAGGCGGAGCGGCTGAAGGCGGCGCTGGGAATGATCGCCGCCGAACGGCCCGACTTCGACCTCGACTTTCTCGGGCACATGCCCGTGCCCCAGGCGATGGCGTGGCTGGAGCGGCTGCCCGGCGTGGGATGCGAGGTGGCGGCGGCGACGCTCAACGTCAGCCGCCTGTCCTGCCCGGTGTTCGTGGTGGATACGCACACGATCCGCATATTGCGCCGGCTGGGGTTCGCCGGGCCGACGCAGGATGCGCGGGGGATCATGACGGCGGTGATGGAGGCGCTGCCCGACTGGCCGGGCGACGAGCTGTTCCGCCTGCATCTGGGGATCAAGGCGCTCGGCCAGACGGCCTGCCCGCACGGCCCGCCCGATTGCCCGCGCTGCCCGTTGGCGGGCGACTGCCCCACCGCCGCCGCCTGACCGGGGCTTGGCAGACGCCCGCACGGCCACGATATTCAAGGAATGCTGAACCTGCTCTCCATCGTCACCGGCCTGATCGCGCTTCCCGGCGCGCTTGTCGCCTTCCTGCCGCTGCTCGGCTGGCTCTACTGGTTCGTGCTGCCGATCGCGGTGCTGGGGCTGGTATTCGGCGTCCTCTCCCGCGGCCGCACGGGGCGCAACCTCAACCTGATCGTGCTGGTGGTGGGGGTGGTGCGGCTGATGCTGGGGGGTGGGGTGTTTTAGTCTAGACCAGAAATCTATCCGTAGGTTGCAAGAAAAGTCTCGAGTTCATCTCCAAATGGCAAGAAGCTGACGCCTGTCGCTCCTAGATGCTTCGAGATGCCGTTTTTCTCATCCAGCCGATAACCATGATGCCTTACTCCCGTCTTCCGAAAGAACCCATTATCGTCCACGCCTGTAACAATTGATAATTTTACAATCTCTGGCGTCCAGTTTTCCCAATCAAAAAACTCTATTTTTTGAATATCAGCACGCAGAGAGGGAAGGCGATATGTTAAGTTGTAATAACTCTCTTTTGATCTTCTAACTGCCTGAAACCAACCAGAAATGCTACCAGGGTCGAACATAAATGTCCGGTCTATTAAATTAGCAGAAAGTTTGGTGTCGAGAACTTTTTGATATATGAAATGTGCATAAGAGCGATCTTGCGCCCATTTGTTATCATACGGGTCGTAGTAGATGATTTCAATAGGTCCGCCCCAGGTTCTGTTATAACCCGTAGAACTTGGGCTAGAACTATACACTTCATCAATTAAATTGTTATTTTGCACAAAATTAGCAACGAGATGCGCCATCTCTACATCTGTGTTAATGTGTTTATGTTCTGTAGTATCGCGAAATTGATCGCACAATCCACGAACGCGCTCACATATATCGTCTGCCCCGCTCCCAATGGCACAGAAATAACCAATGAGGTCGTCCTCCCATTCTATCGCGTGATCCGGCTTCATCTTATGTAATTTGTTAACTACTGAGTTAGGATATGCCGCTATTGCGTTAACTTTACCAAGACCATATTCGCTTGCTCTAAGCGCTAAGTTCTTAAGAGGACGATTTTCTGATGCATCCCCAATAACAAGATCGATATACTCTATAAAGTCTTCGATATCTTGTACGCTACCCGCTGATGCAACAACTGCACCTCTACTTGTTATTATATATTTTCTTGCAAGACTATTCTGAAAAGTGTGATTTCCGATACAAAAGTCTCTATATCTGGTAGCTATCTTTCCTAGTGTGTTGCCGCGCAAATCAGTAACTAAGGTATCTGTTACTATTATGGGAGAGATAATCGACTTTGGTGATATATAGAGCGCTACTGTCATTTTTAGACCTGTCCAGAACGTCACTCCGCCGGCAAATAAATCTCCCCGCCCTTTTCCCGGAACGTCTCGCTCATCTCCGCCATGCCCCGTTCGGCGTCCGCCGCCGTCACGGGCGTCGCCGCTAGGAACGCATTCGCCGGCTGGTTCTGCGTCGCGGCGAAGTCGCGGACTTCCTGCGTGATCTTCATCGAGCAGAATTTCGGCCCGCACATCGAGCAGAAATGCGCGGTCTTGGCGCCCTCGGCGGGCAAGGTCTGGTCGTGAAACTGCTCGGCGGTATCGGGGTCGAGCGAGAGGTTGAACTGGTCGCGCCAGCGGAACTCGAAACGGGCGCGGCTCAGCGCATCGTCGCGCAGCTTGGCGGCGGGGTGGCCTTTCGCCAGATCGGCGGCGTGGGCGGCCAGCTTGTACGTCACCACGCCGACCTTCACGTCGTCCCGGTCGGGCAGGCCGAGATGCTCCTTCGGCGTCACGTAGCAGAGCATGGCGGTGCCGAACCAGCCGATCATCGCCGCCCCGATGGCCGACGTGATATGGTCGTACCCCGGCGCGATATCGGTGGTGAGCGGCCCGAGCGTGTAGAAGGGCGCCTCGCCGCAGGCCTTCAACTGCTTGTCCATATTCTGCTTGATCTTGTGCATCGGCACGTGGCCGGGGCCTTCGATCATCACCTGCACGTCATGCTTCCACGCGATGTGGGTCAGCTCGCCCAGCGTCGCCAGCTCGCTGAACTGCGCCTCGTCGTTGGCGTCGGCGATGGAGCCGGGGCGCAGGCCGTCGCCCAGCGAGAAGGCGATGTCATACGCCTTCATGATCTCGCAGATCTCCTCGAAATGCTCATAGAGGAAGCTTTCGCGGTGGTGGCTGAGGCACCATTTCGCCATGATCGATCCGCCGCGCGAGACGATGCCCGTCACGCGCTTGGCCGTCATCGGAATGTAGGCGAGGCGCACGCCGGCGTGGATGGTGAAATAGTCCACCCCCTGCTCGGCCTGCTCGATCAGGGTGTCGCGGAAGATCTCCCACGTCAGATCCTCGGCGATGCCGTTTACCTTTTCCAGCGCCTGATAGATCGGCACGGTGCCGATCGGCACGGGCGAGTTGCGGATGATCCATTCGCGCGTGTCGTGGATGTTGCGGCCGGTGGAGAGGTCCATCACCGTATCCGCGCCCCAGCGGATCGACCAGACCATCTTGTCCACCTCGCTCGCCACATCGGAGGCGACCGCCGAATTGCCGATGTTGGCGTTGATCTTCACGAGGAAGTTGCGGCCGATCGCCATCGGCTCGGATTCGGGGTGGTTGATGTTGTTGGGGATGATCGCGCGGCCGCGCGCCACTTCGCTCCGCACGAACTCAGGCGTGACGTAATCGGGGATCTCCGCGCCGAAATCCTCACCGTCGCGCTCCAGCTTTTCGCGCAGCGCGGCGCGGCCGGCATTCTCGCGGATGGCGACATATTCCATCTCGGGCGTGATGATGCCTTGGCGGGCATAATGCATCTGGCTGACGTTCGCGCCGGCCTTGGCGCGCAAGGGGCGGCGACGCACGTTGGGGAAGGGGGCGACGCCGCCGGAGCGGTCCGGCCCCTTCATGCCGTTGTCCTCCGGCTTTATCTCGCGCGCGTCATATTCCTCCACGTCGCCGCGCCCGCGGATCCAGCCGGCGCGCAGCTCGGGGAGGCCGGCCATGATGTCGATGCGGGCGGCCTCGTCGGTATAGGGCCCGGAGCAGTCGTACACGCGGATCGGCGGCTCTCCGCAGGACGGCTCCAGCGCGATCTCGCGCATCGCGACGCGGACGGTCGGGTCGTTGGGGGAGGCGACGTGGATCTTGCGCGATCCCCGGATCGGGCCGGTGGTGACCTTCATCTCGGTGCGCGCGGGGATATCGGCCATGATGCGTCTCTCCGTTATGGCCTGGCCGGCGGAGAGCGGATGCGGGGCGTGCGCCTCGCTCCCTCCCTACGCCGGTATCAGCCGGATCAGGTTCTGCGGGTCGCGGCTACCCAGCCGCCTCTCAGCCGCTGACGAGCGGCCCCCCGGGGAATGAGACCATCCTAGCGCGACGGCGGCCGCCTGTCACAGGAAATACTTGAGCCGCACCTTTTCGAAGACAGGCCCCGCCCCCACGGGAAAGCGCGCCGCGCTGAAACGCGGCGGGCCGAAGGTGAAGCGCGGATTGCGGGAGAAGCCGATCCCCTCGCGCGGCACGCCGAGCATCGTGTCGAGCTTGCCGTTGCCGTTCTCGTCGTGGATCAGGGCGGCGGCATAGGTGCCGCTCGGCAAGCTGGGAA
>CAJYJW010000337.1 GCA_913775025.1 uncultured Sphingomonas sp. | reverse complement strand
GGCCGCAGGCGCAGCGGCGTTCGCGATGCCGCGAGCAGATGATCGCGCGCCCGCCGCCGGGCATGGCGAAAATCTCGCACGTCATGATTGGCGATCCCCCATGCAGATCTCGCAAACCGATCCGTTGCCGTGCGGGCACGGAGGCCCGTCATTGGCCATGGCGCGGCCGATGCGGCGGGCGGCGCGCGCGATCGCGCGACCGGCACGAGCAAGGAAGCGGAGCGCCCTCACAGCCAGATGCTCGCGCGGATCGGGGCGGCGCGCGACTCGGCGATCGTGTCGCGGATGACCGCGACCGAGGCGGCGATCAGCTGCTCCTGCAGCACCACGAGGTCGGAGCCCTCGATACCGAGCGGCAAGCCGGACGTGACGATCGCGCTGGCGAGGCCGAGCGCGTGAGCCTTGCAAAGCCCGGCGACCAGCCCATCGGGCGATACGCGGGGATCGCGCACCATCTCGCTTGCCGCCCCGGCGTTGGCCTGGGCGATCGCGAAGCCGCAACGCTTTGTGACGAGGGCCAGTTCGGCGGCGTCGATCTGATCGAACAGCGAGCCGGTCATGCCGCTTTCCTCACGGCGCAGGCGGTGCAGAGCGTCTCTTGCGGGTTCGCCCAGGCGCAGGGGCTGTTCGCCACTCGGCAGGGATCGTGCCACGAGCAGCCGCAGGTACCGCAGACTGAGGCGGCGGGCAGGCCCTCGATGAGATGGCCGTAGATCGCACGGTCGAAGGGGACGAACAGCGCGAGGCGCATCTGCGCGGAGGCGTCGAGCGGCGCCTGTTCGATCTCGGCGGCGGCGAGCATGCGCTCGGCCGTCTCGGCGTCGACCGTCGGCGGGCTGGCGAACTGATAGGCCAGTTCGCGCAAGGTGTAGCCGGCCTTTTCGCGGCGCAGGCGGAGGTAGAGGCCGGGCTTCACAGCGCCTGCTCCGGCGGCGCGTAGGCGTAGAGCGCGGGGGCGGCGATACCGAGCGCGGCGCAATTCTCCGCGAGGCGGGCGTGGACGAGGTGGCGGGCGTCCGGATCGTCGATCAGGCGCAGCGCCTTCACCAGCACGCCGTTTGCGGCGTGGATGCCGGAGCGGCGGGCGGCGTCGATCGCGGCGTCAGCCGTCACGACGTCGAGGGCGGGATAGGCGGCGCTCATCGGCCGAACGCCCAGGACAGCGCGGCGCTGAGCAGCACGATCAGGACGGCGGCAGCGATGACGGAATAGACGGGGCGGGTGCGGCGCAGGCGGGCGCGCTCCCTGCAGGTGGCGCAGGGGCATTCCTCGGCGTGGATACGGTGCTGGCTGATGCTCATCGGGCGTACTCGGGCAGCAGAAAGCCGTCCTCGCGACCGGGGGTGGCGCGGGGCGGCGGGAACGGGCGACGGTGGGCAGGCGATAGGCGGGCGGCGGTCAGCTGGTGTCGGGCGGGCACGGCGAGAGCATGGTGATGGCAGTCGCCTTTTCCTGCATCGCCTCCTTGAGCTCGCGGATCGCGTTGCGGCGATCGGCGGCAGTGGCGGAGGGCAGCGTGGCCAGGAGCATCGCCTGATGCGCCTCCCCGCTTTCGCGCATCACGGTGCCCAGCTGATGCGCGAGCGCGATCTCGCCGGAGAAGGCATCCTCGCGCGAGAGATCGAGCTGCAACGCGTAGGTTTCGAAGATGGGGCGGCCGACGCCGCCGGCGCGCTCATAGGCGATGTCGAAGGCGATCGCGGCGGGCATCGTCAGCTGCTCGGGCTGGGCCTCGTCGCCCCACCTGCGGACGGTCGATTCCGAGCGCCCGGCGATCACCGCCATCTCGGCCCAGCTGCCCGGCAGCTGCCCCGCGATGCGCGCGAGCGCGCTGTCGAGCGAGAGGGGCGCGCGCTCCTTGGTCATGCCGCTGCCCCGCGAGAAAGACGGCCGCGGATTGTCGGAGACAGGCGGCGGCGCGCGCTTGCAGTCTGGTGTGGTGGCAGACTGGGGGGCACCGCGACAGGGACACGCGGGCATCGGCCGGTCTGCCAGCGGCCGAAGGGGGAAAGGGATGCGATCATCGGACGGGCTCCAGCCCATCGGACGGGGATGCGGGCGCGGGCAGCGCGGCCGCCTCGCGGGGGTAGAGATCGGGGCGGAGATCATGGCGGGAGATGCCGGTCTCGCGCTCGACCTTCAGAACGTGCTCGGCGGGGAGGGGAAGCTCTCTTGCGAGCCAACGCCACACTGATGGCTGAGCAATCCCCAACAGACGCGCCATCGCCGATTGTGAACCAACGCGACCCACGGCAGCGCGGAGAGCGGCAATTTGCGCCTCATCTCTATCCATGATGATGTCGATCGACAGGCATCTGCGGCAACGTCCCAAACCGAGTCTATAGGTTTGCTTCTAGAGCAGGCTATAGCACAACAAAGCTGGCGGGCAATAGGTCCGCCTATAGGTTTGTCGGCATGATCGTCGGCGAGCGCGTACAGCAGAGGATGGAGGAGCTTGGCCTCAGCCAATCCGAACTTGCGCGCCGCGTCGGCGTGGCCCAGCCGACGATTTATCAGTTGATCCATCGAAGCAAGAAGGGCTCGACGCACCTTCACCGGATCGCGCGCGAACTCGGGACGACGCCAGCCTACCTGACCGGCGAGACGGACGATCCGGACGAGAACGCGCCGCCGCCGCCGCCCGCGCCGGTGGTCCAGCACGTGCTCATGCCTGTGGTTCTACCCAGCGAGACGGCGCTGGCGCAAATGTTCGAGGGGCTGCTGGAGACGGTGGATCGCAACGCTCCGCTGGACGAGCTCGCGCGTGAGCTTGCTCAGCTCTTGCCCATCGGTCTGTCGCGGATGCGAGGCCGGCTTGTCGAGACGACGGATCGGCCGCGTCAGGCGAAAGCAAAAGCGCCTGCAACTCAGCCCAGCGTCGCTGGCGGACAGCGGCGATGATGGCGCATTTGGCCGGGCAGGGGCGGCAGCCCCGTTCGCAACCGGGTTCCTGCTCGTCCACCATCTCCGCACCCGCTTTCTTTACCATCCGGCGGGGCAGTCAGGCAAAATAGCAAACGAGATGTGAAGCAATCGCGCTTCACGGACTTTAGGTACGGCGCGGGGGCGCTAAAGATGGGGGATAGTTGATGTCGGTTATCGTGGATGATGGCTTCGTCCGGGTCGGCCGTAAGAGCTATGCGATCAACAA
>CAJYJW010000336.1 GCA_913775025.1 uncultured Sphingomonas sp. | reverse complement strand
GGCCATCGGGCAGGAACGTCATCGCCCATGGCGCCGTGAAGCGGGCGACCGGCGATGCGACGAACGGCTGAGGCGCGGCCGCCTGCGCGCCGGTGATCGGGGCCTGCGTCGAAGTCGCATTCTGCAGCGCTGACGCCGTGGGACCGGCAGGTTCGGCGTCTCCCCGGCTGCCGCATCCCGCCAGGATCACGGCACTGACGAAAAGGGCGGTGGCATGACGCATCAGGAAGCTCCGGTTGCTTGGGGACGACGACCGGCGAACGCCCCTGTCCAAGCAACGTTGCAGTCTTGCCGTCCGCGCCGGATAGCGTTATATCACGAGCGTCTTCTCGACATTGGAAACTTTGCCGAGGTCGGCCCCGCCGGGGCCGGCTGCCAGAGGCGCACATGTCGTTCAGGAGATTTATGGCGGATATCGCGTTGCTGACGAAGTTGATCGAACCCGAGGCGGAAGCCTTGGGGCTCGCACTGGTGCGGGTGGCGATGTTCGGCGGCAAAAGCGATCCGACCCTGCAGGTCATGGCGGAAAAGCCCGACACCCGCCAGCTCGATCTATCCGACTGCGAGGCCTTGTCCCGCCGTATATCCGAGGTGCTCGATACGCATGATCCGATCGAGGAGGCGTATCGGCTCGAGGTCTCCTCCCCGGGGATCGATCGGCCGCTGACCCGCCGGCAGGATTATGAGGACTGGAAGGGCTTCGATGCCCGTGTTCGCCTCGCCGTGCCGCTGAACGGCCGCAAGCAGTTCGACGGGCGACTTGACGGGCTGGAAGGCGAGCATCTGAAATTGCATGCCGAGCGCGTGGGCGAGGTGCTGATTCCGCTTCCCTCGATCGCCAGCGCCAAGCTGCTGCTAACCGACGCCCTCATCAAGGCCACCGCCCCGCTCTCCACGGAGGGCGCCGACACCATCGTACATGATGCGCCCCGCGATGCCGCGAACGACGCGCCCGCGAACGATTCGAAGGAAGGATAAGTCCGCATGGCCACCGCCATTTCCGCCAATAAGGCCGAGCTGCTCGCCATCGCCGACGCCGTCGCGCGCGAAAAGCTGATCGATCGTGAGATCGTGATCGAGGCGATGGAGGATGCGATCCAGCGCGCCGCCAAGTCCCGCTATGGCGCGGAGAACGACATTCGCGCGAAAATCGACACCAAGGGCGGCGACATGCGGCTGTGGCGCGTCGTCGAGGTCGTCGAGGAGGTTGAGGACTATTTCAAGCAGGTGAACCTGAAGGAGGCGCAGAAGCTTCAGAAGGACGCCAAGGTCGGTGATTTCATCGTCGATCCGCTGCCCAATATCGAGTTCGGCCGCATCGCCGCGCAGGCCGCCAAGCAGGTGATCTTCCAAAAGGTGCGCGATGCCGAGCGCGACCGCCAGTATGACGAGTTCAAGGATCGCGCTGGCGAGATCATCACCGGCGTCGTCAAGCGGGTTGAGTTCGGTCACGTCGTCGTCGATCTGGGCCGCGCCGAAGGTGTCATTCGCCGCGACCAGCAGATCCCGCGCGAGGTGGTTCGCGTCGGCGATCGCGTACGCTCGCTGATCCTGCGGGTGGCGCGCGAGACGCGCGGGCCGCAGATCTTTCTCAGCCGCGCGCACCCCGACTTCATGAAGAAGCTGTTCGCGCAGGAAGTGCCCGAGATCTACGATGGCATCATCGAGATCAAGGCGGCGGCGCGGGATCCGGGCAGCCGCGCCAAGATCGGCGTCATCAGCCACGATGGGTCGATCGATCCGGTCGGCGCATGCGTCGGCATGAAGGGCAGCCGCGTACAGGCGGTGGTGCAGGAGATGCAGGGTGAGAAGATCGACATCATCCCCTGGTCGCCCGACCTCGCCACCTTTGTTGTGAACGCGTTGCAGCCGGCGCAGGTCGCCCGCGTGGTGATCGATGAGGAAGACAGCCGCATCGAGGTGGTGGTGCCTGACGATCAGCTTTCGCTGGCGATCGGCCGCCGCGGCCAGAACGTGCGCCTCGCCTCGCAGCTGACCGGATCGGCGATCGACATCCTGACGGAAGCGGATGCGAGCGAGAAACGGCAGAAGGAGTTCGTGACCAACAGCGAGCTCTTCCAGAACGAGCTGGACGTGGACGAGACATTGTCCCAGCTGCTCGTCGCGGAAGGCTTCGGATCGTTGGAAGAAGTGGCCTATGTCGAGGTCGACGAGATCGCCGGCATCGAGGGCTTCGACGAGGAGTTGGCCGCCGAACTGCAGAGCCGTGCACAGGAAGCGCTCGATCGCCGCGAAGCTGCGAACCGCGAGACGCGTCAGGCGCTCGGCGTGGAGGATAGCCTGGCCGATCTGCCCTATCTGACCGAGGCGATGCTGGTGACGCTGGGCAAGGCCGGCGTGAAGACGCTCGACGATCTGGGCGATCTCGCCACCGACGAACTGGTGCTGAAGAAGCGGGTCGAGCCGCGCCGCAAGGTCGAGAGCAATCGCGCCGAGGACAAGCCCGGCATTCTTGCGGAATATGGCCTGACCAACGAGCAGGGCAACGAGATCATCCTTGCGGCCCGCAAGGCCGCCGGCTGGTTCGGCGACGAGGACGAGGCGGACACCAGCTCCGAGGCGACCGCCTGATGCCGTTCGTCGACATCCGGCTGGCGGGCTCGGCCACGCGCGAGCAGAAAGCGGCGATCGTCGCCGATGTCACGCGCGTGCTGGGCGATCGGCTGGGCAAGCCGGCCGCGGCGGTCCATGTGACTATCCTGGAACTTCCGCCCGAAAATTACGGCGCGGGCGGCATTCTCGTCGCAGATCGCGCACCACCTCCTGCACGGGAGGACGCGCTTGCGGACGGGACACGATGAGCGGCCGGACGGCCTGATCGGCGACGCCGCGCCTGCCCGTGACGGGCGGGGCCACGTCAAGACGCCCGAGCGCAAATGCGTGCTTTCGGGTGAGGTGTCCCCGCGTGCGGGCCTGATACGGCTGGCGCTTGGACCGGACGGCGATGTCCTGCCCGATGTGCGGGCGAAGGCCGGTGGTCGCGGCGCGTGGATCGGCGTGGACCGTGCGACGCTGGAGACGGCAATCGCCAAGGGCAAACTTAAGGGCGCGCTCGCCCGCGCGTTTCGGACAGGCGACTTTATCGTAGCGGGGGATCTGCCGGAGCGGATCGAGCAGGCGCTTGCCCGCGCCGCTCTGGATCGGTTGGGGCTGGAGGCGCGCGCCGGTACATTGCTGACCGGGTCGGACAAGATCGCCGAGGCGGCGCGGCGCGGCAAGGTAGCTTTGTTGCTGCACGCAGCCGATGCGTCCCTCGATGGCAATCGCAAACTCGATCAGGCGCTGCGGGTCGGGCGCGGCGAGGAAGGCGGCGATGCGCGGGGACTCGTAATCCCGGCGGATCGGGCCATATTGTCGATGGCGCTTGGACGCGAAAACGTGGTACATATCGCGCTGACCGTGCCGGCTGCCGCCGCGCGCGTGGCGCACGCGTTGGATCGCTGGCGTGGCTTTAGTGGACGAGTTGACGACGTCGATCCCCGCGACACAGCGTTCGCAGGGCCATCGGCGTTACGGGATGAGAGTGAAGGGTTCGGTTCCTAGATGAGCGATAACGACAAGCCGAAACTGGGTATGCGCGCGCCGCTGGGGCTGAAGCGCACGGTGGAGACGGGCAAGGTGAAGCAAAGCTTCAGCCATGGCCGGTCGAACACCGTGATCGTGGAAACCAAGCGCCGCCGCGTGCTGACCAAGCCCGGCGAGGCGGAGCCGCAGGTCGCGGAGGCACCCGCCCCGGCCCCCGTTGCGCCACCTGCTCCGGCAGCGTCGCCGGCGCCTGTCGCGCCTGTCGCGCCGCCCCCCGCGCCGGTGGCGACCCCGGTCACCCCGCCACCGGCCCCGACGCCGCCCGTGGCAAAGCCGGCGGCCGCTGCCCCCGCGCCGGTGGCTGCGCCGCCCCGTGCCGCTCCGCCGCCCCGTGCCGCTACGCCGGCCCCGCGCCCGACCGCGCCCACCACCCGACCCGTGCCGCCGTCTCGCCCGGTGACGCCGACCCGCGCCCTTTCGCCGCTCGAGCGCCGCGAGTTGCAGGAGCGGCTGTTCCGCGAGGCGGAAGAGGCGCGGATGACCGCGCTTGAAGAAAGCCGTCGTCGCGAGGAGCGCGAAAAGGTCGAGGCGATCGAGGCCGAGCGTCGCCGTGTCGAGGAGCGCGCTCGCGCAGAGGAGGCCGCTCGCAACGCGCCCGCCGCCCCGGCTCCCGTCGAGGCAGCGCCCGCCCCCGTGGCGGACGCCCCGACGCCGCCGGCTGCCCCGATTGCG
>CAJYJW010000335.1 GCA_913775025.1 uncultured Sphingomonas sp. | reverse complement strand
ATCGGCATCGCCGTTCTGCCCGCGCCAACGCTTGCTGCGGTCTGTCATCTCGTCGAAGGACTTCACCGTGGTCATGTCAACGACCTCGGGGCCCCAATAGGTGGCATCGTCTGCCTCCCAGGCGTCGTGGCGGCCGCCGGCGAAGCCGTATGTCGGGAACCCCATGATCTCCAGCGCACAGTTGCCGGTGAGTACGATCAGGTCGGCCCATGACAGCGCGGCGCCATATTTCTGCTTGATCGGCCAGATCAGGCGGCGGGATTTGTCGGTGTTGCCGTTGTCCCACCAGCTGTCGATCGGGGCGAAGCGTTGCATCGCCTCGCCAGCGCCGCCGCGCCCGTCCGCGATGCGATAGGTGCCGGCAGAATGCCACGCCATCCGGATCATCTGCGGCCCATAGTTACCGTAATCGGATGGCCACCATTCGACCGAGGTCGTCAGGAAAGCCTTGATCTCCGCCTTGAGGGCGTCGAGGTCGAGGGCCTCGAAAGCGGCCTTATAGTCGAAGTCCTTGCCCAGCGGGTTGGCGCGCGGGCCGTTGCGATGCAGCTGTTCGACGCGCAGACGGTTCGGATACCAATGCTCGAGCGTCGGGGGATTGCCATGCGTGCCGCCAATGCGGTCGCCGCCGAACGGGCATTTGCCTGCGAGAACGTCCTTATAGTCTTCCATGAACCGCGCGCTCCTACACTGGAGCAGGTTTGGCCTGATCCAAGTTAGGCAAGAACGAGAAAGAGCGTCCGGCGTTTCACTAAATCTCGATTTAGTTTCGCCCCATTCGCGTGGCGGCGCCGCCGCCACCGGTGTCCGCACGACGGCGAAAACTTGCTCTGCATCAACTTCTGCGACCGTATCGAGTGGATAGGATCAGGGCCAGAGGCGTTCCCGCCCCTGATCCCCGGCTAAGTTGTCTGACCGGGGAATATTTTCAGGATGCTGCGCGAGGCAATATGGCAAGAACCATCGTGATTACGGGCGGCACGGCAGGCATCGGTCTCGCGATCGCCGAGAAATTCGCGCGCGATGGGTGGCACGTCGCCATCCTGGCTCGTCACGAGGCGCGGCTGGAGCAGGCCAGGCTCCGGCTGTCGGCGGCTGAAGCGGGGAAGGTATTGCCGATCAGTCTTGATGTGGCGGATGCCGGAGCGATGGACGCGGCGGCGGCGCGGATCGAAGCGGAGCTCGGGCCAATCGAGGCTTGGGTCAACAATGCGATGTCGACCGTCGTCGCGAAAGCCGACCATATCACGTCCGCCGAATATGCGCGCGTCACGGCGACGACGTATCTCAGCCAAGTGTATGGCACGCTGGCGGCGCTGCGGTATATGAAGCCGCGCAACCGGGGCGCGATCATCCAGATTTCGTCGGGCCTCGCCATCCGCCCCTCACCCCTGCAGGCCGCTTATTGCGCGGCGAAGGCAGCGGTGACGGGCTTCACCGATTCCCTGCGTGCGGAACTGATCGCCGACCGAAGCGCGATCACGCTATCGGTCGTCTACCTGCCGGCGGTTAACACGCCCCAGCCGGGCTGGGCCAGGAACCGCAGCGGACGGACGCAGGTTCTGCCGGACCCGCTCTTCGATCCGCGCCTCTGTGCCGAGGCTGTTTTCGAAGCGGTATCACGCCCGCAACGCGAATATTGGGTCGGTCGCTCGACGGCGATGATGGCGCTCGGCCAATCGCTGCTGCCGCAAGGGGCGGACCGGCAGGCGGCCAAGATGATCGAGGCGATGACTGGCGATCCGGCGCCGGATCGCACCGGCAATCTTGACGAGCCGGCCGAGGGGGCGGCCGCCATCGATGGGCCGTCGACGGATCGGGTGCAGTCCACCCGATCGGAGATATTCACCAGTCGTCAGCGGGATCTGCTCAAGGCCGGCGCGGCGGGCATTCTGCTCGGCACCGGGGCTGCGGCTGGCCTCGGTCTGGCTCGACTCCTCCCGCGCGCGCGTCCGTGATCAATCTGCTCGATGCCGTGCGCGGCAAGCCCGCCGCCCCGGTTCGTGGCGGAACCAGAGCGGATGGCTATCTCGCGCTTGAGGATTATGGCGCACTTGGCGATGGGCGCTCCGTCGCGCTGTCGGGGGCGGATGGCTCGATCGACTGGTGGTGCGTTCCCAACCTCGACTCGCCACCGCTGTTCGACCGGCTGATCGACCCGGAAGAAGGCGGCCGTTTCATTCTGACGCCGCTCGATCCTTTTCGGGTCGAGCGGCGCTACCTGCCCGACAGCAACGTCCTTGAAACGGTCTTCATCACGGCCGGCGGACGCGCCGTGTTGACGGAATCAATGAACAGCGGCACCGCCGGTCGTCTGCCGTGGGCGGAGCTCGGCCGCCGGATAGAGGGGCTGGACGGCTCGGTCAGCTTCCGGCTGGAAATGCGCCCCGGGCGGCGTGCAAACGGGGCGAGCCCTTATCACTCGAAGATCGGCCGGCATGCCGTTTTCCATGTCGGGACGGTACTCGGCCTTCTGCTGCACAGCGACGGCATTACGGTCGAACGAAGCGACGAGGCCGTGACCGGAACGTTCGCCGTCGTGGCCGGTCAGCGCGAGGTGGTGGCCATCGTTGCGGGCGAGGATGAGCCGCTCGTCGTGCCGCCGATCGGCAAGATCGATGAGCGCATCGACACGTCCGACGCCGAATGGCGCGCCTGGTCCGAACGGATCGAGCATGACGGCAGCCGTCGATCCGACTTTATTCGCAGCGTACTTGCTCTGAAGTTGCTGCTGTTCTCGCCATCCGGCGCGATCGCGGCGGCCGCCACGACCTCGCTGCCCGAAGGCATCGGCGGGAAGAAGAACTACGACTATCGCTATGCGTGGATCCGCGACGCGGGCTATACGATCAAGGCGTTCCTGGCGGCCGGTGCGCAGGCGGAGGCGAAGGCGGCGTTCAGCTGGCTGCTCAAGCGGCTGGAGCAGCATGGGGCACGGGTGTGCTACACGCTCGGCGGCGAGATCGTCCCCGGGCTGGAAGAGATCGAGGTGCCGGGTTATCGCCGCTCGACGCCAGTCAACACAGGCAATGCCGCGACCGACCAGCATCAGCACGGCATCTACGGCGACATCTTCGAGACGGCCTCGCGGTTCGTCGCCTGCGGCAACATTCTCGATGCCTCCAGCGCCGAATTGCTCTCGCACCTGGCCGATCAGTGCGCGGATGTCTGGCGCAAGAAGGACGCCGGCATCTGGGAGCTTGAGGAGCCGCAGCATTACACGATGTCGAAGGTCAGCTGTTGGCAGGCGCTCGCCCGCGCCGTCGAACTGGCCGACGAAGGCCAGCTGCCAACCACCTGTCGCGATCGCTGGGCACGTGAGCGCGACCGGATAGCGGCGTGGATCGAGGAAAACTGCTGGTCCGATACGAAGCAGGCGTTCGTCTTCTACCCGGGCAGCGGAAAGCTTGATGCGTCGCTTGCCCTGATGGTGCGGTTCGGTTTCGACGGACGCGAAAGACTCGAAAAGACGCTCGATGCGATCGACGCGGAACTTGGCGTCGGCCCTTATCATTATCGGTACAGCGATGTCTCCGCCGAAGAAGGCTGTTTCCTCGCCTGCACCTTCTGGATGATCGAAGCACGCGCTCTCCTTGGCCAGCGCGCCGGCGCGCGAAAGGCGCTGAATGCGATAACGAATGCGCTGGATCGCGGCGTCGGCATAATGACCGAAATGGCCGATCCGAAGTCCGGCGCGTTTCTCGGCAACTTACCGCAAGGTCTGTCACATCTGGCGCATGTCATGGCGCTCGATGTGCTCGCCTCGGAAGACGACTGCTGATCTTCCCAAAATCCCCCCCCCCACGACCGGAGCACCGATATGACCGATCGCCTCACGATGCAGGATCCGCGCACGCAATATCCACAGCCCCCGTTTCCCCGGCAGCCGCAGCCCGTCCCTGGCCTTGCGGCCAAGATGGACCCGAAACCCGATCATGGCGAGACGAGCTACGTCGGCGCCGGCAAGCTCAAGGGTCGCAAGGCCCTTATCACGGGTGGTGACAGCGGCGTCGGCCGCGCCGCCGCGATCGCCTATGCGCGCGAGGGGGCGGACGTCGCGATCTCCTATCTCGCGGCCGAGCAGTCGGACGCCGACGAGGTGGTGAAGCTGATCGAGGCGGAGGGGCGCAAGGCGTTGGCCCTTCCCGGCGACATCACCGACGAGGCATGGTGCCGCGAGATGGTGAGCAAGACGATCGATACGCTTGGTGGTCTCGATATCCTCGTGATCAACGCCGGCCATCAGCAAAGCCGGGAGGATATATCGAAGGTCACGTCGGCGGATTTCGACGCGACCATGAAAACCAACCTGTATGCGATGCACTGGATCGTCCAGGCCGCCGTTCCGCATCTGCCGGCCGGCGCGAGCGTCATCACCACCGCCTCGGTTCAGGCCTACGACCCGTCCGCGAACCTGCTCGATTACGCGACGACGAAGGCCGGCATGGTCGCTTATACGAAAGCGCTGGCCAGCCAGCTGCTTGAGAAGGGCATCCGTGCCAATGTGGTGGCACCCGGCCCCTTCTGGACGGCGCTACAATCCTCAGGTGGTCAACCGCCCGAAGCGGTGGAGCAGTTTGGGGCCAAAAGCGCCTATGGCCGCCCGGGTCAGCCGGTCGAGCTTTCGGCGGTGTATGTGCTGTTGGCCAGCCAGGAAGCAAGCTTTATCAACGGCGAGGTTTACGGCGTGACCGGCGGGGCAGGGGTCGCCTGATCGGATCACCAGCCAGCAGCGATGCTGCTGCTGGCCGGTGATCCGATTCAAGCTATTCTTATCCGGCGATGGTGAAGACCGAGCCGGAATCCACGCGGATACCCGCGCCGTTGATGAAGCTGGCGCGCTCGGAACATAGGAAGGCAACGGCGGCGGCGACCTCTTCGGCGCGGCCGCGTCGCTTCAGCACCATGCCGGGCCGTTCTTCCTCAAGGAAGGTCTCGATCGTCTCGTCGAAGCTTTCGCCACGTTCATCGGCGCGCTTGCGCATCATCTTGTCGGTCATCGGCGTCGCGATGAAGGCTGGCGAGACGGTGTTCACCAGCACGTTGTCGCAACCATAAGCCTTCGACAGCCCCTTGGCGAGGCTGAGGATCCCTGCCTTCGATGCGCAATAGGCAAGCTCGTCGATATAGGGTTGCACGGCATCCTCCGATGCGAACAGCACGATGCGGCCCCAACCGCTCCGCCGCATCGCGGGGATCGCCTCGCGGCACATCCGCACGGCCCCCATCAGGTTGATGTCGAGCGTCTCCTGCCAGCCGGCGTCGTCTACGTCCAGGAAATCGCCGGTCGCGCCGGTCACGCCCGCCGCATTGACGTAAATGTCGGGGTCGCCCAGCGTTTCGCGCACCTTCGCCCAGATCGCGCGTACGTCGTCGGGCTTGGTCACGTCACCGGTTACCGCGATCACCTCGCCCAGGGGCGAAAGTTCGGCCAGCGCCTCGTTCAGCGTGCCGCCCGGCTGATCGGTAATGGCGACCCGGACGCCTGCTTCCAGCAGCATCCGTGCGGTTTCCTTGCCCATGCCGGAATCGCCGCCGCTTACCAGAGCGATGCGGTCCTTGATGCCCAGGTCCATGATGAACTCCTTATCGATGTGACGCGAGAAAGCGGTCGGCGGTGCGCAGTGACAGCGCCATGATCGTCAACGCCGGGTTGGCCGCCAGTGCGCTCGGAAAAATGGAATTGTCGCAAATCAGCAGGTTCGGAACGTCGAAGCTGCGGCCATCGGCATCCACCACCGCCGTCTCTCCGTCCGCCCCCATGCGGCAGGTGCCGATGGTGTGGGCGGATCGGTCCACCGCGACGATGTCGTGCGCACCGGCGGCCTGCCAGATATCGGTCAGCGTGCGCCGGGCGTGACGATCAATCGCCTCTTCATTCTCATGATAGCTGAAGTCGATTCGCGCCTTGCGATGTCCGAACGCGTCGACCTCGTCGGAGAGGGTGAGGCGGTTGTCGTCATGGGGCAGGCATTCGCCGTTGATGCCGATGCCGGCCATCCGGTTATAGTTGCGCAGCATCGCCTCCAGCCGCTCCCCCCACATGCCGGCCCCGCGGGCGAGGCCGTTGGCGAGGTTCACCGGCAGTACGCCCAGGCTCTGGACCAGATAGCCGCCGGCGCATCCGATATCGCCGGGGCGCGTCATGTCCTCGCTGATCAGGGAGGATGGATAGCCCCGGTTCATCCGCATATCGGCCTCGAACCGGCCCCAAATCTGCGTCGCGACGTGCGCCATGAAGTTGCGACCGATCTGGCCGCTTGAGTTCGCGATGCCGAGATTGAGCAGAAGGCGCGGCGTTTCGACGCCGCCGGCGCACAGGAACACGGCTGAGCAGCGTTGGCGCTGATCCAAACCGTCCTGGCGATAGACCACCGCCTCTATCCGGCCGCTTGCATCGAATTCAAACGACAGGACGCGCGCTTTTGCGCGAATCTCGGCGCCCTTGGCAACGGCCAGCGGCAGGTAGGTCGTATCCATGCTCGTTTTCGCGGCGTTGCGGCAGCCCTGGTGACAGGCGCCGCAATTGACGCAAGCCTGGCGCTGCCCCCAATGCGGCTGCTCATGATCCCGCGAGACCAGCGCCGCCGGCGCGTCGGTGGCGGTGATGCCGAGGGCGGCGCAGCCCCGCGCCATCGCGTCGGCCGCCGCGTTGCGGGCAACCGGCGGATAGGCGTAGCGCCGCGTCGCATCCCAGGGATAGACGGCCGGGCCGGAGACGCCGGTGAAACGTTCGACCTCCTTGATATACCGTATCAGTTCGGCATGATCGATTGGCCAGTCGGCGCCAACGCCGCTCAACGCCTGCAAACGCAGGTCCCGCGGATCGGGGCGGGGACAGAAGGCACCCCAGTGCAACGTCGATCCGCCGACGCCCATGCCCGAATTGTTCGCACCGAACGCGGTCGGCATCGCGCCCCCGCTCAGTCGCTCTTCCATCCAGTAGATGTCGGCCGAAGCCTCGTCGGCGACATGATCGCTCGGATCGAAAGCGCGGCCGGCCTCGAGCGCGACAACCGAGAGGCCGGCCTCCGCCAGACGCGCCGCAAGCGGGGCGCCGCCCGCACCGGTGCCGATCACCACGGCATCCACGGTATCGTTCATGGCGTATCGAACCCGCGTCACGCCGTGCGCTCCCGGTCCGTCTGCCATGCTTCGGTATCGTCCGCGCCGGTGCGGGTGTAGCCCTGCTTGCGGGGGCCATCGCCGCCTATGGCGAAACCGTCATATCGGATCTCCGCCATCGTCGCCGGCAGGGACATCCAGACCCGCGCCACTTCCGCCCGAGCATCTTCGAACCAGAGGGCCATTTGGGCGGGTGAAAGTCGGGTCGCGTCGCCCTCCGCCCCCACCGATCCCGTCGTCACCCGCTCAAGCAATGCTTGCCGTGCCGCAGGCTTCAGCGCCGGAAAATCCTCGGCCATAAGCGTCTGGAAGCCACGTCGCCAAGCTTCGTGATCCGGTGGCAGGTCGGCGAAGCGCCAACCGTCGCCGCCACCTCCCGCCACGCCTGTCAGGATGCGGTCGGTCAGGCCGCCGTCCTTTCCGGCGTCGGGCAGAATCTGCGCGATCAGGGCCTGCGCCGTCTCACGCTGCTCGGTCGTCCAGCCTGTCGCCGCAGGCAGCGGGCGGGTGCGATCGAGCATCGCCGCCCGCGTCCGGCGACTTACCCGGTCCGAGTCGACGAGCTTCAGGAAGCTCGGGGGGAGCATCGTCGAGAGGGTCGTCCGGACGTGCGCGTCGATCAGCGAGGCAAGCGCCTCCGGTTGCTCATAGGGGATAAGATGAGCCGCACCCTCCACGACCCGCATTTCGCCAGTAGGATAATGCGGCAGGTTAAGACGTCGCTGGGCATCCTCGCCGAGATCGCCATCCTCCGATCCGGCCAATATGAGCGCGGGGATGGATATGGTGCCGGCACGGTCACGCCAATCCTCAAGGCTGCCGCGTTCGAGCCAGCCCAGCCATGCCTCGCGGCTGGAACGCCGAACGTCATCGATCGCCGCTTCGCGCAGTGATGGTGCCAGACGGCTCGCGCTATTGGCATCGACGAAGGCCGCCGCATTTTCCGGCGTGGGCTGCCCCGTCTTGAACCAGCCGATCATTTCGGCACGGCGATCCTCATCCATGGGTTCCGGCGCGGGAGGGGAGGCTGCGACCAGCACAACGCCGATCACTCCCGACAGGCCCGCCTCCCCGGCGGCGGCCCGTGCCGCGACGAGCGTGACGATCTTTCCGCCCATGCTGTGCCCGATCAGGATGCAGGAGGTCAGCCCGCGATTGCGAATGTCATCCGCCAGCCAGTCGGCCATCACGCCGACATCAGCATATCCCGCCTCGGCCGCCGCGCCGAAACCGGGGAGATCCAGCGGAACGCAGTCATAGTCAGGCAGCGCCTGCGAAACCTGCGCCCACTCGCTCGCGCTTGCGCCAAGCGCATGGAGAAAAACCAATGTCGGTTCGGTCATGCGGCCTCGCACATCTGTCGGATGGGGGGACGCGGCAGCCGCAAGGACGTTCCAAACAAAGCGAGATATGGCCGCCGATTTTCCAGCGGCCGGACCGCCAACAATCAGGAAGGTCGGTTG
>CAJYJW010000334.1 GCA_913775025.1 uncultured Sphingomonas sp. | reverse complement strand
AGCGGCATGAAGGCGAGGTAGAAACCCGTCACCCAGCAACCGAAGGCGATCCGCCCCCACCGCTCGTCCAGGCGGAAGCCGAACGCTTTCGGGAACCAATAGGTATAGGCGGCGAGCATCCCGTACAGCATGCCGGGGATCAGCATGTTGTGGAAATGCGCGACCAAGAACAGCGTGTTATGGAACACATAGTCGAGCGGCGGGATGGCCAGCATGATCCCGGTGAGGCCGCCCAGCACGAACGTCATCATGAAGGCGATGGCATAGAGCATTGGCACCGTGAAGCGCACCTCGCCGCGAAACATCGTCCAGATCCAGTCATAGATCTTGACGCCGGTCGGCACGCCGATCGTCATGGTGGCGATGCCGAAGGCGGCGTTGATGTTGGCGGACTGGCCCATCGTGAAGAAGTGGTGGACCCATACGGTGAAGCTCAGCACCGCGATCGCCATCGTCGCGATCACCAGCGAGGTGTAGCCGTAGAGCGCCTTGGTGGAGAAGGTGGACACCACCTCGGAATAGATGCCGAACGCCGGCAGGATCAGAATGTAGACCTCGGGGTGGCCGAACAGCCAGAACAGGTTGGCGAAGTTCATCATATTGCCGCCAAGGTCGTTCGTGAAGAAATGGAACCCCAGATAGCGATCGAGCGCGAGGAGGGCGGTCGCGACCGTGAGTGGCGGCATCGCGAAGATCATCAGGATCGACGTGCACAGGCTTGTCCAACAGAACATCGGCATCCGCATGACCGTCATGCCCGGGCAGCGCAGCTTGTAGAGGGTGCAGGCGACGTTGATCCCGGCGATGGTCGATCCGAGCGAGGCGAGCGTGATCGCCCAGATCCAGTAATCCGGCCCGACATCGGGGCTGAAGGCGAGTCCGGTGTAGGGCGGATAGCCGCTCCACCCGCCGGTTGAGAATTGGCCGACGACGAGGCTGGCCATCATCAGCGCCGCCCCCGCCGCCGTCAGCGCCAGACCGACCGAATTGGCCCAGGGGAACGCCATGTCGCGCGCGCCGATCTGCAGCGGCACGATGTAGTTGATCAGACCGGTCAGGAACGGCATCGCCATGAAGAAGATCATGATCGATCCGTGAGTGGAGAATAGCTGCGCGAAATGATCGCCCGACAGGAAGCCCGGCTGCTGGATGGCGACCGCCTGCTGCATCCGCATCAGCACCGCCTCCACCACCGCGCGCGACAGCATCACGAAGGCGAGGATGATGTACATGATGCCGATCTTCTTGTGATCGAGGCTCGTCAGCCATTCGCGCCACAGCCAGCGCCACCGGCCGGTGACGGTGAGCAGCAGGGCGATCGCCAGCGCGCCCGCGATCACCAGCCCGCCGGCGGCAGCCCCGATGACCTCGCTGATCGTCGGGCTCTCCCAAGCGCGCACGAACGGCAGATCGGCCCATGCGAAACGGCCGAGCAGGGCGGGGAGGACGGGCGCGCTCACCGGACGGCCCGGTGCGCGTGATCCCGTCCGCCGCTATTGGCGATCACGGTGGCGAAGAGGTTCGACGGAACGCGGGAGTAGGTGCGGGCCGTCCCCACCGTCGCCCGCTCCGCCAGCAGCGTTTGCGCCGATGCGCCGAGGGCGGGGGCGGATCGCGCATTCGCCGCGAGCCAGCCTCGAAACCGGTCCGCCGTCACCGCCGTGACCACGAAGGACTGCTCGGGAAAGCCGCTGCCGTTATATTGCATGTTGCGTCCGCGATAGTCGCCCGCGCGGTCGGCGCGCAGGTTCAGCCGGGTCGTCATGCCCGCCATCATGTAGATCTGGCCGGTAAGCCGGGGAATCATCAGCGACTGCATCACGGTGGCGCTCGTCAGCGTCAGGCTGACAGGGCGGCCGATCGGCACCACCAGCCGATTGACGCTCGTCACCCCGGCATCGGGATAGATGAACAGCCACTTCCAGTCCGTCGCGATCACCTGCACCTCCAGCGGTCGCCCGCCCGCGACCGGACGATAGGGATCGAGCCGGTGCGTTGCGCCGAACAGCAGCACCGCCAGTATCCCCACGATGAGGATGGGCGGTATCCAGATGAACCCCTCCAGCGTCCATGAGAAGGTCCAGTCGGGGCGGAAGGCGTCGTGCGTATTGCTGCGGCGATAATGCCAGGCGATGATCGGGGTGAGGATCAGCACCGGCCCCGCGACGAAGACGAGGATCGCGGCGACCGTCCAGAACAGCGTGCGCTGTTCGGCCGTCACCGGCCCGGCGGCGGCGAGAAAGCCGTGATCCAACGCGGCGCATCCGCCGAGCAGAAGCGGCGCGAGCAGAAGGAGCGCCACGCGCCCGACCGAGGCTGTGCCGTTCAGACGAAGCGTCCGGGATATGCGGCATGCGCGGCACCGCATCCGGGGATCATGGCCTTGCCGTCACACGGATAGGATATGCGCATGGCAGGGTGATAGCCTTGGCGAGGGGCGACGCAAGGGCGGAACGGAAGATCGCCGCCGATGCGCGCCCTTTCCCTCGACAGCGGCGGCGGGGGGCCGTAGCGGAGCGAACCCGCAACGAACATGGATCGCGTGCCAGCCGCTAGCCGCCATATCGCCGTGATCGCGCCGCCGACGCCGGGGCATTTCAATCCGTTGCAGGCGCTCGGGCTGGCGCTCGTCGATCACGGCCATCGCGTGACGATGGTGCATGTCGCCGAGGCCGCGCGCCTGGTGACGGCGCCGGGGATCGGCTTCGCCGCTCTGCCGGGGGGCGGGGCGGGCGGACTTGCCGACTATCTCGAACGGCTGGCCGATCCCACCGGCCTGACCGGCCTGACCCGGATGATCCGTGCGACCGCCGCGATGACGGGGCGGCTGCTCGACGGGGCGCCCGCCCTGTTGCAGGCGATCGGCACGGATGCGGTGATCGCCGACGCCGCCGAGCCTGCGGGCGCGCTGATCGCCCGGCGCATCGGCGTGCCGCACGTCGCCAGCATCACCGGTCTGCCGCTGCTGGGGGAGCCGAACGTGCCGCCGCCGTTCCTCGGCTGGCGATATCGCGCGGACGGCCTCGGCCGCTTCCGCAACTGGGGCGGCTATACCGTGGCAAACGTGCTGCTGCGGCCGATCACGCAGGTGGTGCATGAACGCCGGCAGGCTTGGCGACTGGAGGGGGAAGGCGCGCCCCGCCTCTCGATCGCGCAATGCCCGCGTGGGCTGGATTATCCGCGCAGGGCGATGCCGGGGCTTATCTATGGTGCGCCGTGGCGATCGGCGGAGGTGGAGGCGATCGCGCTGCCCAACGACGGCCGCCCGCTCGTCTTCTGCTCGCTAGGCACGTTGCAGGGTGGGCGGCGGGGCCTGTTCGCCACGATGGCGCAGGCCTGCGCGACGATCGGTGCGCGGGCGGTGATCGGCCACGGCGGAGGTCTCAGCGCAGCGGAGGTCGCGGCACTGCCGGGCGATCCGTTGGTGCGCGCCTTCTGGCCGCAAGGGGCCGTGCTGCGGCGATGTTGCGCAGCATTGCTGCACGGCGGTTTCAACACGGTGCTGGATGCGCTGGCCGCGGGCGTGCCGATCGTCGCCCTGCCGATCGCCTTCGAGCAGCCCGGCACTGCTGCCCGCCTGTCGCGGATCGGGGCGGGGCGGGTGTTGTCGCCGCAGGGCCTGACGGCGGATCGCCTGTCCGTAGCGCTGGCCGATGTCATTCGAAATCCCGGCTACCGGCAGGCGGCGGCGCGGCTGGCGGCAGAGATCGCGGAGGGCGGCGGCGCGGCGCGGGCCGCCACCCTCGTCAGCGCGGCGCTGGCCGGGCCGGGGTGACGCGCGGCAGCCGCCACCAGGGCGTGCGCGGGCTCAGATGATGCTGGTGATGATAGGTGCCGAAGTGAAAGCACGTCACCAGCGAGGCGAGCGGCGACAGCGCGTTGCCGCGCGCGTTATGCGTATCGGCGAACGGCGCATCGCCGTGGCGGTGCGGCAGATAGGTGCCGAAGATGAAGAGCTGCATCAGCGCCAGCAGGGCAGGAATCGCCCAGAACACCACGATGTTCACAAGCGACGCGCCCAGCAACATGTAGGCGACCGCCGCCAGGGTGATCCGCAGAATCTGGCCGTGCGTGTAATAACCGAGGAAGAAGCGGATGAACCACGGCCCGGCGCTGCGCGGCGCGCCGGCATGGAAGTCGGGATCGGCAGCGGTGCCGGGCGCGGCATGATGCTGGTGATGCTTGGGGTACAGCCCCCGATAGGAAAGGCCGGCATAGGCGGTCAGGCACAAAGCGCCGACGACCGTATTCACACGCCGCCGCCCCGGCGCCAGCGAGCCATGCATGCAATCATGCGCGACGATGAACAGGCCGGTGCTGAGCCACGCCTGCGTCAGCACCACGGGGATCGCCAGCACGGCGGAAGCCGGGGTCCACGTCCAGAAGAAGATACCGCCGATGTGGATCACGGCCCACGCGCCGCCGATCGCGGCGGCCAGCAACAGGCCGGCGCGGGTATCGTCGGCGACGTCGTTCATCGCCCCGCCGCGTCCGCCAGCCGGCGCTTCAGGCGGGCCGGATCCGGCGCGAACAGGAAGCCGAAGCTGACCCCGCCATCGCGGCCCTTCACCGCATGGTGCAGGCGATGCGCCTGCAACAGCCGCTTGGGGTAACCGCTGCGCGGCACCCAGCGCATGCCGAACCGCTGATGCACCAGCATGTCGTGCACGAGGGCGTAGATGCCGCCATATACCGTGATGCCAAGCGCCATCCACCACAGCACGGGCCAGACGACGCCCGCCGTGAACAGCGCGATCACGAAAATGGCGAAGGTGACGGCGTACAGATCGTTCTTCTCGAAGGCATTGTCGTGCGGCTCGTGATGCGAGCGGTGCCAACCCCAGCCGAAGCCGTGCATGACATATTTGTGGGTCGCCCAGGCGAAGCATTCCATGAAGAGGACCATTCCCACCACGATGCTGAGCTTCTCAAACCACGTCATCGCACGCTCCAAGCCTCGTCACCTGCCGCCGGCCCGATATGGTGCCGCGCCGGCCGCGTACCATAAGCGTTGCCGCCGCGATCGCCGGCGGCGCCATCGCGAGCCCGCCCAGCACATCCACGCCATAATGCCCGCCGAACACCGGCGTGGCGACGATCGTCACCCCCGCCCATAGCGGTGCTACGACCCGCCGCCACCCGCGCGCATCGCGCTGCGCCCAGGCCAGGATCACCGGCAGGGTGGCATGATAGCTTGGAAAGCTGACGATTCCCATCAATTGCGTGAGGTCGAGCGTGCGGTACGATCCGTCGCGCAGGCCCGCGATCATATCCCGCTCCATCCACGCGATCGAGGGCCATAGCCGATGATAGGCAGCGGGATCGAACAGGTTGCCCATCGCCGGCATGACCCCCGATATCAGGATCGTGGCGAAACCGCCGAGGATGGCCGCCGTCACCGCCACGGTCAGGCGGTGCGCCTGTCCGGCGGCGCTCAGTACGACGATGCAGACGATCATCTGAAGGGTCAGGCTGTGATAGGCGAAGCCGCCGAGCCACAGCGCTGCCGGGGCCTTGTCGGCGGCGGCGAACACCGTCGGCCAATCCAGCCCGAGGCGGTGGTCGGCGGCGGCGAACGCCTCGTCCCACAACGGCCCGGCCCGCGCGGCGAGCGCATAGGCGAGCACGACGCCGAGCAGGGTGAACAGGGTCATCTGGAGAAAGGCGCTTGCCCCGGCGTGCAACCGCGGACGGTGTCCGCGCGCACCCACGATCATGCCCGCCCCCAGCAGGGACAGGGCGACGGCGGGAACGATGGCGGTGACAGCGCGGACCCGGAACCCGAGCCCGAGACAGGCGAGCAGGCACGCCGCCGCCATGATCGCGATAAGCCACCATGCGATCGCAGTGTTCGGCGAATCTGAACCTGCAGGCATCGCGCATCCAACGCGGCGGCATCGGCCCCGTGCCGCGATCGCCCATGCCATTGCCGTGGCGGGTTTTTCCGGCGAGGTCCAGCGGCCGACCCTCTTGAATCGGCCGCCTGACCCCCTGCCTTCGTTGTCCCTGCCCTATGGAGGGCGGTCGTGCGCAGCCGTTCGACTGGTAGGCGCATCTGGCTGACGGCCGCGAGACGGGGCTGCCGGGCTAGGCGGCAGCCGCATAAAAGAAGGCCGGCGAGTTGCCTCGCCGGCCTCAAGTCGTTCGCAGGAGGAACGTGGTGAGGCCGCCGGGGCATCCGCCCCGACGTGCCAATTCTTTACAGGTTGTAGGCCCGCTCGCCGTGCTCGCCGAGATCGAGGCCCTCGCGCTCGACCTCTTCGGAGACGCGCAGCCCGGTGACTGCCTTGGCGACGAAGATGGCGATGGCGGTGCCGATGGCGGCCCACACGATCGTCGTCAGCACGGCGCTGATCTGAACGAACAGCTGGTGGCCCATGTTGAAGTCTTCCGGTCCCGGCCCGCCGAGCGAGGGGGCATAGACGATGGCGGTGCCGATCGCGCCGATCATGCCGCCCACGCCATGGATGCCGAAGGCGTCGAGCGAGTCGTCGTAGCGCAGCTTGGGCTTCACCACCGTCACCATGAAGAAGCAGACCACCGAGGCGACGGCGCCGAGGATGATCGCGCCGAACGGACCGCTGTTGCCGGCCGCCGGGGTAACCGCGACGAGGCCGGCGATGATGCCCGAGCAGAAGCCCAGCGCCGAGCCCTTGTGGCCGGAGAAGCGCTCCGCCAGCATCCAGAACAGGGCGGCGGATGCCGTGGCGACGAAGGTGTTGAGCATCGCAAGCGCGGCCGAGCCGTTTGCTTCCAGCGCGGAGCCGGCGTTGAAGCCGAACCAGCCCACCCACAGGAGGCCGGTGCCGACGCCGGTCAGCGTCAGGCTGTGCGGCGTGATGATCTCCCGCATGTAGCCGATGCGCTTGCCGAGGATGAGGCAGGCGACCAGCGCGGAGACGCCCGCGTTGATATGCACCACGGTGCCGCCGGCGAAATCCAGCGCGCCCTGCTTGAAGAACAGCCCGTCCGATGCCCACACCATGTGCGCGATCGGGAAGTAGACGATCGTCAGCCAGATGGCGGCGAACACCATCACGGCGGAGAATTTGATCCGCTCGACCACCGAGCCCAGCACCAGCGCGACGGTGATCGCCGCGAAGGTCATCTGGAAGCAGACGAAGACATATTCGGGGATCGCGATGCCCTTGCTGAACGTGTCGGTCGTGGTGGCGGAGGTGACGCCGGCGAGGAAAAGCTTGTTGAAGCTACCGACGAACGCGCCGCCCGCGCCGAATGCCATCGTGTAGCCCCACATCACCCACAGCAGCATGGCGAGGCAGGCGACCGCGCCGATCTGCGTCATGGCGGAGAGCATGTTCTTGGTGCGGGTAAGGCCGCCGTAGAACAGCGCCAGGCCGGGCACGATCATCATCAGCACCAGCAGGGTGGAGGTGAGCATCCAGGCGGTGTCGCCCTTGTTCACCGTGGGCGTGGCGGCAGCCGCGGCGGCATCGACCGGCGCCTGCAGCGCGGTCTGGGCCCAGGCGGGGGCGGCGGCGAGGGCAACGGCCCCCAGCACGCCCGCCCCGGCGGCGATCTTGGTCGAAAGCTTCATGTGTCCCCCTTTTCTCGTCAGAGCGCCACGTCGTCGGTTTCGCCGGTACGGATCCGCACGGCCTGCGCGATATCCACGACGAAGATCTTGCCGTCGCCGATCGCGCCGGTGTTCGCCGCCTGCTGGACCGCCTCGACGACGCGGCCTGCGAGATCGCTGGCGCAGGCGACCTCGACCTTGATCTTGGGCACCATGTTGGTGCTGTATTCCGCGCCGCGGTAGATTTCGGTCTGCCCCTTCTGGCGGCCGAAACCCTTGACCTCGGTCACGGTCATCCCCTGCACGCCAAGACCGGAGAGGGCTTCGCGCACCTCGTCCAGCTTGAACGGCTTGATAATGGCTATGACGAGCTTCATTTCGCCTCCCTGCTTATTTGTGAGAGGCGATGCAAAGCGCGTGCCAAACTGAAAACGGCGCGGCATGCCCTCAGCAATGCAGCGCCGCACAAGCTTTGAGTTGAATATTTGCCTATTAATTAGGCGCGGCTTAACGCCCGCCTAAAGCTTGGGCAGGCAAATCGGTCAGCCGCCGGTGCCGCCGACGGTTAGCCCCTCGATCAATAGAGTGGGCTGGCCGACACCGGCCGGGACCGACTGGC
>CAJYJW010000333.1 GCA_913775025.1 uncultured Sphingomonas sp. | reverse complement strand
GTCTGAGCGGCAAGTCGCGCGCCGATGCGCTTCGCCAGATGCGCGGTGAGCGCGGCGGCGGCTGCGCTCTGTGGGGTTTCGGCGCGGTAGAGAAGCCAGAGGCCGGTATCGTAGCGGGCATCCGGCGGGGAGAGCCGCTGCAGCGCCGGGTCGCCATCGGCCAAGAAACAGCACAGGAAGGCACTGCCCGCGCCGTCGCGCACCGCCTGCGCCAGCGCACCCCAATTGCTGAAGTGGATAGCGCCCTGCGTTGTCTCCGGCCTGTTGGCGGCGGTCCAGTGCCGGGGCAAGGCGACTTCCACCTCGTCGCCCCAGCCGAGGGGTTGTTGCGACGTCGCCCCGCGGCGGCCGTAGCGTGCCTGGGAAACGATGCCGATCTGTTGCCCGGCAAGCCGGCGTGGTATCGCGCGGACCAGCGCGATCGCCAGATCCGCACGGCGTTGCGTCACCGCCTCGATCGGATCGAGCGCATGCGTCAGCTCCACCGCGATCCGCCCTTGGAATTCGGCGAGTTCCGCCATGAACGCGACGACGAGCCCGGCGCTGCTTGCGATGCGCAACGGCGCGGGGTCCTGCGGTCGACAACCTATCGCCTGTACAGCGGAGGCGATTTCGGTTTCCGCGCGGGCGGCGGCGTTTAGCAACAGCTGACCTGCCTGAGTCGGTTCGAACCCGCTCGGCGTTTCGCGGAACAGGGCGGTATCCAGATCGGCTTCCAGCGCCGCGACCCGTCGCCCGACTGTAGTGCGGTCGAGACCCAGCACAGGCCCCGCCGCGCTATACGAGCCGGCACGTACGGCGGTAAGGAATATCTTCAGATCATTCCAGTTCATCGCCGTGTAATATTGCACATGCGCCGTGCAGTTCAACTGCGTGGCATCGACCCGGTCCGGTCTACGCGTTATGAGGGTGTTAGACCCACGGGCGTATCGAACGCCGCCGGCAAGGCCGGGAGAGGAGAGGTTATGGCGACCAGTAAGGAATATGGCCTCGGCGAACACAGGTTTCCGCGTGGCTGGTTCATGATCGCAGGCGCGGACGAGGCGACGACACAGCCGGCCGCCGTCCGGTTCTTCGGGCAGGATATGGTACTTTACCGGGGTGAAACCGGCACACCTCATCTGGTGGAGGCCTATTGCCCGCATATGGGCGCCCATCTCGCCAGGAACACCACCTCCTATATCGTTCGCGACGGCGAGCAGGTGCAGGGTGATTCCATTCGCTGCCCGTTCCACGGCTGGCGCTTCGACGGGAAGGGCCAGTGCGACGACGTGCCTTATTCCAAATTCGTGCCCAAGGCCGCGACACTGAAGACCTTTCCGATCGTGGAGCGCGCCGGCATCATCTGGATGTGGCACGACGAGGAAGGGCAGGAGCCGGACTATCCGCTGCCGGATTTCGGAGGCCATTACGGCGCACCGGGGTGGGTGCAGTGGAAGATAGACTTCATGGGCGACCTAGACTGCCACGGCATCGAGATCGTCGATAACATGGCCGATTTCGGCCATTTCATCCCGATCCACGGTGCGAAGGATTTCACCTATTTCGCCAATGAATTTCAGGATCACGTCCTTCATCAATTTTATAGCGCCGGGCACCGCACGCTGACCGCGGCCGAAGGCGATCAGCTTGTTCTCGACACCTGGTACGAGGGGCCGGGCTTCCTCCAGTCGGAGATGGCGGGGGAATATGACTCGTTCATCATGATCGCCAATACGCCGATCGAGGACGGGCGTAGCCGCACCTGGCATGCGCTGATGGTGCAGGTGAACGATGGTTCGCGGCCGATCAACGATGAGGATCGTGCCGCCGCGCTCGCCTATCAGGAAGGCAGCCGCCTCGCCTTCGCGCAGGATGTCGAGATCTGGCAGAACAAGCGGGCGTGCATCGCGCCCCTCGCGCTGCCGAGTGACGGGCCGTACGGCAAGGTGCGGCTGTGGTACAAGCAATTCTACAACCCGCGCGCCGATGCCGGGACCTTCCAGAAGCGGGTGAACGGCCTCGTCGTCACGCACGATACGCGCCCGGGAAGCAAGGCCGCCTGAGCGGCCTGCCCTCCGGGCTGACGGGAGAGGGTATTGGCGACATTTCCTGAGGGCTGCGCGCTGCTGTTCGGTGGCGGCGGCGGCATCGGCAGCGGCATAACGCGGGTCTTGGCGGGTGGCGGCAGCGACGTCGCCATCGCGTATCGCAGCAATGAGACGCGGGCATCTGCGGTGGCGGAAGCGGCGATCGGGATGGGCCACAAGGCAACGATCCATGCCGCCGACGTTACGGACGAGGCATCCGTCACGGATGCCGTCACATCGGCGATCGCGATGCATGGGCGCGTCCACACCGTCGTTTGGGCGGCCGGCCCGCTCGTCAATCAACGGTATCTTGCCGAAACCCCTATGGCGGAATGGCGTCACGCCTTCGAGGTGGAGGTGCACGGCTTCCTGCGGGTGGTGCAGGCGGTGATCCCCCATATGCGCGCGGCCGGCGGCGGCAGCTTCGTGACGCTGGGATCGGCCGGGCACGAGCAATGGCCCACGCGCGACGGGCTGTCCGTCGCGGTCAAGGCGGCGAATGAGCAATTGGTGAGCGGCCTCGCACGGGAAGAGGGGCGCTATCGCATCCGCGCCAATTCCGTCCTCGTCGGGGTGATCGAGGCGGGTCAGCTCCATGAATTGCAGCGACAGGGCCAGATCGACCAGCGTTGGGTGGATAACACCCATCGCATGCTGTGCCTGAAACGGTTCGGCACGGCGGAGGAGATAGGCCATGCCTGCCTGTTCTTCGCATCAAACGAAGCGGCCTATGTGACGGGCCAGCGTATCTCGGTTTCGGGAGGATTTGGTATATGAGCAGCGAACGCAAGGTGGCGGTCGTCACCGGGGCCAGTCGCGGCGCGGGCAGGGGCATAGCGGTGGCCCTCGGCGCGGCCGGCTGGCGCGTCTACGTTACCGGGCGGACGGTGCGCGAGGGGGATGCGGCGCTGCCGGGCACGATCGGGGCGGCGGCGCAGGCGGTGACGGACGCCGGCGGAGAAGGCATCGCAGTTCAGGTCGACCATGCTGACGCCGCCGCCATCGCCGATCTGTTCGCTCAGGTGAAACAGGAGAGCGGCCGTCTCGATATCCTGGTCAACAACGTCGCCGCGATCCACGACGATCTGGTGGCGCCCGGCCCGTTCTGGGCCAAATCGCCCGACCTTACGGACATACTGAACGTGGGTCTGCGGTCGCACTATCTCGCATCCTTCCATGCGGCGCCGATCATGGTCGGGCAGGGGCGGGGGCTGATCGTCTTCACCTCATCCTTCGGATCGGTCTGCTATATGCACGGGCCGGCCTATGGCGCCCAAAAGGCCGGCGTCGACAAGTTCGCCGCCGATATGGGAGTGGACTTCCGCGACGAGCAGACCGGCGTGGCGGCCGTGTCGCTGTGGATGGGGCCGCTGCGTACGGAGCGGAGCGAGCGCACGCTTTCGGACCACCCGGAGCAGTATGAAAGCTTCATGGCGCAGGCCGAAACGCCGGAATTCAATGGCCGCCTGATCCTGGCGATGTACGAGGATCCCGGCATCGCGGAACTGAACGGCCAAACCGTGATCGGCGCGGAGATTGCGCAGCGATACGGGGTGACGGAGGAGGGCGGGCGTCAACCGCCGTCCTACCGCGACATGCTCGGCGCGCCCCGCATTCCCCATCCCGCTATTGTGCGCTGATCCGCTGGCCGACTGACCTGACGACTAGCGGGTGATCGCGACGCGGAAGGCGCCGGGCGGGCGACCGACACTGCGGTGGAACGCCACGGAGAAGGCCGCCGCCGATCCGTAGCCCACCGCCTCCGCGATGGCGGCGATCGATATGTCGCCCTGCGCCAGCATCGTCTTGGCCCGCGCCATGCGCGCCCGTTGCACGAAACCGCCGACGCTTTCCCCGGTCGTATCGCGAAAGGTGCGCATGAAGTGGAAACGGCTGAGGCCGCACAATGCCGCCAGTTCGTCGATCGATGGCAGGGGGCCGTCCTCCTCCACGCGGGCGGCGCATCGGCGCAGTTGGCGCGGCGTGAGGCCACCACGCCGTCTCGCCGCCAGCCGCTTCGCCTCGCTCAGATAGCGCGCGAGATCGAGCACGATGGCGGCGACCAGCGCGCGCGCCAGCGCCACGCTGTCGTCACGCGGATGGACCACTTCCTCCGCAAGCCGCAGCATCGCGTCCTCGATCGACCGCATATGGATGTCGAAACAGGCGGCGAGTTGCGCCTCGTCGAGCGCGTCTCCACGCAACGCGGGCGGGAGCGCGGCCGTATCGAAGCGGCAGCGAACCGTCTCGAACGCGCCACCGGCGAAACGCGCCTCGGATGGGATGCCCGCCGGCCTGAGGCTTAGCGAACCGAAGCGTGCGAAGCGCGCGCCGACGCGATCGAACCGGCCTTCCGATTGCGGCAGCAGCGGCGAGAGGCCGAGCGACAAGATGGTCTTGGGCTCAACGACCGTCACCGTCTGCGGCGCGATCGGGGGAAAGGTGCACACCTCGATGACGACGCCGGGAAGCGGCAAGGCGGCACGAACGAGCCGTGGATCGCGGCGCGCATCAGCGATGAGAACAGGCCCGCTCATGCGCATATTTTAGCATATGTGCGGCGCGATGTGCCATCGTGCGCAATCCCGTCCCCCCGCCCTCTACGCTGCTTCAACCGGCAGGATCGCCCTTGTAGCCTGGCGGCAGGAGGAGCCGGGAAACATATGCCCACCGCCCACGCCGTTTCGCCTGATCGCGCCGCCCGGACCAAGATCGGTGCGCGCGCGAGACATGCATTTGCCGCGGAGACGGCGGCAGGGATGTCCATGCCGAGGACCGCCGACGCCCCGTCCATGACACCCGCTTTGCCGCCGGACCGGGGTGCCACCGCCGCCTTGCCCGATCCTGACGCTACCGCTTGCAGCCGGGCGGTGGCCCAAGCCATGCTTCGAAAGCAGATGCCATGACAAAGCTTTCCGGCCCGATCCGCGCCGCAAACGATAATCTTGCCGACGATCTCGCGCGATGGGAGGCGGAGACGCGCGGCCCTTTCCTATCCTCGCATCCGGAACGGCGCGACCCGTTCGTCACGCAGGCGCTCGGCTGGCCGATCAAGCCGCTCTACACGCCCGCCGATCTGGAGGCGGTGGGCTTCGATTATCGCACCGATCTCGGCTTCCCCGGCGAATATCCCTATACGCGATCGACCAAGCCGAACGGCCATCGCTCGCAATTCTGGACGATGACGCAGGTGACGGGGTTCGGCAAAGGCCAGGCCTGGGCGAAGCGCGCGCGCTACATGCTCGATCAGGGGCTGTCGGGGCTGATCCTCGAATATGATCTGGCGACGACCAACGGCTATGACAGCGACGATCCGATGGTGGAGGGCGAGGTCGGCCGCGCGGGCATGGCGCTCGACAGCCTGGAGGATCTGGAGGCGGCATTCGACCTGCCGTTCGACAGGCTGAAATATCTGATGAGCGTGTGCAACGCGCCCCAGCCGGTCAATCTCGCGATGATCATCGCGGCGCTGGAAAAGAAAGGCGTCGATCCGCGCGATTTCGTGCTGCACATCGTCAACGGCATATTGATCGAATACACGTGCGTCGGCCGTTACATCTATCCGCCCGAACATGGGCTGCGGATCGCGGCCGACTGCATCGAATATATCATTCGCAACCACCCGAACTGGGCACCGCTGTCCATCATCGCGGCGCAGTTGCAGCCCGCAAAGGCGAACCCGGTGCAGGAGATCGCGTTCAGCCTCGCCATCGCCTGCGCGTATATCGATGCGACACTGGCGCGCGGGCTGACCATCGATGAGGTGGCGCCCTACATGAACCACTTCGTCGTCAACGTGGACATGGATTTCTTCGAGGGCATCTGCAAGCTGCGCGCCTTCCGCAAATGCTGGGCACGACTGATGAAGGAGCGGTACGGCGCAACCAGTGCGGATGCCCTGAAGATCCGGCTGATGACCTCGCCGACGACGATCGCGCTGACGCTCCAGCAGCCGCTCAACAACATAGCGCGGCTGGGCATCATGGCGACGGCCTGTGCGCTGGGCGGCGCGCTGAAGGCGATCGAGCGCGGTTACTTCCAGTCGGCCCTCGGGCGTGAGCAATATGAGCGCAATCGCGATCTGGAAGAGGGGCGGCGCAAATGGGTCGGCGTCAACCACCTGACGCTGCCGGAGGAAAAGCGCGAGATCGAGATATTCCGGCTCGACGATGCGATGGAGGAGGAGCAGGTGGCGAAGGTACGCGCGCTACGCGCCCGCCGCGATCAGCCGGCGGTGGACGCCGCGCTCGATAAGGTGCGCGAGGCGGCACGAAACGGCGGCAATCTGGTGCCGGTCTGCCTCGATGCTGTGCGGCTCTATGCCACGCATGGCGAGCTGTGCGCGGCGATGCGCGATGTGTTCGGCACGCACGCACCCGATGCCCAGCTTGCCGGAGTTTAATCCATGGATACGCCCGTCGAACGCCCCTTGCGCATTCTCCTCGCCAAGCTCGGCATGGATACGCACACCGTGGGCGTCACCATCATCGCCCATGCACTGCGCGAGGCGGGAATGGAGGTGATCTTCACCGGCCTGAAGCAGACGCCCGAGATGGTCGCCGCCGCCGCCGTGCAGGAGGATGTCGACGTGGTCGGCATCTCCACCCTGTCGGCGGGGCATATGCGCAACCTGCCCAAGCTCGCGCGGCTACTGCGTGAGGCTGGGGCGGGGGACAAGCTGCTGCTGGCGGGTGGCGTGATCCCGCAGGAGGACAAGGCGCTCCTGACCGAGGCGGGGGTCCACAAGATCTTCACCATGGGGGCCGACACGCGCGAGATCGTCGCCTATCTGCGCGGCTGGTGGACCGAGCGGCAGGCGGCGGACGCGGCGTGACCGTCGGGATCGCGTCGGTCGAGATCGCGACGGGCGTGATCGCCGGACGGATTGCGGCGGGCGCGCGCGCGATACGCTGGCTGGATGATCGCGACCCGCGCGGCGCGGCGGTGCTGGGCGCGATCTATGGCGCCACCGGGCGCGCGCACATCGTCGGTATCACCGGGCCCCCGGGGGCGGGCAAATCGACGCTGAGCGATATGCTGGTGGCGGAGCTGCGCCGCCGGAACCGGCGCATCGGCGTGATCGCGATCGATCCGTCCAGCCCGTTCACCGGCGGCGCGATCCTCGGCGATCGCGTGCGGATGGCACGCCACACGCTCGATCCGCACGTCTTCATCCGCTCGATCGGTACGCGCGGGGCGGCGGGCGGCCTCTCGCGATCGACCCATGACGCGGCGCTGGTTTTCGATGCGATGGGCTATGACATCGTGCTGATCGAGACGGTCGGCGTCGGGCAGGACGAGATTGACGTCGTGAACCTGGCCCATACCACCATCATCGTCGGCGTGCCGGGGCTGGGGGACGAGGTGCAGGCGGTAAAGGCGGGGCTGATGGAGGCGGGCGAGATATTCGTGCTCAACAAGGCCGATCGCGACGGCTATGAGGCGGCGCACCGCCAGTTCGGCCTGATGCTTCACCTGCGCGCGAACGCCCGCCCCGACGATAGTTGGGCACCGCCGTTGTTGCGCGCCGTCGCCAGCCGGGATGAGGGCGCCGACGTGATCGCCGATGCGCTGGAGGCGCATCTGGCGCATCTGAAAGCGGGCGACGGCTTCGCCCGCCGCTCCGGCCGCCGCGCGTGCGCGCAGATGGTGAACCTCGTGCACGCGCGGGCCGCCGCCGCGCTCCTCCGCCTGCCGGAGGCGACAAGGCTGCTGGACGCGGTGAGCGCATGCGAGATCGATCCGTATAGCGCAGCGGAAAGACTGCTCGCTGGATCGCGAAACGATTCCGAGGGGGCGGCATGACGAAGAGCCTTTGCGCGATGAGGCATCGCGCCGATCGCGACCGCGCGTTTTTCCAAGCCTACTACGAGGCGAACCACGCGCCGCTGGCGATCGATCATTTCCCCTTCACTCGCTATGTCCGCAATCACCTGATCGACGGCGACGATGTGCCGTTCGACACCATCTCCGAATTCTGGGCCGACGATATCACTGCCACGGCCGCGCTGATGGACGGGCCGATCGGCGATATCCTGCGGGCGGACGAAGCGCGGTTCATAGATCGGCCGTGCATAACATCCGCAGGCGCCGAGGAGCATATCCTGTCGTCCGGTACTCCGGGCACCACGCGCATCGCGACGCTGATCGGAGGCGGCGGGTCGGACGACGTCACGCGGGCGGCGGCGCTGGAATGGGCGCATGCCGTGGCGGCCGATCTGCCGGCGGTATCGCTGGATCTCGTCATTCCCTGGGGCGTGCCGGCGTTTCCGGCGGCGGCGATACTGTGGTCGCCGGAGCCACCCGGCGGCCCGCCTGCCGCTTTGGCCGGGCGCGTTCGCCAGGTTCGCCTGCGTCGTTGCGAAACTCCGGCCGATCATCTGCTCGGCAATCGTGCCACCGGCTAGCGGCCGGCCCCCCTAGCCCGGGTCTTGCGCCCGACCGCCTATGCTCTGGCGGAAGGCGCGTGGCGACATGCCCATGCTCCGCCGGAATGCCGCGCTGAAGGCGGAGGGGCTCGTGAAGCGGAGGGAGGCCGCTATTCCGGCGATATCGTGCGCTTCGCTGGCCAGCAGGTCGCGCGCGCGCGCGATGCGCAGCGCGGCGACATGCGACGCGATCGAACGGCCGGTACTCTGGCGAAAGGCCCGCATGGCATGCGACGGGCTTATCCCGCACAAGCGGGCGAGATCGCCGATCGTACAGTCCCACCCGCCGGCGGCCAGATGATCGTCGATGCGACGTAACTGCCACCCGGCGAGACCGCCTCTCGTTCGCCGCTCGGCCCCGGCGAGATCACGTGCCAGCTCGGCGGCCAGTACAAGGCCAAGACCTTCAATCATGATCGCGCTGGCGAAACCCGGTGTCGTCACTTCCCGCGCCAGTCGGTCCAAGCAGTCGGCGACCGCGACGTTCCGCATGTCGAGGCATCGCTCCAGCCGCCGCGCATCTAGCGATCGCGGCAGAGCCGCGCGTAGCGGCAAGCGACAGTGCAGCATCCGGCGCGGCGGGGCCGCACGGGCCCGCACGTGCAGCGTCAGATCGGCCGGTACCACGACGATCCGTCCCAACCGGCTCAATTCGCGCGCGCCGCCTGTGAGAAAGCACCCCGCCGAGGCGTTGGATCGTGACGACAGGGTCAGGCCGATGCTGGTACGCCGATCACAATGCGTTCGGTCCACCATGTCCACGGGGGGATGCTCGGCCACCGCTGCCCATGTCTCGCCGGCCGTGACCTCGCTGATCGTACGCCACGCGGGCTCGATCATCGCGGCCTGTCCGGGGCCATGCGAAATGTCGCCAGACGCGCATCTTCGCGCGACACCCCCTTGAGGGCGCGCCTGTCAGGGTGGATCATGCCGGCAAGAGGAGAGGGTATATGACGACGACAAGCGATCAGCCGCGTCTCGCCGCCACCTGGCGTGACTTTTGCGCGAAGCTTGCGGAGGCGGGCGATGTTCTTCTGCGCGAGGATGCACCGGCGACGCCGCTCGATCAGGCGGAGGGGCTGCGCTATCTCAGCCGGCTGACGCGCACCGCACTCAACATGCTGGTCGATTCCGCCGATCCCGATTTCCCCCGAATCTTTCTCCTGTGCGACGACAAGATCAAGATCGGCGCGGACAATCCGGACAATCTCTATCAGCAGATCGTCGTTCGGGGCGATCGCGACTATCGCATCACCGGCACGCGCGGCACCGTTCCCTATCTGTCGATCGGCAGCAAGGCGAACCGCTATGCGATCGACGGGACGATGGCCTCCACCGGGGAGATCGAATTTTCCGATGTCGCGCTCGAACCGGACGGCAGCTTCGAAATAGTCGTCAGCCGCGAGAAGCAGCCCGGCAACTGGCTGCCGATGGCGGACGACACGACCCTGCTCATCATTCGCCAGACTTTCGAGGACAAGGCGACGCAGACGCCGGCCTTGATGGCGGTGGAGCGGATCGGTGGCCCATCGGTGCCCGCGCTGCTGACGCCGGAGCAGATCACGGCGCAGCTGATGGGGACGGCGGCTTGGGTAAAGGGCACCGCCAACACGTTCGCCGACTGGTCCGAATGGTTCAAGACGACGCCGAACCGCATCTACGAAGGCAAGGAACAGTCCACCTGGATCCGCGCCGGCGGCGATCCGAAAATCTGGTACGGCCACCTCTATTACAAGCTGGAGGAAGGCGAGGCGCTGGAGCTGAAGGTGATGCCGCCCGAATGCCGCATGTGGAATTTCCAGATCGACAATTGGTGGATGGAGTCGCTGGATCACGTTCACCAGAAGATCTGGGTCAACAATACCCAGGTGACCTACGAAGCGGATGGCAGCGTGGTGCTGATCTGCGCCGATGCGGATCCGGGGTATGGCAACTGGATCGACATCGCCGGCCATCGCGAAGGCACCGGCCTGTTCCGCTGGATCGAAGCCGAACATCATCCCGTGCCGCAGGTGCGGGTCATCAGGCTGTAAGGGGGGCCGCCGGCGCCGTGCGCGCGAGGGGCCGGCGGTACCGTCATTGCGCGAGTAGCTGGCGTTGCTGATCGCCCAGCACCGGCGCTTCCTGACTGCCGAGAAAGGCGATGCGCGTATCGATCGACTGGCGGGTCATCTCGGGCTGGGAGTCGACCCAGAATCTGCCTTCCGCCATTTGCGCGACGAAGCGCCTGCATCCTTCGTCCAGATCCATGCCGTGCGCCGCCATCAGATCGTGCATCGTCCGTCGATGCCGCGCCGCGCCGTCCGGCTCGCCTGCGCCGGCCGCTGCCTCGAAGATGCTCGTCTTCAATATGCCGGGGATGATCGAGGAGACGTGGATCGGCGCGCCGGCCACCTGCAATTCCAGGAACAGGCATTCGCTGAAAGCCTGCACGGCATGCTTGCTCATGATGTAGGCGGTCTGCGTCGGCATCTGGCCGAATGCGCCGATCGAGGCGAGGTTGGCGATCCACGCTTCCTGCCCGGCTTCGAGCATGTGTGGAATGAAAGCCCGGCAGCCATGCACGACGCCGTGAATGTTTATGTTCAGGGTCGCTTCCCACCGTGCGGCGGGCACCTCCCAACTGTTGCCGATCGTCTCGATCCCGGCATTGTTCACCAGCACGCGGCAGCCGCCGTGTCGCGCGAAGACGGTGGCCGCCAGCCGGTCCAGCTCCTCCGGCCGCGCTACGTCCACCACCATCGACTCGGCGGATCCGCCGGCCTGC
>CAJYJW010000332.1 GCA_913775025.1 uncultured Sphingomonas sp. | reverse complement strand
CTGACCGGCGACCAGTCGTTCCTGAAGGAGCGTGCACGGGCGTTTCAGGTGCGCCGCGATCTGGTGGTCGACATGCTGAACGCCGCCGATGGCATCACCTGCCCCAAGCCCGAAGGCGCCTTCTACGTCTATCCCGACGTGTCCGGGGTGATCGGCAAGACGACGCCGGGTGGCAAGCGCATCGAGACGGACAGCGATTTCGTCGGCTATCTGCTCGACGATGCGAAGGTCGCGGCGGTGCAGGGCGTGGCATTCGGCGTGTCGCCCGCGATGCGGATCAGCTACGCCACCTCCGAGACGCTGCTGACGGAGGCGTGCCGCCGTATCCAGGACGCGTGCAGCGCACTGAAGTAAGCCGCTTTTCGAAACGATCGCTTTCCGGGTCGGCGATGGTGGGGCAGCGTTGCTGTCGCTATATCGCTGATGAACGAACCGCCCAGCGATCGTTCAGGCGCAGAATCTACAAATGTCCATCGTCGTCGCTGCGGCCCGGTGCCGCGCGGCAGACGTATGATCGACATGCCGCCGATGCGGCCAAGGAAAAGAGAGCAGCAATGACCCGCTTCATCAAGTCGAGCTTCGCATGGCAGTTTGCCGGTGGCTTCGTGCTGGGTGCGATGGGCATGATGGCGGCGCATGTCACGCAGCCTGAGATGCCGGCGAACGCCTATGCGGCCAACGCGGCGCACGCCGCACGCTGATCTGGCGAACGGCACCGCAAGGCCCCATATCCGTGATATGAGGCTCCTTTCCGCACCGCTCGCGGCCCTGCCGCTCTTCCTTGCTGCCTGTGGCACGGCCCAGGCGGAACAAGCCATCCCCATCCCGGCTGCGGCGCATGACGTGCCACCCTCGCCGGGCTTGCAGACCGCTGTCCTCGCAGGTGGCTGTTTCTGGGGCATGGAAGCCGTGTTCCAGCAGGTGAAGGGCGTGCGGGACGTCGTCGCCGGCTATGCGGGCGGCACGCCGCAGACCGCGAATTACGATGCGGTCAGCAGCGAGACGACGCGCCACGCCGAGGCAATCCGAATCACATACGATCCGCGCGTGATCAGCTATGCCTCGCTGCTGCGCGTTTACTTCTCAATCGCGCATGATCCGACCCAGCTTAATCGTCAGGGACCGGACAGCGGCACTAGCTATCGCTCGGCAATTTTCCCGCAGACGCCCGTGCAGCGCGCGGTCGCCGCCGCTTATATCGCGCAGCTTGGAAAGGCGCATGCGTTCTCGCGACCCATCGTGACGCGGCTGGAGAGCGGCGGCTTCTATCCGGCTGAATCGTATCATCAGGAGTTCTTCCGCCGGAACCCGACGCATCCCTATATCGTCCGCTGGGACAAGCCGAAGGTGGCCGGCTTTCGCGCCGCTTTCCCGCAACTGGTGGCGCGCTGATCGCGCGTCAGTCCAGCGGACGCGCTTCCTCGATCAGCAGCACGGGAACGCCATCCCGGACGGGATAGGCCACGCGTGCGACCTCTGACACGAGTTCGCCCCGACCTGCGTCATAGCGCAAGGGCGTGCGCGTCGCGGGGCACACCAGCCGTTCCAAGAGCCACGGATCGATCGTCATTGCAGCGTCACCCGGTCCTCACCATCGTGGCGCCCGAAGAACTGCATCAACTGCACGAGCAATTCGGCCCGCGCCGCAAGATCGTGCGCCTCCAGCAACGCCTGCTTGGCGGCCACGTCGAACGGCGCGATCTGCGCGATGCCGTTGACCAGGCTCATGTCGTCAAGCCGCCCGACCGACTTCCAGTCGACCGCATAGCCATGCGCATCGGCGAACCGGCGCGACTCAAGCTCCAGGGCGGCACGTGCGCCCAGCGACAGCGTCTCGTCGGTCGCAAGCGGCAACAACTCGGCCTCCACCTGCCGAAACGGCGTGGTCACCACCAGCTCGCGCCGCAACCGGAACAGGGACACCCCCTGAAGAATCAGGTTGTACCGACCGTCGTCCAGCGCCTCCACCTCGGCGATCTTGCCGACGCATCCGACGTCGAACAGGTCGGGCGCGTCGACGTCATCACTGTCGGGACGCGGCTGGATCATCGCGATCCGCCGGTCGCGCGCCATCGCGTCGGACACCATCGCGCGATGGCGCGGCTCGAAGATGTGCAGCGGCAGGTGGAGCTGCGGGAACAGCAACGCCCCCGGCAGCGGAAAGATCGAAAGCCGCGTGGTCTCGCTCATCCGAACAGGATCGCCGACAGCCGGCGACGCTGCGCCGATACCCAGGGATCCTCCAGCCCGACGACCTCGAACAGCTTCAGCAGTTGCTGACGCGCGGCGCCCTCATTCCAGTCACGCTCGCTCGCGACGATCGACAGGAAACCGTCCGCCGCCGCGTCGCGCTGTCCTGCCGCCATGCGCGCATTGGCCAGGTCGTAGCGGGCCTGTAGATCGTCCGGATTCGCCGCGACCGCCGCCTCCAGCGGGGCGAGATCGTCGATCGCCGGCGCCGATTTCGCCAACGCCAGCGCCGAGGCGGCGCGCGCGATGTCGGGAAGCTTCGCCAACTCTTCCGGCAGCGCGGCGATCGCCGCTTCTGCCTCCTCGACCTGCCTGGCGGCGACGAGCGCACGAATCCGGCCCGACAATACCGCATGATGATCCGGCGCCATTTCGGCGAGCTGATCGAAGATCGATAGCGCGCGGGCTCCATCGCCATCGGCCAGCACCTGCTCGCCCATCGCGATCAAAGGCTCCAGTTCAGCCTCCTGCGACTGGGCCTCGCCGCTGATCGGCAATTGCCGCAGCAACTGATCGAGCATCTGCTTGAGCTGCGATTCGGTGCGGGCGGGCGTCAGGTCGGCGACCAGCTGCCCCTGGAACATCGCATAGACGGTCGGGATCGATCGGATCTGAAACTGGGCGGCGATGAACTGGTCCTTGTCGGTATCGACCTTGGCCAGCACCACGCCCTTATCGGCATATTCCGCCGCCACCTTGTCCAGCACAGGCGCCAGCGCCTTGCACGGCCCGCACCATTCCGCCCAGAAATCGACGATCACAAGCTTGGTCATCGACGGTTCGACGACGTCGGCGCGGAACCGCTGGACGGCATCCTTCTCTGCGGGTGACATGCCTAACGTGGCCAAAGGGGGCGCTCCTGCCATTGCTGGCCCCCTTATGTGGGATGGCGGCGGGGGATACAAACCCCCCGCCCCACCCGCTTTGGCTGGAACGCGATCAGTCGGGTCGCCAGCTATCGTCCGTCATCCCGGACGTGATCCGGGATCCCGC
>CAJYJW010000331.1 GCA_913775025.1 uncultured Sphingomonas sp. | reverse complement strand
GCTCGATACCGAGCTCGGCACGCAAACCGTGACCAGCATCACCGCCTACCGTAACTATAAGAACCGCGAGATCCGCGACGGCGATTTCCTGCCGCGCGCCTATGTCGGCTTCAACCAGCTGCATGACGATGGCCCGCAGACCGGCGACACCTTCAGCCAGGAGTTGCGGCTGACCTCGCCGGCCGATCAGTTCCTCAGCTACGTCGTCGGCGTCTATTATTCGCGCGCGGAGTCGGAGCGGACCTTCTCTCGCTCGGTGATCAACTGCAACGCGGCGGCCACCCCTGCCACGCTGATCCCCTGCGGCAGCGCTGGCGCACCCGCCACGACCAACCCGTTCGGCAGCGCGAACTTTGGTTCGGTGTTCAAGAATATCGCGGCGTTCAGCCAGTTCACGCTGAACTTCACCGATCGCTTCCGCTTCATCGGCGGCGCGCGCTTCACCGCCGATCAGCTGGACGTGTTCCACAGGCGTGTGACGACGCTGGCCGGGCCGGGGGTGAACGCCGCCTTCGATCAGGGCGTATTCGATCGCTACAATGCGCTGCTGGCGGCGGGCGTCGCGCCCGGTGCCGCGCAGACGCAGGCCGTCGCCGCCTCGAACGGGGTGCCGTGGCGTGGCAAGACGACCAACACCAACTGGTCCGGCAAGGCGACGCTGCAATATGAGGTCTCGCGCGAGGTGACCGCCTACGGCGGCTGGACGCGTGGCTACAAGGGGCCGGCGTTCAACGTCTTCTTCAACCTCAATTCCAACGGCACGAACGTGATCGCGCCGGAGACCTCGGACAGCTACGAGGTGGGCCTCAAGAACACCTTGTTCGGCGGGCGGCTGACGCTGAACCTCGCCGCTTATTACGCCAAGTACGACAATTTCCAGGCGAACAACCCGGATCTGGTCGCAGGCGTCGTCGTCACCCGCTTCACCAACGCGGGCAAGGTCTCCACGCGCGGCGGCGAGGCGGATTTCGTGCTGCGCCTGATCGACGATCTGTCGATCTCGGGCGGCGTCGCCTACACCGATGCGAAGGTCGATCGCTTCTTCCAGCCGCCCGGCGTGGCGGCGACGGCGGTGATCCCGCGCGGCACCTCGCTGCCGTTCGCGCCCAAGTGGAAGGGATCGATCGGGGCGGACTATCGCTGGCGGACGAACGGCGCGCTCGACTTCTTCTTCGGCGCGCAGGGTAACTACCAGTCGAAGCAACTCGCCCTGTTCTCGCCCGATGCGGTGCAGCGGCGGTTCGGCACGATCGACGGCTACGGCCTAGTCAATGTGTCGGCGGGCGTGGGTGACAAGGACGATCGCTATCGCCTGACCTTCCAGGTGCGCAACCTGTTCGATCAGAGCTTTGCCGCCGCGATCCAGAACGGCGGGCCGTCCGGCTCCTACCGCTATCAGATCCCGCGCGACGCGGATCGCTATTATGGCGTGACCGGCCGCGTGAACTTTTAAGGCGGCGGATCGCCAACTAGAAAATGGCCCCCGGAGCGATCCGGGGGCCATTTTCGTTTTGGTGATGCAAAGGGCTTCCGCCTCAGTGCGCCATCGGCATCACCCGTACAGCCCCTGGCTCGGCCAGCGTCAGGCGCGGTACCAGCAGGTGGATCAGCAGCAGCGCCACCAGATAGGATGCGCCGCAGATCAGCAGCAGCGGCGCATAGCCATAGCCGTTGTCCAGCGAGAAGCCCGCGCCCTCGATCATCGCCATGCCCGAAAGATTGCCCGCGAAGGCGCCGATGCCGATCGCGGTGCCGATCATCCGCGACGGGAAGATATCCGCTGTCATGCCGAATACGTTGGTGGAAAAGCCCTGATGCGCGAACAGCCCCAGGCCCAGCAGCGCGGCGGCGGCCCAGGCATTGCCGGTCAGGATCACGAGCGGCACCGGCAGGATCAGCAGCGCATAGACCAGCATCGATCCCTTCCGCGCCCGATCCAATGATACGCCGCGCGACAGCAGCCATGTCGGCAATATCCCGCCGCTGAGCGAGCCGAGCGCCGCCATGGTGTAGATGAAGGCGATCGGCAGCCCCAGCGTGCCCTGGGACAGGCCGAACATCCGGTGGAACAGGTCGGGCATGAAGAACAGCAGGAACCACCACACCTGATCGCTGAGCGCCTTGGCCGCGATCACGGCCCATTGCCGCCGGTCGCGCAGCAGGGCGCTCCAGGGGATCGCGGTGGCCGGGGCATCCATGGCGGGGGCATCGGTAGCCGTCTTGCCGGTACGCGGCGTCACCGCGAGCCATACGATCACCCAGACCAGCCCCAGCCCGCCGGCGATAAGAAAGGCGGCCCGCCAGCCGAACGCCAGCGCCAGCGGGGGAATGGCCAGCGGGGCAGCCACCGCGCCGAAGTTGGACGCCATGTTGCCGATGCCCAGCATCAGCGATCTTTGCTCGGGCGGAAAATAGGTGGCGGCGGTCTTCACCTGCGCGGGCGTGCCGATCGATTCCGCGGCCCCAAGCAACGCGCGCACGCCGACGAAACCGGCCACGCTGGTGACGAAGGCGTGCGCCATGCCCGCGAGGCTCCACGCCGCCACGCCGATCGCGAAGCCGCGGCGCAGACCGATGCGATCGATGAACCAGCCGGTGCCGAGGAACGATACCGCGGCGCAGAACTGGAAGGCGGAGGCCATGTGGCTATAGTCGCGGTCGCTCCAACCGAATTCGTTCTGCAGCATCGGCTTCAAAAGCGCGATGATCTGCCGGTCGACGTAATTGAGCATGATCGCCGTGAAGGCGAGCCCCACGATCCACCATCGCCTCGTGCCCGCCACCGTTTCCATGCCCACTCTCCCGAACCTTTATGGCAACGGTGTCACGTATGGGCGGCAAAGGTCAAGCCGCACGCGGCGGCGCGGTCGATTCGCGGGTGACGAGTTCGTGCGCCAGCCGCCGATCCTCCATCGCATCGGGGGAGAGCAGCAGATCAGTGCCGGCTGATGCGATCGCGCGCACCGGCTGGCGCAGGTCGTCTGGCCGCCGCTGACGACGATCCGCCAGCCG
>CAJYJW010000330.1 GCA_913775025.1 uncultured Sphingomonas sp. | reverse complement strand
GCAGACGCGCACCGGTCTCCTCGGCGAGCATAAGATCGCGTGCGACGGCCATCGCTTCCGCCACGGCGGGGGCAGCGGGGAGGCCGAGACGGGTCGCGGTCTCGCCCGCCGTCGCCACGGCGCCGTCCGCGATGCCGCTGTCCTCCGCATGCGCGATCACCAGCATGTCGAGCGCGGCGGCATAGGCCAGCAGGCGATACATCACGCCGGAGTCCGCGATCCACGTCCGCCCCGTAGCGACGGCGGCGGCTCCGGCCGCCCTCATCAGGCCGATCTCCGCAAGTTCCTCACCCGCAAGCCCGCGCGTCGCGGCGGCGATCGGATGCACCCAGACATCCGGCTTGCCGGCGGCGGCGGCCCGCTGGACGAGGGCCGTGCCGTCGAGCGGGGGGGACTGATCCGGCATCAGCGCCGCGCGCGTGATGCCGCCGGCGGTGAAGGCGGCGAGATCGATCGCGAAGCTGCCCAGATCGACGATGCCGGGGGCGATCAGCGCTCCCTTCGCATCGATCGTCTCACCGGTAGAGGAGATGGCAGGGCCGATCGCCGCGATCCGCCGATCGGCGATGGCGACGCCGCCGGCGATGATCGTACCCGCCACCGGATCGACGATGCGGCCGTTCAGGATCGTGAGGTCGGTCATGCCCAGCCCTCCACCCCGCGCTGCCGCCGCGTCAGCACATCGAGGCAGGCCATGCGAACGGCGACACCCATCTCCACCTGCTCGGTGATCGCGGAGCGGACCGGATCGTCGGCAACGCTGCTGTCTATCTCCACCCCGCGGTTCATCGGCCCCGGGTGCATCACCAGCGCATCCGGCGCGGCGCGGGCGAGCCGTTCCGGCGTCAGGCCGTAAAGCGCGTGATACTCGCGCGGGGAGGGCACGAAGCCGCCACTCATCCGCTCGCGTTGCAGGCGCAGCATCATCACGACGTCGCACCCGTCCAGCCCTGCATCGAAATCGGTGAAGGCGGTCACCCCCATCCGTTCGATCGCGGCGGGCATCAGCGTGGGCGGGGCGACCACACGCACCTCCGCCCCCAGTGCCGTCAACGCAAGGATGTTCGAGCGGGCGACGCGGCTGTGCAGCACGTCTCCGCAGATCGCCACCCGCACGCCGCCGATCCGCCCCTTGCGGCGGCGGATGGTGAGTGCATCCAGCAGCGCCTGCGTCGGATGTTCGTGGCGGCCGTCGCCTGCGTTCAGCACGGGGCAGTCCACCTTGTCGGCGATGAGCTGTACCGCGCCCGATGCTTCGTGACGGATGACGAGCACGTCCGCGCGCATCGCATTCAGCGTGACCGCCGTGTCGATCAGCGTTTCGCCCTTCTTCACGCTGGACTGGCCGACGCCCATGTTCACCACATCCGCCCCCAGCCGCTTGCCCGCGATCTCGAAACTCAGCAGCGTACGGGTGCTGTTTTCGAAGAAGGCGGTGATGACGGTGAGGCCGGCAAGCCGCCCGTCATGCTTGGAACGGCTGCGATTGAGCGTGATCCACTGCTCGGCCTCATCCAGCAGGTAGGTGATCTCCCACGGCTGCAAACCATAGATGCCGGTGAGGTCGCGGTGTGGAAAGGGCAACTGCATCGCGCCGGCCGCCTTATGCGGTTCGCCGGGGGACCTCAAGGCGGCCCGTCTCGCTTTGGGATGGTGCGACGCAAAAAAATGTTGCGAAACCGAATTGGTTGCCGCCATGTTTAGCATGTCTGGCAATCATGCTTGTGGTGCTGGAAGGGTCGAGCCTCAACAAGGGGATTAGTAATGCGTAATATCTTGATTGGCGCGATGCTGGCCGGCATCGCCGTGCCTGCATCCGCCGCGACGATCGTCGATACCGGCATGGGCCAAAGCGGTGGTCGCCCGGTCAACTCCACGACGACGCTGCTGGGCCAGTTCTCGCTTGGCAGCGCTACCCGCATCGAGGGGATCGAGACCTATGGCCGCGTCGTGACCAGCGGTTCGGCGCTCTATTCAATTTACTCCAGCGTCAATAATGCCCCCGGTGCGCTGTTGTATTCGGCGAGCACGATGCTTTCCTCCTCCAAGGTGCTTGGATATAGCGGCATCAGCGGGCTCGCCTTTGACCTGCTTGCAGGCACCTATTTCGTCGGTTTCGGTCAGGGTAACTCGGCGTTCACCGCCTATGTGCGCCGGAATGCGCCCAATCCGCTCGGCTTCGAAGGGTCGTTCAAACCCCAGGGTTATGTCGCGACGAATGCCGTCGATCTCAGCTGGCGCCTGACCGGACAGGCTATTGCCGGCGGCGTGCCCGAGCCGACGACCTGGGCGATGATGCTGGGCGGGATCGCCTTTGTCGGTGGTGCGGCGCGGTATCGTCGCGGAAAGCGGACCGTCAGCTTCGCCTGATCCGTCGCGAGACATTGAATTGGGGGGGGGGCTGCGGTAATCCGTTGCCTCCCCTTTTTCATTCACCCATGGTCATCGCATCGATCGCGCCCTGCAAGATATAGGCGGCCGCCATCTTGTCGACGACCTCCGCGCGACGCGCGCGCGATGCGTCCGCAGCCAATAGGGTGCGGGTTACCGCCGCGGTCGACCAACGCTCGTCCCATAAGAGAACCGGCAGGTTCAGCGGCGTCAGGTTACGTGCGAACGCACGCACGGATTGGGTACGGGGCGAGTCGCTCCCATCGAGGCTGAGTGGCAGTCCGACGACGAGCCCACGCACCGTCTGCCGCGTGACGAAAGCCCGCAGCAGCGCCACGTCCACCGTGAATTTCTTCCGCTGTATCGTCTCGGCAGGCGTCGCGATCGTCCACATCGCGTCGCACAGGGCCAGGCCGATCGTCTTCGTGCCCACATCCAGACCGGCCAGCCGCCCGCCCGCCGGGAAGCGATCGCGAAACGCGTTCGCGACCGTCTCGATCATGGGAAGCTCCGTCACTGCTTGAGGAACGTAGCGGCGCGGGCGGCCGCGTCGGCGCGGACGTTGGCCCAGAAAAGCGGATAATCGAACACATGGTAATTGTTACCTGGCAGCACGTATCCGCCATATCCCTCCGGCGGCTGTCCGATCGAGAGGAAGCCGCGCGCATCGCAGCGCGCCGGCACCCGCCCGGGCTCGATCGTCGCATCGCTGAGGCCCGCCTTGGGCACAAGCGAGCCGAGATTGGCGGGGGCGGGCGCCATGGTGTTCGGCGTGCCGGTGATCGGATTAACGCAAAGCATGACGCTGCCCCGGCGGGGCTTTCCCGCCAAGCCGATCGTCGTGTCATAGACATCAAGGATCTGCTTGGGGTCGGCCGGCTCGGCAAAGCTTTGCCATGAGAGGATGCAATTTGCCTGACCTGCCTTTCCGCAGGCCGGCAGGCCAAGCGCCGGCAGGTCCGCCGTCACCGAGATAGGCCAGCCGACGAGATAGGCGGCGACGATCCGCCGCTGCACCGCGCGGCCGGCGACGTGCTCATGGATCAGGCGCAACAGGTGGAGCGACCCCTGGCTATGCCCGACGAGCATGATCGGTCGGGACGGGGGGATCTGGGCAAGGAAGGCATCGAATGCCCGTTCCACGTCGCGATAGGCGAAATCGAGCGCGGCGGTGGGGTCGGCCCCGGTCGTCAGGAATGCGCCGAGTGCCGCCTGCCGATAGCGGGGAGCCCAGATCGCGGCGACGCCGTTGAAGGCGCTTGCCTGGCTGGAGGTGAACAGCGTCAGCCGGTCGTTCGTCTCCTTGTCGTCGATCGCGGCGTTCCAGCTGCCTTTCCCTAGATAGGCGGTGGGCGCGACGTAGAACACCGCCACTTGCGGATTTGTGGCGGGGCTGAACCCGGCGGGCACCCAACGAGATGGATCCTGCCGCAGATCCGGGCGTGAGAGCCAGCCGGCGGCCTTGGCGTAGTCGGGCGCGCCCGCCGGCAGCGGTGCCTTGAAGGGCGTGCTCGGCACGAATGCCGCCCGCAGGATCCTTTCCTGAAAGAGATTCCAGCCGATCGCGGCGATAAGCACGAGCGCGATGGCCCCTGCGACGAGATAAAGAAACTTGCGGGCCACGGTATCCTGGTCCTCGATTGGGCGTGCGGCTGGGCTACGTGCCTAGCGGGGCGGGGCGGGTGCGTCCAACCCATCCCGTCGCCCGCCGCTTGAAGCGGCGCGGCGCGGGTGCTAGCCGCCCGGCTATGTCCGTCGATCTTCAAACCGTCCGCAGGATCGCCAGCCTCTCCCGCATCGCCGTCAGCGATGCCGAGGCGGAGGCGATGGTGCCCGAACTCAACAACATCCTCGGCTGGGTCGAGCAGCTTTCGGCGGTCGATACAGATGGCGTGGCTCCGCTCGCCGCCGTTATCCCGAACACGCTGCGCCTGCGCGAGGATGTCGTGACGGACGGCGACCGGCGGGATGCGGTGCTGAAGAACGCCCCTCAGGCGGAGCATGGCTTCTTCGCCGTGCCCAAGGTGATCGAATAGTGGCCGACCTTACCGATCTCGGCGTCGCCGCCCTGCGCGACGGTTTTCGCCGTGGCGACTTTTCCGCGCGCGAGGCGGCGGATGCCTTCATAGCCGCCGTCGCGGAAGCCAAGGCGCTGAACGCTTTCATCCTCGAAACGCCGGATCATGCCATCGCGGCGGCGGAGGAAGCGGATCGCGGCCGGGCCGCTGGTGAAATCCGTCCGCTGTCCGGCGTGCCGCTGGGCATCAAGGACCTGTTCTGCACCGCCGGCACGCAGACCACGGCGGCAAGCCGGATACTTGAAGGCTTCGTGCCGACGTACGAATCGACGGTAACGGCGAAGCTGTTCGGTGCCGGGGCAGGGATGCTTGGCAAGCTGAACCTCGACCAGTTCGCCATGGGGTCCTCGAACGAGACGAGCGCGTTTGGCAACGTGATCTCACCCTGGCGTCGTGGCGATGGCGGCAACGCGCCGCTGGCGCCGGGTGGCTCGTCCGGCGGCTCCTCCGCGGCGATCGCGGCGCGGCTGGTGCCGGGGGCAACAGGTACGGACACGGGCGGCTCGATCCGCCAGCCCGCCGCCTTCACCGGCATATCGGGTATCAAGCCGACCTATGGTCGCTGCTCGCGCTTCGGCGTGGTCGCCTTCGCCTCCTCGCTGGATCAGGCGGGGCCGATGGCGCGCGACGTGCGGGATTGCGCCATCCTGCTCGAACAGATGGCGGGGTTCGATCCGAAGGATGCGACCTCGCTTGAATTCGATGTCCCCGCATGGGAGGCTGGGCTTTCCGCCGAGCTCAAAGGCTTAAAGGTCGGTATTCCCACCGAATATCGTGTCGAGGGGATGCCTGCCGAAATCGAGGCCTTGTGGCAGCAGGGCATCGCCTTCATGCGCGACGCGGGCGCTGAGATTGTCGACGTTTCCCTGCCGCATACAGCGCAGGCCTTGCCGACCTATTACATCATCGCGCCCGCCGAGGCGTCGTCCAACCTCGCCCGATATGATGGCGTACGGTACGGCCTGCGTGATTTGCCTGATGGCGCGAACCTGCAGGAAATGTATGCCGCGACCCGCGCCGCCGGTTTCGGGCCGGAGGTGAAGCGCCGTATCATGATCGGTACCTATGTGCTTTCGGCGGGCTATTACGACGCTTATTACACGCAAGCACAAAAGGTGCGCGCGCTGATCGCCCGTGACTTCGCTCAGGCGTTCGAGCGCTGCGATCTTCTGCTGACGCCAACCGCGCCTTCCGCCGCCTTCGCACTTGGTGAGAAAAGCGCCGACCCGCTGGCGATGTACCTCAACGACGTCTTCACCGTGCCCGCCAGCCTTGCCGGCCTGCCGGCAATGTCGGTACCGGGCGGGTTGAGCGCGGAGGGGTTGCCGCTGGGGCTTCAGATCATCGGCCGCCCGCTCGACGAGCAGGGCGTGCTGAACGCGGGCCTCGCCATCGAGCAGCGCGCCGGCTTCACCGCCCGCCCAGACCGTTGGTGGTAAGATTGACGTCGCCCGGTTTTCGCCGGCGCATCGTCCATATCCTG
>CAJYJW010000329.1 GCA_913775025.1 uncultured Sphingomonas sp. | reverse complement strand
ACGCGCAGACCAAGGCGCCCGATGAGCTGGTGATCGGGGTAATGCAGGACACGGCGTATGACCTGCCCGAAACCCGCTTCCCGGTACGGCAGCAGATGCTCGCCGGCAGCACCTCGCGCCGCGGCGTTCCGCGCCGCCGCCAGCGGGATGCCGCCCGCCCCCACCATCAGCTGCCGTACCGGGAAGCGGGTTTCGGGCAGGTCATACGCCGTGTCCTGCATTACCCCGATCACCAGCTCATCGGGCGCCTTGGTCTGCGCGTTTAGCCCGTGGACGACGTTGGCAAGATGGTCGGCGCGCCCATGCGCAAGGGTGCAGACGGAAAAGCTCATGCGGCAGGATCCATCGAAAGGGGAATGTCGGCCGGCAACGCCACCACCGCCTCGCCCCAGAGACGTTCGGCAAGCGTATCCAGCCAGCGCGCGGCATCCTCGGCGGCGTGGGGATCGACGAGCGCGCGCTGCGTGGCGGGGGCAATGTGCGCGGCGCGCGCCCACGCGTCCCCCCACGCACCGGCATGGGACGGCCAATGGTCCAGCACCACCGCCGCATGCGCCGTGGCCAGCATGCGAGCCTTCCACAGCTGCTCGTCGAAATAGCGCCATTCCGGCACGACGATCCATGGCCGGCCGGTCGCGGCGATCATGTGGACGGTGGTGTTGCCAGCGGAGGAGACGATGCGGTCCGCCGCCGCCATATAGAGCGCGCTCTGATCCACCCAGCCGAGATGGCGCAGGTTGCCGGGCGGCGTCGCATGCCACTCATGCTCAACCGCGCCGATCGTCAGCCACAGGCTGTCCGGCTCGGCCCGAGCGCCCAAGGTGATCGGGGTGGCGGGCGTGCCGCCGCCGCCGCCGCCCGCCACCACCAACACGATCTCCGCCGCCTCCGGCAGGCCGAGGATCCGACGCGCGTGCAGGCGATCGACGGCAGTGAAATCGATGCCGACGCCGGGGGCATAGTGCGTCTTGGCCAGCATCCAGTCCGGTCGGCCGGGCTGCTCCAGCGCCGGTGCATAAGGCGCGAGAATTCCCACCGCTGCCTCATAGGCCGCCATATGGCCGGGGTCGCTCCGCTCGCCATGCTGAAGCACGGTGACACAGGGAATCGATGCGATGCGCGCCAGTTGGGCCAACTCAGCGGATACGTCGGTGATGAACAGTGCGGGTCGTGCCTCGTCAAACCAACGCGCGATGGTGGCGACCGCACGGGTGATGCTGGCCCAGCCCAGTGGCGCGCAGTGCAGCGTCGCGGGGGTGCGTACGTTCGCCATCATCGGCGCGGCATCGGCCGGCTGCTCGAACAAAGAGGGAATGATGCGGATCGAAACGTGCGGGGCCAGAGGCGGGAAGATATCGTCACGCGCCGCGAACAGCACCACAGGCCGGTCTGCTGGCAGCGCGTTGACGATAGCAGCGGCGCGTTCCGCGTGGCCACGGCCCTGATGATGGCAGAAATAGCCGATCGGGCGCTTCATGCCGCGCGCCTCCGCGCCCAGGCACGCATTCCTTCCACCACGCCCCCGGCATGAGGGCGACGTGCAAGATAGGTCGTCGGCCGGGGCAGCAGCGGTACCAGTTCCTCGCTGTGGTTGGCGACGATGATCGCGTTATGACATGCGCTCAGCATATCCAGATCATTGCCGCTGTCGCCGGCGGCGAACACGTGATCGGGCGCAATCCCCATGGCCCGCGCCACCCACGCCATCGCGGCACCCTTGCCCGCGCGTTCCGGCACGATGTCCAGCAGATGGCCATGGCTGTGGATCACGCGGACGGGCAGATCGGCCACCGCCGCGCGAATGGCGGCCACCACCGCCGGTTCATGCGCGAACCAGCTGCTCTTGTGACGGCGCTGCTCGACCGGGGGCTGGGGCCGCACGCCGCGCAGCGGGCGCACCCGCGCCTCGACGGCGGCGATATCCCATCCGGCATCGATATGGCGGGCATAGGCATCGTCCGCGACCAAGCGCCCGCCGCGCCGCCAATAGATCTCCGCGCCGACCGAGGTGATGAGCACGTGGGGCGCCGGCTGTCGCCATTCCGCAAGCAGGCGTTCCGCCTCCTGCAAGGAACGCCCGGTGGCGACGCCGAACGCCAGCGCCGGGCGATTGGCCAGAAAGCCCACCATCCGTCGCGCGCCCTTGAGGCAGCCGGTCAGCGTATTGTCGATGTCGCAGAGCAACAGATCGGTGAAGGCGGGCGTCACGTCAGGCGCCGCCACCGGCAGGAGCGCCCGCGCCACCGCGCTGAACCGTTCGGCATATCCGTCCCAGTCGCGCGCCGCGCCATTCGTGCGGCCGGCATGCGACGCCTCGATCCATGCCGGCCGGTCGTCCAGCAACTGGTGGATAGCGCTGGCGAAAGCGGCGGCGTCGCAAGGATCGGCGGTGAGGCCATGGCGCATCGCCGCGACGATATCGGCGGCACCGCCATGGCAGGTCGCCACGACCGGCAGGCCATGCATCGCCGCCTCCGTCAGGGTGAGGCCATATGGCTCGGTGAGAGCCGGATTGACGAACACGCCGCCGCTTTCCCGCGCCAGAGCGTAAAGCGCAGCGACCTCCGCCTGGGTATGGCGTTTGGGAAGGGCAAGCGATCCGTAGAGATCGTGCAGATCCATCGCGGCAAGCAGCCCGCCGATCACGCCGCGCTGCTCCGCCTCGCCGCAGTCCGGGCCATCGCGCAGGCCGGCGAGGATAACGAGGTTCGCTTTCTCCCGCAGCGCCGGATCGGCGGCGTAGAGGGCGACAAGCCCGGCGAGGTTCTTCTTGCGGACCGGGCGGGCGATGGCGAGGATGATCGGCTTGGCGGCATCCCGCAGGAACGGCGCGATCAGCGCGCGGGCGGCATCCAGGTCGGGCGTAACCGGCGATTGCAGCGCGGCGCCGGGCGGTATGCAATGGATGCGGGCCGGGCACGCACCGGGATACAGCATCAGTTGCCGCTCCGCCTCGTCGCGGGAGGAGGCCACGATCGCGTCGGCGGCGGCGATCACCGCATCCTCCTCCGCAATGCGCGTGCCGAGCCCGACGCCGCCGTCGCCTGTCCCCGCCTTGTCTATGCCGAGCGAGTGGGCTGTGTAGACGAAAGGAATGCCGAACCGCTCGCGCATCGCCATGGCGACCGCCCCCGCATCGGCGAAATGCGCGTGGATCACGTCCGGCTTTATCGCCAGCCCGGCGATGTAGCGGCTTAGCGCTGCGATAAAGGCGGGGCGGTCCGCTGCATTTGCCTCTTTGGAAAGGTAGGCGCGATTACCGGTATCCAGCCGCACGATCGACAGCTTGACCCCCAAAGGCTCGACCGGGGTCGCATAGGCCTTGCCCAAGACAGGGTCGTCGATCAGGCGCGTGACGATCTCGATCCGTTCGACGTCGGACCGGGCGGCCAACGCAACGGATGCGCCCAGAACGTAGGTGATATGGCCGCCGGTATCTTCCGTGATGCCGAATTCAACGGGCGGACCCTTGAGGCAGCCGCCAAGCGCAATCGACATGAGAAACAACGGCGCCAACCCCCCTTTTGAACGCTGCCGCCCACCACAGCAACACACCGTTAACGCGCTGGCGGAAAAAGAGTTTCCGCAATCGTCACGAAAACGGAACGATCACTCCCGCCCGCTGCGCAAGGCGGCGCCCGCCGCAAACGGCGCCCCCGCAACCAGCAGCAGCGAGGCGGCGGCAAGCAGCTTCAGCGCCCCCGCCCCCTGTGCCCCGAGCGCGCCCGCGCCGAAGATCAGGATCGGCACCGCCAGCGGCAGCATCACGAGCCCCGCCAGCGCTCCCGCGCCGCGCAGGCCAAGCGTCAGCGAGGCCGTAAGCAATGCCAGCGCGGCCAGGCCGGGCGTGCCGATCGCGAGGCCTGCCTCCAGCCGCAACAGCGTCGCCCCGTCCAATTTCAGCAGCCCCGCCGCCGGGATTGCCGCCAGCATCAGCGGCGGGCCGAACGAAAGCCAGTGCGCCACCAGTTTCGCCCCCGCCACCGCTTCCTCCGCGATTCCGCGCACGGCCAGCTGATCGAGCACCCCGGCCTCCGCATCGGGCGCGATCAGCCGATCGACCGGCAGCAGCGCGGCGAGCAGCGCCGCCATCCACAGCGCGCCGCCCCCCGTCGCGCCAAGCAGCCGCGCGTCCGGCCCGATGGCGAACGGGAACAGGGTGGCGACGAGGAGGAAGAAGATCAGCGGCAGCATTCCCCCGCCGCCGGCGAAGGCGCGCGTCAGATCGCGCCACAGAATGTGGCCAAGCGCGCTCATGCCAGCGCCAGCCGTTTCGCATTGTCCAGCCCCAGCGGCTGGTGGGTCGCCGCCAGCACGATGCCGCCCGCCGCCCGATGCCGCGCCATCGCCGCCGCCAGGGCCTCAAGCGCTAATGCGTCGAGCCCATTTCCGGGCTCGTCCAGCAGCCATACCGATGCGCCCCCGGCGATCACCCGCGCCAGCGTGGCGCGGCGCGCCTGCCCCGTGGAGAGCATCCGCACCGGCACCTGCGCGATCCGGGTGAGCCCGACCGTATCGAGC
>CAJYJW010000328.1 GCA_913775025.1 uncultured Sphingomonas sp. | reverse complement strand
GAGCCTCGCCAAACATTTCGGATTTTCGCTCGACGTGCCGTGGAATGCGCTGGAGCCGGCGCATGTGGAGGCGATCCTGCACGGCACCAGGGGCCAAGCGATCACGCTCAAGTTCATCGACGGCAAGAAGGCCTATGAGGTCAAAAAGCCGTTCGAAGGGGTGATCGGCAACCTCAATCGCCGGATGCTCTCCACCGAAAGCGCGTGGATGCGCGAGGACCTGGCCAAATATCAGTCCGCCGCCCCATGCGAGGTGTGCGGCGGTGCGCGGCTCAAGCCGGAAGCGCGGGCGGTGAAGATCGCGGGCGAGGACATCAGCCTTTCCACCCGCCGCGCGGTGGGGCCGGCGCTGGCCTTCTTCCGGGATCTGCCGAACCATCTGAACGATCAGCAGAAGGCCATCGCCGAGCGCATTCTGAAGGAGATCGTCGAGCGGCTGGGCTTCCTCGACAATGTGGGCCTCGACTATCTCAATCTCGATCGCACGAGCGGCACGCTGTCCGGCGGGGAGAGTCAGCGCATCCGGCTGGCATCGCAGATCGGCTCCGGCCTGTCGGGCGTGCTCTACGTGCTCGATGAGCCCTCGATCGGCTTGCATCAGCGCGATAACGACCGGCTGATCGTCACGCTCAAGCGGCTGCGCGATCTCGGCAACACGGTGATCGTGGTCGAGCATGACGAGGATGCGATCCGTACCGCCGATTATGTAATCGACATGGGGCCGGGGGCGGGCGTGCGCGGCGGCGAGGTCGTGGCGCAGGGCACGCTCGACGAGTTGCTGGCGGACGAGAAGAGCCTGACCGCCGACTATCTGACCGGGCGACGGATGGTGCCGCTGCCGGACAAGCGCCGCAAGGGCAACGGCCGCAAGCTGACGGTGAAGGGCGCGACCGCGAACAACCTCAAGAACGTGAGCGCCTCGATCCCGCTCGGCACCTTTACCTGTATCACCGGCGTGTCGGGATCGGGAAAATCCACCTTCACCATCGACACCCTGTTCGCCACCGCCGCCCGCACGCTGAACGGCGCGCGGATGCTGGCCGGGCATCATGAGACGATCGAGGGGCTTCAGTTCCTCGACAAGGTGATCGATATCGATCAGTCGCCGATCGGCCGGACCCCGCGATCGAACCCGGCGACCTACACCGGCAGCTTCACCATCATCCGCGACTGGTTCGCCGGCCTGCCGGAATCGCTGGCGCGCGGCTACAAGCCGGGGCGGTTCAGCTTCAACGTGAAGGGCGGCCGGTGCGAGGCGTGCCAGGGCGACGGCGTGCTCAAGATCGAAATGCACTTCCTGCCGGACGTGTACGTCACCTGCGACGTATGCCACGGCCAGCGCTACAATCGCGAGACGCTGGAGGTGAAGTTCAAGGGCCTGTCGATCGCCGACGTGCTCGACATGACGGTCGAGGATGCGGTCGAGTTCTTCAAGGCGGTGCCGCCGATCCGTGATCGCATGGCGATGCTGGCCGAGGTCGGGCTGGGCTATGTCAAGGTAGGTCAGCAGGCGACGACCCTGTCGGGGGGCGAGGCGCAGCGTGTGAAGCTGGCGAAGGAGCTTAGCCGCCGCGCCACGGGCAACACCCTCTACATTCTCGACGAGCCGACCACCGGCCTGCATTTCGAGGATGTGCGCAAATTGCTGGAGGTGCTGCACGCGCTGGTGGAGCAGGGCAATTCGGTAGTGGTGATCGAGCATAATCTGGAGGTCATCAAGACCGCCGATTACATCATCGACCTCGGCCCGGAGGGCGGCGACAAGGGCGGTGAAATCGTTGCGACCGGAACGCCCGAGCAGGTGGTGGAATGTGCGCGCAGCTACACCGGCCGCTATCTGAAGCCCCTGCTGAAGCCGATATCGGAGGAGACCACCCCCGCCGCCCCGGCGCCGGCCAAACGCACACGGGCGAAGCGTGCCGCTGCTTGAAGATGGAGCGCGCAGGCGGCCTGAAGCGTTCAGCTAGCTTCAATTTTCGAGAGGTGTTCGATGTTTCGCCCCCTTGCCGCGCTGCTGCTTGCGACACCCGCTATTGCAACGGCGCAAGCCTTGCCCAACTGGAACAAGGGGACGCCCGTCAACATCACCGTCAGCAATGCGCGTTTCAGTCCGGCGCGGATCATCTTGCGGTCCGGCGAGCACTATATCCTCCGTATTCGCAACGTTTCCGACCGGCGGCATAATCTTTCCGCTCCGGAATTCTTCACGGCGGCACGGGTGGCGCCCCAGGATTCCGGCTGGGTGACGGACGACAAGGTGGATCTCAAGCCCGGACAAAGCGCCCGTCTGCGCATCGTCGCGCCGACAACGCGTAATGCAGTCTACGCCTTCCGCAGCACCAATCTGCTAGATGCGGCGGGCGGGATGAAGGGCCAATTCGTCGTGCGCTGATCCGACAATGCGGGTCAGTATATCTCGCAGAGGACAGTTGCGGGACGGATCAGATAGGTAATGGGGCGGGTATCGCCTTCGATATGGGGGCATCGGCGTCTGGTTTGGTAAGTCCGCTTTAAGTAATTTGAATTACGGCGGATTGGCAAGGCGAGGCGCGGTATGGACCGACGATTAGGCCGCCGATTCCGGCGCTATTTCCCAACTCAGTATCTCATTCCGATCGTCCTGCTTTTCGGTACGAGTTTCGGCGGCCTGATCGCTCTCCTGATCCACACGACGGCGGTGCAGGATCGTATGGAGAGGGAGCGCGAGATCGAATTGCTCGCGAACGGCTTCGGCGGCACGGCCGCGATGGTCGTGCATGATCTCCAGGATTATGCGCGCTGGGATGACGCCGTGCGACATCTGGTTCAGGCCTTTGATCCGGCGTGGGCGGACGACAATATCAGCGCCTACCTTGGCGTCGTGCAGCGATACAGCCACCTCATGCTGCTCGATGAGCAGGGGCGGGTGATCTACGCCGTGACCGGCGGGCATCGCCGCCCGCCCGGTTTCGATCCCGCGCGTCTATTGGGCAAGGGCTTCGTCGCCGCCGCGCGCCGGGTTCAGGCGAACGGTCCGGCCGGCGAACCGGTGGTCGGTGGATTTACCGGAGTGGACGGCAAGGTCTACGTCTTCTCTGTCGCGGCGATCGTGCCGTTGACCGGGAAGGTATCGCTCCCCCCCGGCCCGAGGCGAGCGCTGGTGATCGCGAACCTCATCGATCAGCGATTTCTCAACACGATATCCAGTGATCACAGGCTACCGCCGCTGCGTTTGGTGCCGGGCGTCACGCCCACGAGCGAGGGCCTGCCGCTGATCGGAGCGGGCGGCGAAACGGTAGGGCGGATCATGTGGAGCAGCCATGCGCCCGGCACCGAACTGCGGCGGCTGATCCTACCGGCATTCGCGATGATCGGGCTGATCGCGTTGGGCGCGGCGGCCCTGATCCTGCGGCGCGCGCGATCGAGCATCGATGCCCTGCGCGGCAGCGAGCTACAGGCGTTGCACCAGGCCCTGCACGATCCCTTGACCGGGCTCGGCAATCGCCGCGCGATGATAGAGCAGGTGGAACAATGCCGTGGCGCGGTCGCGCTGCTGTATATGGATCTCGACGGCTTCAAGGAGACCAACGATGTCTACGGCCATGCCGCCGGGGACGCGTTGCTCGTCGAGGCCGGTCGCAGGATCGCGACGGCAGCCGGTTCCATGGCCTTCGTCGCGCGGTCGGGCGGCGATGAGTTCGCCATCGTGATGAACGGGACCGCCGCCGGCCACGCCGACCGGATTTGCGAGGCGGTGCTGGCAAGCTTTCACGCCCCTTTCGCGATCGACGGTTACAGCGTGACCGCCGGCATCAGCATAGGCCTGGTCACATCCACCGGGGGGATCGCCGCCGATGAGCTCATCCGTCGCGCCGACGTGGCGATGTATGCTGCGAAGGCCAATGGTCGCGACTGCTGCTGCCCATATGCGGCAGGGATGGACGAGGAGTATGACGAACGCCGTCGGCTGGAGCGGGATCTCTCTAATGCGATCGCCAACGGCGGCATCGAGGTGCATTTCCAGCCGATCGTCGAGGCGCGCTGCCGCCGGATCGTCGGAGTGGAGGCGTTGGCGCGTTGGACGCACCCGCGCCATGGCCCGATCGCGCCCGATCTGTTCATACGCGTGGCGGAGCGAAGCGGGCTCATCAACGACCTTGGTCGGTCAGTCCTCGTCTCCGCCTGCCGCGCGGCGCTCGCGTGGGACGTGGAACTGGCGGTCAATCTCTCACCCGCGCAATTCTGGGACCGTACGCTGGTCAACCGTATCGCCACGGTATTGCACGAAACCGGCTTTCCGGCGGCACGGCTGGAACTTGAGATCACCGAGACCTATCTGCTGCGTCGGCCGGATGCCGCGGAAGAGGTGCTGCGGGATCTGCGGGCGCTCGGCATTCGCATTTCGCTGGACGATTTCGGCACGGGCTTCGCCAGTATCGGCTACCTGCGGCGGCTCAGCTTCGATCGCATCAAGATCGACCGCTCCTTCGTGACGGATGTGGCGAGCGACGGCCGCGCCGCCGATCTCGCCCGTTCGATCACCGCGCTGGCCGAGGCGCTCGATCTGTCCGTCACCGCGGAGGGTATCGAAACGGAGGCGCAGGCCGCGATCATGCGCACGGTTGGCTGCGCGCGGATGCAGGGTTGGCTGTTCGGCAGGCCGGTTCCCGCCATCGAGATGGACAGGATATTGGGGGGCGAGCGCGTCGCTATCCGCGCCTGATCGCATGGCCGATCCCGAGGTGGGGCGGGTGCCTCCCTTCCCCAAACGCCGCCCTGTTGCTATGGCCCGCCCGAGTCTCGCACATGCAGCACAGGGAAGCCGCCATGACCGCCGTCGGACAGGACAGCCTCAATACCCGCACCAGCCTCGATGTCGGCGGCAAGACGGTGCATTATTACTCGATCCCGAAGGCGGCCGAGGCACTGGGCGACGTATCCCGCCTGCCTTTCTCGATGAAGGTGCTGCTGGAAAACCTGCTTCGCTTCGAGGACGGTTCGACCGTGACGCGCGAGGATATCCAGGCGATCGTCGACTGGCAGAAGGATCGCCGGTCTGAGCGGGAGATCCAGTACCGCCCGGCGCGCGTGCTGATGCAGGATTTCACCGGCGTGCCCTGCGTCGTCGATCTGGCGGCGATGCGCGATGCGATCACCACGCTCGGCGGCGATGCGCAGAAAATCAATCCGCTCGTCCCCTGCCATCTCGTGATCGATCACTCGGTGATGGTGGACGAGTTCGGCAGCCCCAAGGCGTTCCAGGACAATGTCGATCTGGAATATGAGCGTAACATGGAGCGCTACGAGTTCCTCAAGTGGGGATCGAAGGCGCTCGACAATTTCAAGGTGGTGCCGCCGGGTACCGGCATCTGCCATCAGGTGAACCTCGAAAACATCGCCCAGACGATCTGGACCTCGACCGATACGGACGGCGCGACCGTCGCCTATCCAGATACGCTCGTCGGTACGGACAGCCACACCACGATGGTGAACGGCCTTGGCGTGCTCGGCTGGGGCGTCGGCGGGATCGAGGCGGAGGCGGCGATGCTCGGCCAGCCGGTTTCGATGCTGATCCCCGAGGTCGTCGGCTTCAAGCTCACGGGTACGCTGGCCGAAGGCATCACCGCGACCGATCTCGTCCTGACCGTCACGCAGATGCTGCGCGCCAAGGGTGTCGTCGGCCGCTTCGTGGAGTTCTACGGCCCGGGTCTCGATGCGCTTTCGCTGGCGGATCGCGCGACGATCGCCAACATGGCGCCGGAATATGGCGCGACCTGCGGCTTCTTCCCGGTCGACAATGCGACGCTCAACTATCTGCGTCTCACCGGCCGCGAGGAGTGGTCGATCGATCTGGTCGAGGCCTATGCCAAGGCCCAGGGCTTCTGGCGCGATGCCACCCAGCCGGATCCGGTGTTCACTGATACGCTGGCGCTCGACATGGGCACGGTGCAGCCTTCGCTCGCCGGCCCCAAGCGCCCGCAGGACCGCGTGCTGCTGAACAACGTGGACGACAACTTCAATAACGAGCTGGCGACCGGCTATAAGAAGTCGGGCGACAGCGATCAGCGCGTGTCGGTGGACGGCAAGGATCACGACATCGGCCATGGCGACGTGGTGATCGCCGCGATCACCAGCTGCACCAACACCTCCAACCCCTCGGTTCTGGTGGCCGCCGGCCTCGTCGCGCGCAAGGCGCGGGCGCTGGGCCTGACCTCCAAGCCGTGGGTCAAGACCTCGCTCGCCCCCGGCTCGCAGGTCGTCACCGACTATCTCAACAAGTCGAAGCTGACCGACGATCTCGACGCGATGGGTTTCAATCTCGTCGGCTACGGCTGCACCACCTGCATCGGCAACTCTGGGCCGCTGGCCCCCGCCATCTCCAAGGCGATCAACGAGAATGATCTCGTCGCCGCCTCGGTGCTGTCGGGCAACCGCAATTTCGAGGGCCGCGTCTCGCCTGACGTGCGGGCGAACTTCCTCGCCTCACCGCCGCTCGTCGTCGCCTATGCGATCAAGGGCACGGTGCGCGAGGACATCACCAAGGAGCCGATCGGCGTCTCGACCGAGGGCAAGAACGTCTATCTCCGCGACGTCTGGCCAACGAACAACGAGGTTCAGGACGTGATGACCTCGTTCATCGACCGGGAGATGTATTCGACCCGTTACGCCAACGTGTTCGAGGGCGATCGCAAATGGCGCGGCATCTCGATCGAGGGCGGCGACACCTATAGCTGGAACCCGACCAGCACCTACGTCGCCAACCCGCCCTATTTCGAGGGCATGACGATGACGCCGGAGGCCGTAGGCGACATTCGCGACGCGCGCCCACTCGCCATCTTCGCGGACTCGATCACGACCGATCACATCAGCCCGGCGGGCAGCATCAAGGCGGACAGCCCCGCCGGCCGCTATCTGCAGGAGCGTCAGGTCTCCAAGGCGGACTTCAACAGCTACGGCGCGCGTCGCGGCAATCATGAGGTGATGATGCGGGGCACCTTCGCCAACATCCGCATCAAGAACGAGATGATCCCCGGCATCGAAGGCGGCATGACCAAGTACATTCCGACCGGCGAGGTGATGGCGATCTATGACGCCGCCATGCGCTACAAGGCGGACGCCACACCGCTCGTCGTGATCGCGGGCAAGGAATATGGCACCGGCTCCTCGCGTGACTGGGCGGCCAAGGGTACCAACCTGCTCGGCGTGCGCGCGGTGATCGCCGAAAGCTTCGAGCGTATCCACCGTTCGAACCTGGTCGGCATGGGCATCGTGCCGCTGCAGTTCGCCGATGGCGTGGATCGCAAGACGCTTAAGCTCGACGGCACCGAGACGTTCACCATTGAGAACGTCGCCGGCCTGCGTCCGCGTCAGGACGTGACCGTGCATATGACCCGCGCCGACGGGACCGCCGAGACGTTCCAGACGCGGTGCCGGATCGATACCGTCAACGAGCTGGACTATTTCCTCAACGGCGGCATCCTGCAGTACGTCCTGCGCAAGCTGGCCGCCTGATCGCCGAATCCGCCCGGCCGGTGGATGCCGGCCGGGCGGCGGCTATCGACGACTAAACATTTCCTGCCCGCCGGGGCATCGTAACCGGCCCGACGCGCCCCTATCTGCCGCACTCGCTGTTCAGGAGTGCCCCATGCCGTCATTGTTCGATCCCATCACGCTCGGCGCGATCACCGCGCCCAACCGCATCCTCATGGCGCCGCTCACCCGGGGCCGCGCGACCCGCGCGCATGTGCCGACACCGCTGATGGCGGAATATTATGCGCAGCGCGCCAGCGCTGGCCTGATCATCAGCGAGGCGACCGGAATCAGTCAGGAGGGGCTCGGCTGGCCCAACGCCCCCGGCATATGGTCCGACGAGCAGGTCGAGGCGTGGAAGCCGGTGACAGCGGCGGTGCATGAGGGCGGCGGCCGTATCGTCTCCCAGCTATGGCATATGGGCCGGATCGTGCATCCGAACTTCATCGGCGGCGCGCAGCCCGTCTCCGCCTCAGCCACCACCGCGCCGGGCGAGGCGCACACCAACGACGGCAAGCAGCCCTATGAGGAAGCACGCCCGCTGCGCGCGGACGAAATGCCCCGCCTGCTGGACGACTATGCCCGTGCCGCGCGGAACGCGATGGCCGCCGGTTTCGACGGCATCCAGCTGCATGCCGCCAACGGCTATCTGATCGATCAATTCCTGCGGGACGGCGCCAATCATCGCGACGATGCCTATGGCGGATCGATTGAGAACCGCATACGCCTGCTCGCCGAGGTGGCCGAGCGGCTGGTTCAGACGATCGGTGCGGACAAGGTTGGCGTTCGCCTGTCGCCGAATGGCGACTCGCAGGGCGTGAACGACAGCGACCCGCACGCGCTTTTCGCTGCCGCCGCCGCCGCGCTTGACCGGATCGGCGTAGCGTGGCTGGAGCTTCGCGAGCCCGGGCCGGACGGCACCTTCGGAAAATCCGATACGTCGCCGGTGCATCCCTTCATTCGCAAGGCATTCTCGCGGCCGCTCGTGCTGAACTCCGACTATCGCCGCGAGACGGCGCAGGCGGCGCTGGACGCGGGGGAGGCGGATGCGATCGCGTTCGGCCGCACCTTCCTCGCCAACCCCGATCTCCCACACCGTCTGGCCGAAGGCCTGCCGCTGACGCCGGACGATATGGCGACATGGTATGTGCCCGGCCCGCATGGCTATACCGACTATCCTTTTGCCGATGAGGCGGCGGCCTGATCCTGTCCGCGTAACGAAGTGTGGCGGCGGCGTTCCGGCGATGGACGCCGCCGATGCGCCAAGGCACAGCGCCGGGGATGCGCGCACGCCTGTTTCTCCCGTTATTGATCGCCGCCACCCCGGCCATCGCCGCTACGCGAGAGGATGAGCAGGCGTGGATCAACGCCACCATCATGGGATCGATCGGCAGCAGCCGCGTCGCCTATTTCGCCGAGGTGCAGCCGCGCTTCGTCAGCGGCGCGTCCCGCCTCGGGACATTGATCCTGCGCCCGGCGATCGGGTGGAAATTCTCGGACGCCGTGACGGCCTATGCCGGCTATGCGCATGTCGAGACGAACGTGCGGGGCGGGGCCGATCGCAACGAGGAGCGGCTATTCGGCCAACTCAGCTGGACGCTGCACAAGCGGGGGCCGCAAACCCTGTCGCTTCGCACGCGGCTGGAGCACCGCCGCCAGTCCAACGGCCGCGATACCGGCTGGCGCGTGCGATCGCTGGCGCGGTTCGCCACGCCGCTGGGTGCGCCGGAGCGAACGCGCGCGCTGGTTTCGGTGGAGCCGTTCGTCGCGCTGAACGATGCGGATTGGGGCGCGCGCGGCGGCTTCGATCAGGTTCGCAGCTTCGCCGGGGTGGAGATACCGCTGGCGGGCAGGTCGACGATCGAGGCGGGCTATCTCAACCAATATATCAACGAGGCACGCGGAAACGGCCGGGTGAATCACGTGCTCTCGCTCGCGCTGTTCATCCGTCCCTGAGGGCTCAGGCCGCCATCCATTCCGCCAGCGCCTCACGCGCCCGAGCCGCCATCATCGGCTTGCGTTCCTTCTTGCGCGCATCGGGCACCAGCGGGGGGAACAGGCCGAAATTGACGTTCATCGGCTGATAGGTGTCCGCCGCCGCCCCGCCGGTGATATGGCCAAGCAGCGCGCCCAGCGCCGTCGTTTGCGGCGGAGCGGGCAGGACGCGGCCCGCGAGTTCGGCTGC
>CAJYJW010000327.1 GCA_913775025.1 uncultured Sphingomonas sp. | reverse complement strand
GGGCATGTCCCCTCCGCTGCGGAACTGGTGGGGCGCCTTCCGCGACTCATCGCATGGCGTGATCGCATGGCGGCATTCGGCACCGGTGAGCGTACCGAGATCGATGCCGATGCGGCGATCGCGATCGCAGCCGGGAGTGCGCTTCCGCCGGTGCCGATAACGCGGCCGGTGCGCGTCTATCCGGTCGCTCACCCCGAAACCGCAGTCAGCGGCCATCTCGTGTCGTGCGATGAGACGCGGATCGTGCTTCGACGCATGGATCCGCGCGCGGGAGAAGTGGCGGTGCACTTTCCTGCGATCGGGTATCGCGTCGATCCCGATTGACCTTCCGGCTTCGCGGAGCCGCCGACCGGGGGCGAGAAATTCGGTCAATCGACAGGGGGGCCCCTTCTCGGGCGAAGGCCCGGATTCGATCACCCCGCGTGACGGGCGGCATTCATACCTCCACCACGACACCACGCGTAACCTTTTCCAGTGCACGCGAGCCGATATTGATCCGATAAATAGCATGCATGTCGCTGCGAATAGGCCGCATGGGCAATCGCCTGCGTCGTCACGGGAAGCCGACACACCGCGCTTCCCCGCCGTACGTCTTTACACAGATTACTCTGCGTCGTAATTTACGGGCGACATCGGGGGGTGGCAAAGATGAAGCTGTGTCGGATTTCGGGCGTTGCGATCTTCGCCGCCGCGGGCATTCTATTGCCGATGCATGCGGCGCAGGCGGGGCGCACGATTCAGATCGACATTGCATCCAAGCAAAACACCCTCGGCTCGTGCGGAAGCGCGGCCTTTAGCAACTGTACCTATCTCAACCGGGCCTTCGGCGCGTCGGTTGTCGGGGTCAACATCTCCCAAAACGGCTATATTCAGCTGCTCGATGGGCGAGCCGGCAGCGCCAATCTATTTTTCGCCGGCAAAAGCGATACGCTCTACACGGTTTTCAGCGGCTATACCGACACAACGTCCGGCCGTATCGACCTCATCAATTTCTACCAGCCCAATCGGGATCTGACCCCAAATGGCGCCGGCAATCGCCCAGACCCCGATTTCCAGATACAGCTTCACAACATCACCGGGCGGAACGGCCTTACCGATCTCGAAGTGGCATACGCCTATTCGGATCGCGCCACGCCGGTCGCGCCCGGCGCGACGATCGGCTATAGCGGCGCGACTTTCAGTCAGACCGGCTCGTCGATCATCAGCAGCCAACGCGCGCCCGCTGAGCGTTCCGTGACCAACTCCGGCGGTCTGCTGCTCGGCACCCAGCCGACGGACAGCGATTTCTCCTTCGTTGTCGGGGATTATCTGCTGGTTCAGAACCAGATGGCTCAGGGCGTCACGATGGGCCTCGTATCCGAGACGTTCGCGCCGCGCTATGCGGCGGCCACCGCGCTGCCGGAGCCTGCGACCTGGGGCATGATGGTGACGGGTTTCGGGCTGGCGGGTGGCACCCTGCGCCGTCGCCGCCGGAACAGAAGGGGCGAAGCCGCATCGATCGGCTAGGCGGCGGTGCGCTACGCCACCTTCATCAGCTATAATCACCGCGACCGCAAAGCAGCATCCCGGCTTCATCGCGCGCTGGAGACGTATCGCATCCCCAAGCGGCTGCGCGGGCGGGACAGTGCGCTCGGTCCGCTCGGCCACAGGCTGCCGCCGATCTTCCAGGATCGTGAGGAACTTGCCGCGTCGTCCAATCTGGCGGTGTCAGTTCAATCGGCGTTGCGCGAAGCGTCCTCGCTGATCGTCATCTGCTCGCCGTCCGGTGCGAAATCCCGCTGGGTCAACGAGGAGATCAGAGCCTTCACCGCGCTCGGCCGCCGCGACCGTATCCAATGCCTGATCATCGCTGGTGAGCCCAACGCATCGACCATTCCGGGGGGAAATCCGGATCTCGAATGCCTGCCGCCTGCCCTGTTCGAGAATGATGGGAGCGAGCCGCTCGCATCGGATATCCGGCCCGGGCAGGACGGCAAGGCCGCCGCCCGGTTGAAGCTGCTCGCAGGCATCATGGGGATACCCTATGATGAATTGCGCCAGCGCGAACAGCAACGCCGCCAACGCCGGCTCGCCGTGGCCGCGACCGTTGCCGGGATCGGGTTCGCGGTGATGACCGCGCTGACTATCTTCGCTTTGATTTCACGGCAGGACGCGATCAAACAGCGCGATATCGCCCGGCGCAAGACGCTGACCGCCGAGCGCACCGTCGATTTCGTCAAGTCGATGTTCGCCGTGTCCGATCCATCGGAGGCGCACGGGACCACCGTCACCGCGCGCGAGGTGCTGGATCGCGGCGCCGCGCGGATCGACCGCGAGCTTGCGACGGAGCCGACGGTAAAGGCCGAGCTGGCGACCACGTTGGGCGAGGTCTATACGAATCTCGGACTTCTCAGGCAGGGGGATGCCCTGATCCGCCGCGCGCTGGCGATTCCCCAAGCCGATCCCGGTACGCGCGCGCGCCAATATCTCGCACTTGGCGAGGCGCGCATATGGCAGGCCGATGACGCCGGCGCGACCGTAAGTTTGATGCAGGCGCTCAGGCTCGCGCGCGACCCCCGGGCGGATCGATCCGATCTTGTCCCACGCATTCTGGTGCGGCTCGGCGAAGCGCAGGGCGCGCTTGATCGCCCCAAGGAAGCGGAGGCGAATATTCGGCGTGCGCTGGCCATCGATCGCGTAGGCAG
>CAJYJW010000326.1 GCA_913775025.1 uncultured Sphingomonas sp. | reverse complement strand
GCACGTTCATGCGGAAGCGGTTCTCGCTCTCGATCTGACCTTGAAGGTAGAGGACACCGATGACCTCACCGCCAGCGAGCAAGGGTTCGCAGTGATAGATCTCGTCCTCACCAACATGACCACAAACGATGTCGCCGCCAGGTCCAGACACGTAATGGCTCTGCCCGCGGCGCAACGCCCAACACCGATCTGGCGCGAAGCCCTCAGGTGGAACGTCGGTGCCCCCCCCAGCTGGCGATGGGCACGAGGCAGTTGCGCGAGTTATTGTGCGCGTAGAGAGCACCGGGAACGTTCGGAAGTACGCGCGGTACGAAGACCTTGATGATCTGCGCTAGCTCATCGTCGGTACGAGCGGCTTGCATGCGGTGCGACATGCCGCCCAGAAGCCCAATGACGGAGCCGCGTTCGCGCAGAGTCTCGCTGTTCCGGTGCAACTCGGCGTTGGCGGTTTGCAGCTTACGCTCGCTGTTCGCCTGATCGGCGACGGCGTTCCTCAGCCTCTCCGCCATGGCGTTATAGCCTTCAGCAAGTCGATTAAACTCCTCGGATCCCATTGCCGTATCAATGCGCGCATCCTGCTCACCGTCACCCAACGCCGTCATGACACGCATCATCGTCGCCAACGGCCGGCGGATAGCGCGGATCAGTAGTGCGAAGCTGCAGACAACCAGCAGAGCAACCACGCCCCCTCCAATAATGGCGAGCCTCCGCCCGCTGGCGAGCCGCTTGGCTGCCGCGTCTTGACGGCTAGTCTGCAAAGCCCGCTCCTCGTCGAGGAAGCCACTAGCCCGGACGCTGATCGCATCCATCAGCTCACGTCCGCGACCACTGGCGACGATTGCTACCGCACCAGCAAAATCGCCATGACGCGCGAGGATCAGGGGCTGCCGAAGGAAGGTTGCCCGCTTCGTCATCAGAACCGCGATCTCACGAGCTCTTGCATGCTGCATAGGGTTGTCGCTCGTCTGCCGGACCGCAACGGCCATATTACGCGCCGAACTCTCCACCCGCTCGGCAAACGATCGAGCGTAAGCTGGATTGCGCGTGATGATGAAGCCGCGTTGACCTGATTCCGCCTCGCGTAAATCACCTAACGCTGCTTCAGTCTTCTCAATCACCTCTGCTGAGTGTCCAGCCCATTCAAAACTTTGACTGGTTTGCCGCGAGGCATCCACGAGGAGTCCTGCCAGCGAAGCCAGTGCGATCAGGACAACGACGCCGATAGCGGCGATCCGGGCTGAAAGTGACGACAACATGCGTTTGGCCGTACCTGTCAGACTTTAGCATCCTGTTACTCTGGCTGGCATCGTGCACACGAAAGTAGGGCGCTTTGGCCCAATCCAAGCGGTGAACGAACGTCCGGTTTCTGGCAGGCGTCGCAGAGCGCCAAGTGACCGCTTCTAGGTCATTTGCTCCATCTAACGGAAAGCGATTGCAAGCTAACGCCGGACCAATGCGACTTCTCGACCGTTTAGACGGCGAGTCGCTTCCGCCAGATGGACATACCAGACATGCCTGACCACTCGTCGTCCCCCGTATTGCAGCCCGTAAAGATCGGCGACCTTTCGCTGCGTAACCGCATCGTCATGGCACCGCTCACCCGCAGCCGATCCGACGACGACGGCGTTCCGCCCGCCTTCGCCGCCGACTATTACGGGCAGCGCGCCGGGGCGGGTCTTATCATCAGCGAGGCGACGAACATCTCGCCGCAGGCGGTCGGCTATGCGCTAACGCCGGGTATCTGGAACGATCGACAGGTCGAGGCATGGCGGCCGATCGTGCAGGCTGTGCACGACCGCAGTGGCCTGATCTTCCTCCAGCTTTGGCACACCGGTCGCATTTCGCATCCCGATCTGCAGGGCGGCGAGCCGCCCGTAGCACCCTCGGCTATCAAGCCTGCCGGGCAGGCGTTCACCAAGGACGGGATGAAGGACCACGTCACCCCGCGCGCGCTCGAGACGGACGAGATTCCCGGGATCGTCGAAGATTATCGCCGCGCCGCCGCCAACGCGAAGGCGGCGGGCTTCGACGGCGTCGAGGTTCATTCGGCCAACAATTATCTGCTCGAACAGTTCGTCCGTGACAGCACCAACCAGCGCACCGATCGCTACGGCGGATCGATCGAGAACCGCCTGCGCTTCCCGCTCGAGGTGGTCGACGCGGTCGTCGATGTCTGGGGTGCAGGGCGCGTCGGCATTCGCCTTTCGCCGGTCACGACGATGCCCGGCGAAACCCCGCTCGACAGCCAGGTCATGGACACCTTCGGCGTCTATATCGACGCGCTGTCGCAGCGCGGCCTGCTGTATGTTCACGATATCGAGGGCGTGACGCAGGAGACGCGCGAGGCGGATGGCGTCGACTTTTCGGCACTCCGCCAGCGTTTCGATGGTGCCTATATCGCCAACAATCAGTACACGCTCGACCTCGCGGAAACGGTGCTAGAGAAGGGTGACGCCGACCTTTTCAGCATGGGGCGACCGTTCATCGCCAATCCCGACCTCGTCGAGCGCCTGCGCACCGGCGCGCCGCTGGCCGAGGCACCCAAGGCATATTGGTATGGCGGCGGGTCGGTTGGTTATTCTGACTGGCCGGCGATGCCCGGCGATCGCAACTGAGCCGCAAAGGAGAACGGGCCGATGTTACGGATCGATCGCCGGCAGGGATTGTTGATGCTAGCCAGCGGGCTCGTCGCGGCGACCGCGCTCGGCGCGCGGGCGGCGGCACGGGCCGCGCCATCGGCTCGGATTGGCGGAACGTTGGCGCTGGTCGAGAAGGGGAGGGGGCGGGTCGCCTTCTACGCGTTGCCCAGTGGCACCCGCATCGGCATCGTGGCGCTCGGCACCCAGCCGCACGAGATCGTCGCAGATCGCCGCGGACGTTACGCCTTTGTCGGCCATTATGGCGTTGAGAGCTGGAAGGCACCGGGTGCGGGCGGGAGCGAGCTGTGGATCATCGATCTTGCACAGCGTACGCTCGCCCGGACGATCGATCTGGCGCCGTTCGGGCGGCTGCACGCTGTCCGCGTCGACGATGCCGGCCGGCTGTACGTCCTGTCGGAGAAGGACAGCATACTGATCCGATTTGACGATCCAGTGCACGATAAGGCTCCCTCGCGGCTGATACCGGTCGGGGGCGCGCGTAGTCATTACTTTGTCGTCCGCCGCGACGGTACGCGCGCCTATGTCGCCGACACGCTGAGCGGCGCGGT
>CAJYJW010000325.1 GCA_913775025.1 uncultured Sphingomonas sp. | reverse complement strand
TGTCCGGCGGCATCGGCGGCCCGGGCGCGCACATATTGGGTATAGGGCGACGCCGCGTCGGTCCGCGGGATCGCAGCGTTGGCGGTATTCCCGCCGATCGCCAGCGCGAGCAGCGCCACGCCCGTCTTCAACCTGTCCGCCCGCATCGCGCTGCTCCACATGGAATATCGGCAGGATAACGGTGGGCGGGCGGCCCGCCCAGTTACATGTTCGGATAATTGGGGCCGCCGCCGCCCTCGGGCACCACCCAGTTGATGTTCTGGGTCGGGTCCTTGATATCGCACGTCTTGCAGTGGACGCAATTCTGCGCGTTGATCTGAAGCCGGGGCTCGTTCGTCTCCTGCCCAACGATCTCATACACGCCCGCCGGGCAATAGCGGCTTTCCGGGCTGTCGTAGAGTGCGAGGTTCACGTCGATCGGCACCGACGCATCCTTCAGCGTCAGGTGGATCGGCTGATCCTCCTCATGATTGGTGTTCGACAGGAACACCGAGGAGAGGCGGTCGAAGCTGATGACGCCATCGGGCTTCGGATATTTGATCGGCTTCACCATATCCTTGCGGTAAAGCTGTTTGTTGTCGCGGTGATGGCCGAAGCTGTACGGCAGGCCGATCTTTAGCGTGCGCATCCACATGTCGACGCCCGCCCAGATCGTCCCCACGGTCGGGCCGAACTTGGCAAGCGCCGGCTCGGCGTTCCGCACGGTCTTCAATTCCGTCGCGATCCAGCTGTCATGCAGCGTGTCAGAATAGCTGGTGATCTCGTCGCCCTCGCGCCCCGCCTGCACCGCCGCGAACGCCGCCTCCGCCGCCAGCATGCCGGATTTCATCGCGGTATGCGTGCCCTTGATCCGCGGCACGTTCACGAACCCTGCCGAACAACCGATCAGCGCGCCGCCCGGGAAGGTCAGCTTCGGCACGCTCTGCCAGCCGCCCTCGTTGATCGCGCGCGCGCCGTAGCTGATGCGCCGGCCGCCCTCGATGATCGCGCGGATCTCCGGATGCTGCTTCCAGCGCTGAAACTCCTCGAACGGCGAAAGGTGCGGATTCTTGTAGCCGAGCCCAACCACGAAGCCGAGCGCGACCTGATTGTTCGCCTGATGATAGAGGAAGCCGCCGCCCACCGCATCGTCGAGTGGATAGCCCTGCGTATGGATCACCCGACCGGGGACATGCTTGTCCGCCGGAATATCCCACAATTCCTTGATGCCGATCGCATAGACCTGGGGCTCGCAATTCGCCTCCAGATCGTAGATCCGCTTGACCTCCTTCGAGAGGTGGCCGCGCACGCCCTCGGCGAAGAAGGTGTATTTGGCGTGCAGCTCCATGCCGGGCATGTAATCCGGCTTGTGCGTGCCGTCGCGCGCGATGCCCATGTCGCCGGTCGCGACGCCGCGCACCGCACCCTTCTCGTCGAACAGCACTTCTGCGGCGGCGAAGCCGGGGAAGATCTCCACGCCCAACGCCTCGGCCTGCCCGCCGAGCCAGCGGCAGAGGTTGCCGAGCGAGCCGGTATAGGTGCCCTTGTTGTTCATGAACGCCGGCATCATGATGTGGGGCAGCTCGATCTTCTTGCCCGCCGTCAGCACCCAATGATGGTTCTCCACCACCGGCACATTGAGCGGGCAATCCTGCTCGCGCCAATCGGGGATCAGCTCGTCAAGCGCGCGCGGATCGACCACCGCGCCCGACAGGATATGCGCGCCAACCTCCGAGCCTTTTTCCAGCACGCAGACCGAAATCTCTTGCCCCGTTTCGGCGGCAAGCTGTTTCAAACGGATCGCGGCGGAGAGCCCCGCCGGCCCCGCGCCGACGATCACGACGTCATACGCCATCGATTCGCGTTCGCTCATGCCCGTTTGCTTCCTCTCGATTCCGCGCCAGCACGTTCCGGTCATCGCACACGGCGAACGCCCCGCCATCGGGCCGATGCCTAATGATTGACCCGATCGTCAATATCGTAGTCTAACTATAGGCGTGGGGCCGGGGAATATCCAGAACGACGAGGCGCTGAGCGTACTCGATTGGTGGCAGCTTGCGGGCGTCGACACCATGATCGACGACTCTCCGAGAGACTGGCTGGCGAAAGCCGCGCCCGTCCCGGCCATCGCCGCATCTACCGATTCGCCCCCGCCGCCGGCCGCGGAGGCGGCATCGCCCACCGATCTTGCAGCGGTGCACGATGCTCTTGCGGCCATGTCGGTGCCCGGCGCGGGCGAGGAACGGTTACTGCCGGAAGGCGATGTCGCCTCGGGCGTCATGCTCATGGTCGGCATGCCAGAGACATCCGACGTCATGGAAGGCCACCTGCTTTCCGGCGCTACCGGCCGCCTGCTGGACCGAATGCTTGCTGCGATCGGGCGGGATAGGGCCTCCGTCTATCTTGCCAGCCTGCTACCGGCACGGCCCACCGGCGGACGGATGGACGCCGCGCTAGCCGCCCCCGCCGCACGGCTGGCGCTGCGCCACGTCGCGCTTGCCGCGCCGCGCATCCTGCTCGTTTGCGGAGAGGATGCGTGCCGTGCGCTGCTGGATAGCGGCGTCGCCAAGGCGCGCGGCCGTTTACACGAAATCAATCATGACGGCATGAAGGTGCGCGCGATCGCCACCTTCCACCCCTGCCAGCTGCTGGAGCATCCCATGCAGAAAGCGGCGGCGTGGGCCGATCTTCTATTGCTGTTGGGAGAGCTTGAGCGATGATCCGCAAGGTAATGGCGGCGCTGCTGCTTGGGGCCGCCGTACCCGTAACAGCGGCCCCGGCCGCCCCGATCGTGGCCTCGGCTTCGGCCGCGATCCCCGCGCAACTCGATGCACAGGCGCGGGATAATTATCGCGCGATCTTCGCCGCGATCCGTTCCGGCGATTGGGCTACCGCCGCCGGCCGCCTCGATGCCCTGCCGGACGGGTTGCTCACCCCCTTCGCCCGCGCCGAACTGTTCCTCGCCAAGGGCTCGCCACGCGTCGAGGCGGAGCCGCTCCTCGCGCTGCTTGCCGCCGCGCCCGATCTGCCGCAGGCGGCGCAACTCGCCAGCCTCGCCCGCAAGCGCGGCATCGCGGCGGAGGCGCTGCCGATCCTCCCCACGGCGAACGAACTTCAGCGAATGCCCGGCGCGCCCCGCCGCCAGAGCGCCCGTTCGCTCAAAAGCGACGCGGTGGCGATGGCGCTGTCCGCCCAAGTCATCCCGCTCATCAAGGACGACCGGCCGAGCGATGCGGAGGGCCTGCTGCTCGCGGTCGAAAGCCAGCTGTGCGCGGAGGCGCAGACCGAATGGCAGCAGCGCATCGCCTGGTCCTATTTCCTGACCGGCGACGATGCGTCCGCCCGCCGCCTTGCCGATCGCGCACGCACCGGCATGGGGGAATGGGCGGTGCAGGCGGATTGGGTCGCCGGCCTCGCTGCCTGGCGGCAGAAGGATTACGCCGCCGCGACGCAAGCCTTCACCAGCGTTTCCGCCCGCGCCCGCGATACCGAGATGACCGCCGCCGGCCTGTTCTGGGCGGCGCGCGCCGATCTTGCCGGGGGCCATCCGGAACGCGTGCAATCCCGCCTGCGCAGCGCCAGCCGCCTGCCCGAAACCTTCTACGGCCTGCTTGCCGGCGGCGCGCTCGGCCAGCGTATTCCGCCGGCGGCGATGGCCCCCGCCTTCGCCAGTGCGGACTGGTCGACTCTATCCACTCGTCGCAAC
>CAJYJW010000324.1 GCA_913775025.1 uncultured Sphingomonas sp. | reverse complement strand
CCGTCGAGGAGGTGGTGAAGACGCTGATCGAGGCCATCATCCTCGTCGTGATCGTGATGTTCGTGTTCCTGCAAAGCTGGCGGGCAACGCTGATCCCGGCGATCGCGGTGCCGGTGGTGCTGCTCGGCACGTTTGGCATCCTGGCGCTGCTGGGCTTCAGCATCAACACGCTCACCCTGTTCGGCCTCGTCCTGTCGATCGGCCTGCTTGTCGACGATGCGATCGTGGTGGTCGAGAATGTCGAGCGCGTGATGGAGGAGGAGCCCGACATCACGCCGCGCGAGGCGACGATCAAGTCGATGGGTGAAATCCAGACCGCGCTGATCGCGATCGCGCTGGTGCTGTCGGCGGTGTTCATGCCGATGGCATTCTTTGGCGGGTCGGTCGGCGTGATCTACCGGCAGTTTTCCGTCACGATCATCGCCTCGATGGTCCTGTCGGCCTTCGTCGCGCTCATCCTGTCCCCGGCGCTGGCGGCCACCTTGCTCAAGCGGCGTGATCCGGAGAAGGACGGCCGCATCGCCAAGGTGGCGCACCGCTTCGGCGACAGGTTCAACACCTGGTTCGACCGTACGTCGGACCGGTATCGCAACGGCGTGGCCAAGGTCCTGCGCCGCCGTTGGCTGGCGACCGGCGTATTTCTCGCGGTGACGGCGCTGTTCGTCGGCGTCTTCCTGCTGCTGCCGACTGGCTTCCTGCCAACCGAGGATCAGGGCCGCGCACAGATTCAGTTCACCTTGCCGCCCGGCGCCACGCAGCAGCGCACGGTCGCCGCCGCCGAGACGATCGAGCGCTATTTTGCCGGCAGCGAGAAGGCGAACACCGCCGTCATCTATACGATCGTCGGCGGCGGGCCAGGCGGATCCGGGCAGAACGCCGGGCGCGGCTTCATTGCCTTCCAGCCATGGGATGATCGCCACGGCGCGGACAATTCGGCCGATGCGATCAATGCCCGGGCGAACAGGGTGCTCGGCGCGCAGATGCGCGATGTCGAATTCTACGCGACCAGCCCGCCCGCCGTGCGGGGCCTCGGCCAATCGACCGGCTTCACGCTCGAACTGCTCGATACCGGCGGCCTCGGGCGGCAGGCGTTCAAGGCGCGGCGTGACGCGTTGCTGGCCGCCGCGCGTGCCGATCCGGCGCTCACCAGCGTCCGGGGCACCGAGCTGGAGGACGTGCCTACGCTATCTGTTGAGATCGATCAGGAGAAGGTCGGCGCGCTCGGCATCACGCAGGCCCAGGTCGACTCCACTCTGTCCGCCGCATGGGGCGGTAATTACGTCAACGATTTCGTCGATCGCGGGCGAGTGAAGCGGGTCTACGTGCAGGGCGATGCACCCTATCGCAGCCGGCCGGAGGATCTTTCCAACTGGTTCGTCCGCACATCCACCGGCACCATGGCTCCCTTCTCGGCGTTCGCTACGGTGAAATGGGGGCAGGCGCCCACCACGCTCGCGCGGTTCAACGGCCAGTCCTCGTTCGAGATTCAGGGGCAGGCGGCGGCGGGCAAAAGCTCGGGCGACGCGATGGACCGGATGATGGAGCTTGCCTCCCAGCAATCCGGCGTCAGCGTCGAATGGAGCGGCCTGTCCTATCAGGAACGCCTGTCCAGCGGGCAGACACCGATCCTCTATGCGCTGTCGCTGCTCGTGGTCTTCCTGTTCCTGGCGGCCCTGTATGAGAGCTGGTCGATCCCGATCTCCGTCATGCTGGTGATCCCGCTCGGCCTGGTCGGCGCAGCGGTGGCGGTGGCGTTGCGCGGGCTGGAGAACGACGTTTATTTCCAGGTCGGCCTGCTTACCACGATGGGCCTTTCCGCCAAGAATGCGATCCTGATCGTCGAATTCGCCGAACAGGCGGAGCGGCGCGGGGCCAGCCCGACCGAGGCCGCGCTGGAGGCGGCACGCCTGCGCCTGCGACCGATCCTGATGACCAGCCTCGCCTTCATCTTCGGCGTGCTGCCGCTCGCCATCTCCACGGGCGCAGGCGCGATGAGCCGCGTCGCGATCGGCACCGCCGTTATCGGCGGCATGCTGACGGCCACCGTGCTGGCCATCTTCTTCGTGCCGTTCTTCTTCGTGGTGGTCCGCCGCCTGTTCGGCGGGAAGGAGCATGCCGCCGACGAGACACCGCGCGAGGATGCTCCGCCTGAGGAGAAACCGGCATGAGGCGCTTCGCCCCCCTTATGCTCGGCCTGCTGGCCGCGTGCAGCCTGGAACCCAAATATATTCGCCCCGAACAGCCGGTGCCACCGGGCTGGCCGGCGGGCGACGCCTATCTCCGCCAAACGGAAGCGACTTTACCAACCGTCAGCTATCGCGACATCTTTCGCGACGCCCGCCTCCAGACCGTGATATCGCGCGCGCTCGCCAACAATCAGGACGTCGCGGTGGCGCTCGCCAACGTCGAGCAGGCGCGTGCGCTCTATCGGGTTCAGCGCGCCAATCTGCTGCCGTCGCTCGACGGGCTCGGCCGCGTCTCGATCAGTGATTCGGGGAATGGCGGTACGGGCACCAGCACCATCGTCCCCGGCACGGGCGGCATCGGCACGGGGACCGGCATCGGCGGCGGTACAAATACCGGCGGCGGCACGACCATTGGCGGCGGAACCGGCACCGATGGCGGCACGGGGACCGGTATCGGCACGGGATCGGGCACCGGTGTAGGCGGCGGCACGAACGGGGGCACCGTCGTCACATCCGGCGGCGGCAGGCGCACAGTCTACACGGCCAACGCCACCGCCTCGTTCGAACTCGATCTGTTCGGCCGCCTCCGCAGCCTCAACAAGGCGGCGTTGCAACAATATTTCGGCACCGAGGCGGCAGTGCGCTCTGCCCGTCTTACCGTCGTCGGCGATGTCGCCAGCGCATGGTTGACGCTGGCGACGGACCGCAGCCTGCTTGCCATCGCGATCGATACGGAGGCGAGCGCCCGCCGCAGCTATGAACTGACGGA
>CAJYJW010000323.1 GCA_913775025.1 uncultured Sphingomonas sp. | reverse complement strand
GTTCGGCAGATGCGCGTCCGGCACGAGGTTCGCGCCTGCGCCGTTCGCCGGGATCCACTGCGTGGCGCCGGCGGGAGATTTTGTCTTCACCCAATCATAGTTGAGCAGATTGTCGACATACTGGTTGGTGAAGTGGATCGGATCGGCCGACCATGCGCCTTCCAGCCCCGAGGTGATGGTATCCTCGGCATTGCCCTTGCCGCACTTGTTCTTCCAGCCGAAGCCCTGCTGCTCGATCGGCGCGGCGGTCGGCTCCATGGCGAGGCATTCCTTCTGCGGATGCGCGCCATGCGCCTTGCCGAAGGTGTGGCCGCCCGCGATCAGCGCCAGCGTCTCCTCGTCGCTCATCGCCATGTTACCGAAGGCGTGGCGGATGTCTGCGGCAGCGCCGATCGGATCATGGTTGCCGCCGGGGCCTTCCGGGTTGACGTAGATGAGGCCCATCGTGGTCGCAGCGAGCGGATGCTTCAGCGTGCCGTCCGGGTTCGACCGTTCGGTCCCCATCATCTTGGTTTCCGGCCCCCAGTAGACGACGTCGGGCTGCCAGGAATCGACCCGGCCGCCGGCGAAGCCCACCGTCTTGAAGCCCATGTCCTCCAGCGCGACGTTGCCCGTCAGCACCATCAGATCGCCCCAGCTGAGCTTGCGGCCGTACTTCTGCTTGATCGGCCAGACGAGGCGGCGGGCCTTGTCGAGGCTGACGTTGTCCGGCCAGGAGTTCAGCGGATCGAACCGCTGCTCCGCCCCGTCCGATCCGCCGCGCCCGTCGCCCGCGCGATAGGTGCCCGCGCTGTGCCACGCCATGCGGATGAAGAACGGCCCGTAATTGCCATAGTCGGACGGCCACCACGGCTGCGAGGTGTGCAGGGTCTTGCGGATATCCGCCTTCACCGCATCCAGATCGAGCGAGGCGAACGCCTTGGCATAGCTATAGTCCGCGCCATACGGGTTGGAGCGCGTATCCTCATGCTGACGCAAAGCGGTTAGGTCGAGCCGGGTCGGCCACCAATCCTGGTTGGTCATACCGCCGGGTTTCTGTGAAACGGGCGGCGGCGGATCCTGTGTCACCGTTTTTGCGGCGGTCGCCGGCGCGTTGGGCTTGGGCCGCGGATTCTGTGCCGCCTGCGCCGATGTGGCCGCCAGCGCCATCATGATCGCGAACGTCGATATGGTTGCGTGTTTCAAGATCCGTCCCCGTTATCTTGGCTGATCGATGTTAGGTGATTAGTCGGCTATCCCGGTGTTCGGAAGCGGGTTTGCTTCATCACTGTGATCGGATTTTCACCGATCGGTCGCCGGCCCGGCCCGGCATCATCCGCCGCAGTTCGCGATGCCCGTCGAACTCGTGCTTCAGCGCGCCCCCCACGTGCAGCGCGAACAAGGCGTAGAGCAGCCAGGACGCATAGCTGTGCATCGCGCCGAAGCCGTCGTGCACCGCATCGCGCATAGCGGGCGGCAGGTGCAGGATCGGCCCGATCCGCGGCCATTCGAACAGGCCGAACAGGAACATCGGATGGGTCGCGGCATCCTTATAGGCCGAATCCATGATCCACCCGCTGAGCGGCATCGCGAACATCAGCGCGTAGAGCAGCCAATGGGTCACGTGCGCCGTGCGCACCTCCCAATTCCGGTAGGACGCCGGCATCGCAGGCGGGCGGTGGCTCCACCGCCATAACAGGCGCATGATCGCCAGGCCGAGCAGGGTGATGCCGATCGACTTGTGGGTATCGATCGCGGGGCGCACCTGTTCGTCGGCAAGACGCGGCCAGATCCAGGCGAGCGCCACGTTGGCGACGATCCCGGCGGCGATCAGCCAGTGGAGCAGGATCGCGACACCGCTATATTTCCGTTCCATCTGCCACCTTTCGCTCGCTGAGTGCTGATAATTCACCGGTCCATGCGCGGACCGCAATAGCGCGTTCAGCGAGGTGCGATTAAGGGCTACGGCGATGCAATCCCTTCAGGCCGCCTTCGTCGCGCAATCGCCCCGGCTTTCGCCCCGTCCGGTGCCGCTGGCGGGCCGCCTGATCGGTTTCGCGACGCCGCTTCTGTTCCTTCTGCTGACGGCGCAGGCATTCTGGCGGCAGGGCCTGATCATATGGTCGGTCGGGATCGCCTACATCCTCTATGATACGGCGCTGCTGATCTTCACCGCATGGCAGATCCGCGATCTGGCGCAGGCGCCGCCGCCTGCCCCCACAGGCCCCCAACCGGGGTTCGGCGTGATCGTCGCGGCCTATAATGAGGCGGGCGTGATCCGCCTCGCGATCGACCGGCTGCTGGCGCAGGCATTCCCGCCCGAGGTGATCCTGATCGCGGACGACGGATCGACCGACGAGACGCCGGCCGCGATGGCATCGGCCTATGCACTCCCAACCCCCGCGCTCGGCGCCATGGCCGAGGTGCGGATCGACGGCAGCCGCCTGATGTGGCTGCGGCTGCCCCGCGGCGGTAAGGCACGCGCGTTGAACGCCGCGCTCGAACGGATCGACACCGAGGTGGTGCTGACGGTCGATGCCGATACGCTGATCGAGCCGGGCGCGATCGCGGCGATGCGCGCCGCCTTCGCCACCGAGCCCTCACTCGTCGCGGCGACCGGCGTGCTCGCGCCGATCTGCGGGCCGACGCTTGGCGGGCGGCTGTTCCAGTGGTTCCAATCCTTCGAATATGTCCGCAACTTCCTGTCGCGCGATGCGTGGATGCGGCTGAACGGGCTGCTGCTGATCTCGGGCGCGTTCGCCGCCTTCCGGCGCGATGCCGTGCTGGCGGTCGGCGGCTTCGATCCGGAGTGCATGGTCGAGGATTATGAGCTGATCCACCGTCTCCACCGCTACGCGCACGACACGGGGCGCGACTGGACGGTGCGCGTGGTGGGCGGCGCGCTGGCGCGGACCGACGCGCCCGCCAGCATCCCCGCCTTCCTCAGGCAGCGCCAACGGTGGTTCGGCGGTTTCCTCCAGACGCAATATTGGAACCGCGACATGGTGGGCAACGCGCGCTACGGCCGCCTCGGCACGCGGATGCTGCCGGTCAAGGCGCTGGATACGGTGCAGCCGATCTACGGGCTGACGGCCTTCGTGATCCTGATCTGGCTGATCGCGGCCGGGCGCTTCACTTTGGCCTTGCCTATCCTGCTGGTAATGGTCGCCAAGATCGCCATCGACCTTAGCTTCCATCTCTGGTCGCTCGGCATCTACAAGCGTTGGACGGGGCAGCGGGAGGGGCTGGAACTCGGCCCCGCGCTACTTGCCGCGATCGCCGAGCCGTTCAGCTTCCAGCTGCTGCGCCACGCCGGCGCGATCTATGGCTGGGTGGCCTTCCTGCGCGGCGGCCAGACGTGGGGCGCGCAAACCCGCACGGGGCTGGAGTCGCACGCCTAGTCGTGGTCGGCCCGGCATCGGGTCTCCCGACGCCAGGCGGCCGGAACCTCAGCGCGCAGGGAACCGCGCATCGATCTCCCGCGCCAGCACCACCATCGGCATCGATCCCTGGCGCAGGACATCGTGGAACGCCTTGATGTCGAAGCCGCCACCGGCGCGGGCCCTGGCGGTTTCGCGCAGGCGCACCCATTCCGTGTGGCCGACCTTGTAGCTGCACGCCTGACCCGGCCAGACCGCGTAGCGATCGATCTCGCGTTGCGCGCGGCCGCGAGCGAAGCCGGTCGTCTCCACCATATAGTCGGTGGCCTTGGTACGGCTCCACCGCTTGGCGTGCATGCCGGTATCGACCACCAGCCGCACCGCGCGGAATTTGAGCGACTGGAGAAAACCGATCCGTCCGATCGGATCCGCCGCATAGGCGCCAAGCTCGTCGGCGAGCTGCTCTGCATAGAGGCCCCAGCCTTCGCCATAGGCGGCGAACCCCATGCCCGCGCGGCGCAGGATCGGCGTATCGGTGGAGGCAAGCGCGATCGCACCCTCCCATTGATGGCCGGGCAACGCCTCATGATAGGTCAGCGTCGGCAGGGTGAACTTCGGCCATTCGGCCGTGTCCTTCAGGTTGATGTAGAAGCGCCCGGGGCGCGAGCCGTCCAGCGCGGGGTTGGTCGCATAGCCGTTGGGCGCGCCGTCCTGTATCTCGGGCGGCACGCGCACGATCTCCACGGGCGCGCTGGGGAGGGTGGCGAACACGCGCGGCATCTTGGCGCGGATCGCCACCACCTGTCCCTCCAGCGCCGCCAGCAGCGCCGCGCGGCCCGCATCCGTGTTCGGATAAAGCTGATCGGGGCGCCTTGACAAGGCGGTCAGCCGGGCACCGACGCTACCCTGCGACAACCCTTGCGCGCGCAGCAGCGGATCGAGCTGCGCGTCCAGTGCGGCGACCTGCTCCAGCCCCAGCCGATGCACCGCGTCCGGCGTCAGCGTCGTGGTCGTCTGGAAGGCGAGCGCCCCAGCGTAATAAGCATCGCCATCGGGGATCGCCCAAATGCCCGGCTCCGATCGCGCCTGCGGCCTGACGGCGGCGAGCGCCGCGATCTGGCGATCAAGCGCCGGGTAGATGCGGTCGCGAACGATGGCGGCGGCCCGGCCGGACCAGTCGCCCGGCAGGCGGGCCGCGCCGGTACGTTCGGTCAAGCCTGTCGTCAGGCCGTTCGCCACCGGCGCGGGCGCGCGTAACGCCTTCATCTGCGCAAGCGCCGCATCCAGCGCGAAATCGGGCGCAAGCACCCCCGCGGCGGCATCGGCCCGCAATGTGGCGGTGTTGGCGTCAAGCGCGCCAGCGAAAGCGGCAAGCCGTGCCAGATATGCCTCGGCATCGGCCGGGGTGCGAACCGGATGCACCGATCGGAGGAAATCGGGCACCGATGCATAGGCCCCGGTCAATTGGCTGACGACATAGGGCGAATAGGGCGCGTAGCCGACGCCGGGTTCGCCGAAACGATAGCGCGTGCCCCCGTCCAACGCCTGTTCATAGGCATAAGCGACGACCTGCCGGTTGGTGCGCCACGGCGCGGAAAGGTCCGCCTCCGGGATAGCGGCCATGCGGGCCAGCCGATCCTTGCGGCTGGCGACCCAGCGCGCGCGGCCATCGGCGGAATAGTCATTGAGGCGGCTACGCGTGCCGGCGTGCCGCCCCGTATCGAGCGCGAACTGCGTCGCCGTCTCCGGCATCAGCTCGAGCTCCTCCTCCCAGAAGGCGTCCATCAGCGCGTGCAGCGCCGCGTCCGCCTTGCCGGCCCGGGCGCCGCCGGCCTGCGCGAGGAGAGGACCGCCCGCCGCGAGCGCCGCGATGCTGCCACCCAGGAATAGCCGGCGATCCATATATTTCATCCCATCAGCGAAGCACGATCCCGCTGGATAGCGAGGCGTGGCCATGCGATCCAGCGATGCCTTGCGGTTTAATCCCCGTCAGGAATAACCGACCACCGCATGGGGGACATAGGGGGCCTCCAGCCGGTCGATCTCATCTTCCGTCAGATCGAGGTCGAGCGCGGCAAGCGCATCGTCGAGGTGCGTCGCCTTCGAAGCTCCGACGATCGGGGCCGATACCTCGGGCTTCGCCAGCACCCAGGCCAGCGCCACCTGCGCGCGCGAGACCCCGCGTTCCGCGGCGACCGCGGCGACCGCCTCCACCACCTTGCGATCCGCATCGGCCGTCTGCGCATAAAGCGTCTTGCCGAACGCATCTGTCTGCGATCGTTCGGTCGTCTCGTCCCAGTCGCGCGTCAGCCGGCCGCGCGCCAGCGGGCTCCAGGGGATCACGCCGATACCTTCGGCGGCGCAGAGCGGCAGCATCTCGCGCTCCTCCTCGCGGTAGAGCAGGTTCAGATAATCCTGCATCGTGGAGAAGCGCGTCCAGCCGTTCGCCTCGGCGACGTGCAGCATCGTGGCGAACTGCCACGCGAACATCGAGGATGCGCCGATATAGCGGGCCTTGCCGGCCTTCACCACGTCGTGCAGCGCTTCCAGCGTCTCCTCGATCGGCACCTCGGGATCGAAGCGATGGATCTGGTAGAGGTCGACATAGTCCATGCCCAGCCGCGCCAGGCTGGCGTCGATCTCCGCCATGATGGCCTTGCGGCTCAGCCCCGCGCCGTTCGGGCCGGGGCGCATCCGCCCTTGCACCTTGGTGGCGACGACGATCTCGTCGCGCCGGGCATAGTCCTTCAGCGCGCGCCCGACGATCTCCTCCGAGGTGCCGTCGGAATAGACGTTGGCGGTATCGAAGAAGTTGATCCCGGCCTCGATCGCCTTGCGCAGGATCGGCCGGCTCGCCGCCTCGTCCAGCGTCCAGGCGTGGTTGCCGCGATCGGGCGTGCCATAGGTCATGCAGCCCAGGCAAAGGCGGGAAACGTCAAGGCCGGTATTCCCCAATTTGATATAGTCCATGTCATCCCTCGCGGTACGGTTCCTTCTTCCTGAACGGGCCGCATCGCGATGCGCTCCGATAAGATGCCGGAACGCCCGCGCGCCGGCCGGCGGGGCTTGACCGGCATAGCGCACGCGTCGAAGCCTGCGGGCGGGGAGGGATGACGATGCGGCTGGCACTGGATCATCTGACGGTGGCGGATACGACGCCGTCGCAACTCGTGGGGGTGGCGGCCGCGATCGGCTGCCCGGCGATCTGCCTGTTCATGGAGCCGATGGCGGTATTGCCCCGCCTGCCGCGCTTCGAACTGTACGGAGACACGCCCGAACGGCGGGAAACGCTCGCCCGGATGGCGGATGGCGGTGTGTCGCTCGATATCGCCTACCCCTTCACCCTGACCGGCCGCAGCGACATCGCCTCTTTCTCGCGCGGGCTGGAGACGGCGGCCGTGCTGGGAGCTTGGGGTGTCAATGTGCTGGCCTATGATCGGGAGCCGACGCGTCGCGCCGATACCTTCGCCGCATTCTGCGATCTAGCCGGTAGGTTCGGCTTGAACGTCGTCGTGGAGTTCTATCCGCTGTCGCAGGTGCCGACGCTGGACGACGCCGTGGAGCTGGCCCGAAGTGTGGGGGCGCCCGGCCGGGTGGGCGTAAATGCCGATCTGCTTCATCTTACCCGATCCGGCGGGACGATAGAGAGTCTTGCCGCCGTGCCGCCCGAATGGATCCTCTACGCGCAATATTGCGATGCCCCGGCCGTGCAGGATCTGTCGTCACGAGACTATGAGGCATCGCACCAGCGGTTGGCGGCGGGGGCGGGGGCACTGGATCTGGCAGGCTTCGCCGCCGCCTTGCCGCCGGGCTGCCGGGCGAGCGTGGAAATGCCGCGGGAGGATGCGTTGCAGGCGGGCGTGCCGACATTTGACCGAGCGCGCGCGGCGCTGAACGGCGTGCGACAGGCAGTGGGGGGACGAATATGACGCTACAGGAACTGATGGACCGTGCCGAGATCGGCGAGGTGCTGGCGCGCTATTGCCACCTGCTCGATCAGCAGCGCTGGGGCGCGCTGCGTGGCCTGTTCACAGAGGATGCGCGGCTGGATTACTCCGGTCTGGGCGAGGTGACCGGGGCGGATGCGATGATCGCATTCCTGCAGCCGATCATGGAAGGACTGGCGGGCACGCAACATGCGATGTCGACGGTGACGATCGACTGGGAGGGCGACACGGCGAAAGTCCGCTCGGCGGCGATCGTGCCGATGACGGCAGTGGCGCCGGGCGGCGGGCTGCGCACCAGCGTCGTGGGATTATGGTATGAGGATGAGTTCCGCCGGATGCCCGAAGGCTGGCGCATCGCGACCCGGCGGCAGGTGCCGGGCTGGTCGGCGGCCTTTCCGGAATAGCCGGACCTGGCGGTCGATTGCGGCGCGGGCCGGGGCAAGCCGCACCGTCCGACGTACGCGCCTCTTGATCGCGGATCGCTCAGCGGCAACATGCGGCGATGGCAGATCATGAACCCCCGGTCCGCGGCGTCGGCCGCCCCCGACGGCTGACGCTGGAGCAGTTGCTCGACACCGCGACCGACATGGGGTTGGCGGACCTCAATATGAAGGAACTGGCGGCGCGACTGGGTGTCGGTATCGCCACGCTGTATCGCTACGTCGAAAGTCGCGACGCGCTGATCCGGCTGGCGGCCGGCCGGCGGGCCGCGCGGGCCACCCCCGCCGATACCGGGCAGGACTGGGCGATCCTGGTGCGCGATTACGCCGCCGCCCTGTTCAGTTCGGTCGGGCAGGAACCGCCGCTTGTCGTCGGCTTTCTGGAGGCGCGCTGGGGGATCGCGGTGGAGCTGGAATTCGTCGACGGCTTTCTCGGTGCGCTTGCCACACGCGGTGTTTCCACGCCGGCGGCGATGGCATTATATCGCGCCATGGCAAAGATCGTGCTGGGCGCGGCGGTCGCATCGGGTCATTTCGCGGCGCTGGCGGCGCGCGGCACCTGCCAGGCGCGCGAGCTTACCGCGTCGCTGGCGGCCTGGGATGCCGACGAATTGCCCCATCTGCGCGCGGCCGCCGCTGATTACGCCGACGAAGCGGCCGCCAGCGACTGGCGCGAGCCTCTCGATGCGGTGCTGCGCGATGCGGCGACGCGGTTTGCCGGGGGGCACGATATTCGATAGGCTGGTTCCGTTATTGCGGAGTCCCTCATGGCCAGTCACTCTGATGTGCGTCGCACCGCTTTCGGTCGCCCGCCCGGCACGTGCCCGGTGCATCGGGATGCGGCCGGCATATGGCATGTCCGCACGTTCGCCGCCGCGCGACAGCTGTTGCGGGGAGATGCGACACGGCAGGCCGGATTCAAGGCCGAGCTGGTCGAGCGCCTGCCGCAAAAGGGCAAGACACCGATCCTGTTCCTGGAAGGCCGGCCGCATCACGAGCAGCGTCGCCTGACAGCCCCCTTCTTCACGCCGCGTGCCGTGGACACCCGGTACCGCGGCCTGATGGCGGGGCTGGCGGATAAGGTGATCGGTCGTTTCGCCGCCGCCGGCCGGGGCGAGCTGAGTGCGATGGGCATGGAAATGGCGGTCGGTGTGGCGGCCGAGGTGGTGGGCCTGACAGACAGCCGCAGGTCCGGTCTCGATCAACGCATCAATGCATTCTTCGCCGGCGGATTGGACGGTTCCGGCGGGCGCCTTCGCCGTCTGTGGGGCGCGCTGCTGGCGCAAGCGCGGCTTGCGCGATTTTACTGGTACGACGTTCGACCGGCGATCGCCGCGCGCGCGCAAACGCCGCGCGAGGACGTGATCTCCCATCTGATCAAGCAAGGGTATAAGGATACCGAGATCCTGACCGAATGCATCACATATGGTGCGGCCGGGATGGTGACGACGCGAGAATTCATCACCGTTTGCGCGTGGCATTTGATCGAGGACGAAGCCCTGCGCGCGCGGTATGTTTCGGCGGACGAACCGGCACGGCATGCCTTGCTTGAGGAGATCCTGCGTCTCGAACCGGTCGTCGGCACGCTGTTCAGGCGTACGACCGCCGCGATTTCGCTGGACGATCAGGTGATCCCGGCGGATGCGCTGGTGGCGGTGGATCTTCGCGCGGTGAACGCCGATCCGGCGGTGAGCGGGGCGGCGCCGCTGGCGATCGATCCCGGCCGCTGCCCCGCGCATCGCGCCGGCGCACCGGTGATGAGCTTCGGGGACGGCCATCATCGCTGTCCGGGGTCTTTCCTGGCGATACAGGAGACAGACATCTTTCTGACCCGCCTGCTATCCCTTCCCGGTCTTCGACTGGAACGCCGCCCGGATGTGGGCTGGAACGATCTCGTGACCGGGTACGAACTGCGCAATGCATGGTTGGCCTGCACCGTTCGAGCGGATCAGCAGGCAGATCGATTTGGGATCATCGAGTGATCTGACGCCGAGCCAGCCGATTGCTGCACCGATGGCCCGGACATACCCTCGCCTCCACCAGACCGGACAACGGCGGTTACAAGGAGCGGGATATGGCGGATATGCTTATTCGGGGCGGCACGGTCGTCGACGGTACCGGCGCGAAGGGCTTTGCAGCGGACGTGCGGGTGGCAGGCGACCGCATCGTCGAGGTGGGGCAGAACCTGACATCGCATGCGGGGGAAGCGGTGTTCGAGGCGGATGGTTGTATCGTCTCGCCGGGTTTCATCGAGGGGCATACGCATTACGACGCGACGATGTGGTGGCAGCCCGATCTCGATCCGTTGCCCGGCGTCGGGGCGACGACGGTCATCACCGGCAACTGCGGTTTCACCGCTGCGCCTTTGTCCGAAGACAAGGACGCGCAGTTGGAGATGATCAAGATCTTCTCCTTCTTCGAGGACATTCCGCTGGAGCCGTTCCTGAAGCATGTGCCGTGGAACTGGCGCAGCTGGTCTGAATACAAGGCCTCGGTGAAGGAGCGGGTGCGGCTGCCGCTGAACAGCGCGGCATTCGTCGGGCATATCGCGATCCGCATGGCGGCGATGGGGCTGGATGCCTGGAAGCGCCCCGCGAACCCGGATGAACGCGCCCGGATGGCCGCCATGCTTGAGGATGCGCTGGCGAACGGCGCGCTCGGCCTGTCCACCAATCTGCTCGACCATGACGGCGAGAATCGGCCGATCCCGTCGCTGGTGGCGGACGATGCCGAATTCTCCGCGCTCTTCGACGTGCTGGAGCGCCATCCGGCGACGACCTTCCAGTGCATTATCGACGTGGCGCTGATGCGCGACACCGGACCGGCGCAGACCGATCGGATGGCGACGCTGCTGAAGGGGCGCAACATCCGCGTCCAGCTTACCGGCGCGATCCCGACGGTGGCCTATCAAAAATATCTGCTGCAACCGATGCGTGACCGGGTGGCGCAGATGCGCGCGGACGGAATCGACGTGTGGCCCGGCTATGCGCATGTGCCGCTGACCGGGCAACTCAGCCTCTACAAATCGCTGATCTTCGCGCAGTCGAACGACTATGTCTGGCACGAGGTGGTTCTGGCCGACGGCGCCGATGCGAAGGAGGCGCTGTTGCGCGATCCGGATTGGCGCGCCCGGGCGCGTGAAAGCTGGGATACGCAATGCTACCCCCAGTCGCCGATGAATAACCCCGGCATGCTGCTGCTCACGAAGCTGGGTTCGGATAATGGCGCGGGGCCATTCTGCACGTTGCAGGACTATGCGACCGAGCGGGGGCTGCATCGTTCCGACGCGATGGCCGAATGGCTGCTGGCGAACGGCGTCCTATCCACCGTGCGCATGGCGCCGTTCGACATGGACGACGAGGTCGTGGTCGAGATGATTCGCGATCCAAAGACGGTCGGCAATATCACCGACGCGGGCGCCCATTTGCAGATGCTGTGCGGCGGCGGTGAGAATCTGATCTATCTGACCAAATATGTGCGCGACCAGCAGGCGATCAGCCTTGAGGAAGCTGTGCATTCGATGACCGGCAAGCTGGCCGAGCATTTCCACCTCACCGACATCGGCCGCATCGCCGTCGGCAAGCGGGCGGATATCGTCGTATTCAACTTCGATGAAGTGCGGCAGCATGACATGGAGAAGGTGTACGACGTGACCGACGGCAAGGGCGGCACGACCTGGCGTTATACCCGCCAGGCCGCACCGATGCGTCTGACGCTGGTGAACGGCGAGGCCATCTTCCGCGACGGCGCCTACACGGGCGCCAAGCCAGGCGCCTTTCTGGAACCGGCGAACGAAACCGCGCCCGTAGCCTTGGCGGCCGAGTGACGACATCAACGACATAAAAAAGGAGAGACAATCATGAGCGACATGCTGATCCGTGGCGGCACCGTGGTAGACGGTACCGGCGCCAAGGCGTTCGATGCCGACGTGCGTGTGGTGGACGGCCGCATCGCCGAAGTAGGCCCCGGCCTCTCGCCGCGCAGCGGCGAGGAGGTTTTCGATGCCGCCGGCTGCTACGTCACGCCCGGCTTCATCGAGAGCCACACCCATTATGACGCGACGATGTGGTGGCAGCCCGATCTCGATCCGCTGCCCGGCAACGGCGCGACGACGGTGATCCTCGGCAACTGCGGCTTTACCGCCGCGCCGCTTTCGAAGGAAAAGGCGGCGCAGCTGGAGATGATCAAGATCTTTTCCTTCTTCGAGGATATTCCGCTGAAACCCTTTCTCCAGCACGTGCCGTGGGATTGGGAGAAGTGGTCGGAATATAAGGCTTCGATGGCGAGGAACGTCCAGATCCCGACCAATTATGCCGCCTTCGTCGGCCATATCGCGCTACGCCTGGCCGCGATGGGCACCGAGGCGTGGGAGCGCGCGGCGACGCCTGAGGAAGTGGCGCGCATGGCCGAACTGCTGGAGGATGCGCTCGCAGCGGGTGCGCTCGGCATGTCGGACAACCTCCATGACCATGACGGCGACGATCGCGCGATCCCGACGCTACTGGCCGACGATGCCGAGTTCGAGGCGCTCTTTTCCGTGATGGAGCGCTATCCGGGCACGACCTACCAGTGCATCATCGACACCTTCATGCGCAAGACCGGACCGGAAAGCCTTGATCGGCTTGGCCGGCTGACCAAGGGTCGCGGCATCCGCATGCAGATCGCCGGCGCGGTGCCGACGCTGGAATTCCAGAAGGACATCCTGCCGAAGCTGCAGGAAACGCTGTCGCGGTTGCGCGCGGAGGGGGCCGACATATGGCCCGGCTATGCACATGTGTCCCCCACCAGCACGCTAAGCCTGATCAAATCGCTCATCTTCGCGCAATCGAACGATTACATCTGGCACGAGGTGGTGCTGGCCGAGACGCATGAGGAAAAGGCGCGCCTGCTCGCCGATCCCGACTGGCGCGCCCGGGCGCGCGAAAGTTGGGACACGAAGGCCTGGCCGCATTCGCCGATGAACAATCCACAGGATCTGTTCCTGCTGGACAGCGAGAATGGCGCCGGTCCCGTCGGCGGCACGCTCAAGGATTTCGCCGAAAGCCGGGGGCTGCATCGTTCCGATGCAATGGCGCAATGGATTTTGGAGAACGGGACGAAATCCACCGTCCATATGGCCCCTTTCCCGAAGGATGAGGATCTGACGATCAAGTTGATGCTCGATCCGAAATCCGTCGGCAATATCTCCGATGCCGGTGCCCATCTGCAGATGCTGTGCGGCGGCGGCGAGAACATCCTGCTCTTCACGAAATATGTGAAGGACGGGCTGCTGACGCTGGAACAGGCGATCCACGTCAAGACCGGCAAGCTGGCCAACTTCTTCGGCCTGCACGATACCGGCGAGGTGAAGGTCGGTCGCCGGGCGGATCTCGTCGTATTCGACCTGAACGAGATCCGCTATCGCGACATGGAAAAGGCGTTCGACGTGCCGGACGGCGATGGCGGCACCACATGGCGCTTCACCCGTCAGGCAGCACCGATGCGGCTGACGCTGGTAAATGGCGTGAAGACCTATGCCGATGGCGCCTACACCGGCAATCGACCGGGTACCTACCTCAACCCCGGTGAGGCCCCGGCCGAGGCGCGCGCGATGGAAGCCGCCGAATAGACCGGACTATCGTTCGAATAGAGGGGCGGGGGGCTTCGGCCTTCCCGCCCCTTTTGCTTTCGCGCTTTGGTACCCGACAATCCTTCATTTGCCGAAAGATCGATGATGCGGCCCACCGTCCGCCAGACGCAAGCGGCCCGCCGTCGCGAGATGCGAGGGCGGGGCCGTGACTGTTGAAACGGTTATTCGGCGGCGGCGGCGATCTGCCCGTGATCGTCATTGTCGGCGCGGGGATCCTCGCTGACGGCCGTCGTCCACGCCCACTCCCCGGCGGGCGGCGGGTTGGTGATGCCGAACTCCTCGCGAATGTCGCTGACCTGATGATCGAGGTAGTCGCGGAAAGGGATGAGGAACAGGGGATGCTTCCATGCCCGCCCCTGCACAGCGCCGATATCCTCCGCGTCAAGCTCGACCTTATAGGCCTCCGGATAGAAGAGGCCGCTCTTCATTGTCGTCTTGGCCTTCAGATAAGCGCTGACGCGGTTGAAGAAGGCGGCAAGTTCCGGCGTAAAATACGCGTATAGTGCGCGCGCGTTGGCCGCTAGCAGCGCGACCTCACCGGCATGGTTCGTTTCGAAACCGGTGATCATATGTTCGATATCGTGCGTGTGTGTTCGCTCCTTCATATAGAAGTCGAAGTCGGTCTTGATCTCCATGCCCTGATAGAAATGGTCCATGTTGTAGCCGCTGTTGACGACGAAATCATGGATCACCGCGCGCAGCGTACCGGGTTTCGCATCCTTGAGTTCATCGACCGCGAACAACGAGATCTTGCGGCCTTCGAGCCAGCTTTTGAACAGCGGCAGGCGCGCTTTCTCTTCCTCGAACAGCCGAAAGATGCGCGGCCAGTCTTCAAGCTCCATCAGGATCTTGACGACATTGGGAATGAAGGCGGTGTTGGGCAGATCCGCGCCGTTCCGCCGCAACATCTCCTGGGCGATCAGCGTCCGCAATTCGGCGTGGTTCAGATATGGCGAGGAACTGATGAGTGTCGAGCTTTCCGTCGTGAAGCCGGGGCCGGAACCGTTGTAATAAGCGAAGTCGGCGTCACTCACCTTCGATGCGATGTCGTTTCCCATGATCGCTCTCCTGATCGTCCGGCGCGAGGGCCGCGCCCGGCGGCTTCCGGCCATGCCGGCGTCGCTATTTCGGAACCTATATCCGAATCTCTGCCGGGGCAAGCCGCGCCTGCCCCGGCGGTGTTCCGTCAGAAGGCGAAGCCAAGCTCCACGCCATAGGTCCGGCCGCGTTCGAAGCTGCCGACAAGCGACAGCACCGGCGCACCGAAAGAGACATACCGTTCGTTGAAGATATTCTGACCGAACACAGAGACGGAGGCACGTGCGCCGCCAAGTGGAATATCGACGAGCCCGAAGCGCCCATCGACCAGCCAATAGCCGGGGCGGCGGTTGAAATCCTCCAGAACCTGCTGCCCTGCAAGGTTGAGAAGCGGAGTCGAGGTGAGGAAATAGCCGCTGCGGTAGCGACCTTCCAGTCGGCCTTGCAGGTGCCCGGCGTTTCCGAAATCGGGGGCGTCATATTGTACGGCGGCGCGGCCGGTCCACTTCGAGTTGTAGGTTGTGCGCGCCACGTCCGCCACTTCGCGCCCGGCCAGAACAAAGGTATCGTAGTTGAGATCGGAGTAGCCGACGCTGCCGTTGATGACGAGGCCGCGTACGAGCGCCAGATCGGCTTCCACCTCGAAGCCCTTGATCTTGGCCTTGCCGGCGTTGTCGAACGCCTGCCGCCCGTTGATGAAGTTCTGGGTCTGAAGATCCTTATAGTCGCTGTAGAAAGCGGCGACGTTGAGCCGCAGACGATTGTCGAACAATTGGGTCTTGGCGCCCACCTCGTACGACACGAGCGTTTCGGGCTTGTACGGAATGCCGCTGAGAATACCGCCCGCGACATAGCCCGAGGAGATCTTGGCATAGACCGTGGCATCGGTGGTCGGCCGCCATGTCGCGATGCCGGTATAGTTGATCCGTTCGTAGCTGACCTTGTAGGTGCCGACGCCGAGCACCGCGCCCTGGCCGCCCGAGATTGCCGAGATACGCAGTTCGCGATCGTCGATCGTGCCGCGCAAGCCGCCCGTGATGTCGAGCGTGTCTGTCAGATGGATAGTGAGCTGACCGTAGCCCGCGATCGAATCGTTGATTGATCGCGTGCTGGTAACGCCGCTGCCGAACGCACCGTCGAAAGGTAGCGGCACGATGGTGCCGTTCACCGTCGGCTCGAGGATGCCGAGAATATCGTTCGATGGCGAATTCTCGTGGAAGTAGAATACGCCGGCGGTCAGTTCGAACCGGTCCTGCGTTAGCTGGAACTGCACTTCCTGGCTGAACTGCTTCTGCCGTGTCTCTCGGGCTGTCAGCAGCGAATAGAAGCTGCTGTTGGGGCCGGGCAGGTTGGCGGGGTTGAACAGGATCGCTTGCCGCTGCGCCGCGGTCAGCCCCGGCGTGATGAGCCCGCCAAACTGTGCGGGCGTGAGGCGCAGGCCGCCGGTGGCGGCGAGATCGAAGATATTCGGATCCTGCTTGAATTTTCGGTAGGCGGTGATGCTCTTCACCACGAGCGCATCGTTGGCGTTGAGCGTCAGCGTCAGGCTGTGGCCCTGCGTCACCACATGCTCTTCGCTGGACGCGGAGGCGAGCGAAGTCAGCCGCGTGCCCGAGATATTGGTGATGCCGCCGAACGCCGGTTGCAGCGCCACGATCGGGCCGAGAATCTGGCCGGACTGGTCCGGGATTACGCCGAAGCTCTGCATGCCCCGCCCGGTGCTGCGCGCATCGGTATAGTCGAAGCGATAGTCGGCGAGAATGTTGCCGAAGTCGCCCCGCACCGCCAGCTGCCCGCCATCGATGTTGCGCCCGCCCAGCTTACGCGAAAAGGTCTGCGTGCCGAACTGCGGAAGACGTAGCCCGAGATTGACCGAGCGCCCGCCGATCAGATTGTTGAAATCGCCGTCGATCTGGTCGTGCAGATAGGCGAGCTTGATCGAGAAGGGCCCGATCGCCGGCAGATCGAGCACTGCTTTGCCGCGATAGGCATTGTAATTGCCGTAGGAGCCGGTCGCACGCAGCGCCCATTCGCCCTTCGGCGTCGCGGAAATAAGGCTGATGGCGCCCGCGGTCGCGTTGCGGCCGAACAATGTGCCCTGCGGCCCGCGCAGCACCTCGACCCGCGCGATATCGGCCAGATCGAAGATCGAGCCGACCGTGCGACCGATATAGACGCCGTCGAGATATATGCCGACCTTCGGATCGACCGCGTTGTTCGACACGCCCGAGGCGACGCCGCGGATCGCGATCGAGGGGTTCGATTGCAGGCCCTGGGTTTGGATCTGGAGCGACGGGGCGATGCCCGCGAGATTCTTGACGTTGGTCACGCGAAGCTGATCGAGCTGCTCGCTACTGATCGCGGTGACGGCGACGGGCACCTTTTGCAGGCTTTCTTCACGGCGTTGCGCGGTGACGACAATATCGGCCAAGCCAACGCCGCCGTTCGGCTGGGCGGGTGGCGTCGTCGCATCCGCGACGGGCGGCGTTGCCGGCGTGACCGGCCCCTGGCCGCTGATCTGCGCCGAAGCAACGGATCCGAGGCTGGAAACCCCGGCAAGCGCGAGCGCGTAAAACGAGATACGCATAGAATTCCTCTCCTGAATCGATGCTTGTCTATGTCTTTTGGCGATGGGCCCGTTCGCGGCGCCGATTTTCCAGCTTCGCGTCGAACAGTATCCGTGGCGCCATGCGTAACAGGGCGGCGGCGGCCGCATTGGCCAGGCCACTCCCATTCACGAGATATCAGTCGTCGAAAACTTTCCGCATCATCCCCCCCCCCGATCTATGGC
>CAJYJW010000322.1 GCA_913775025.1 uncultured Sphingomonas sp. | reverse complement strand
GAAGGTGATCGAGGAGGCGCCCGCGCCGAACCTGCCCGATCATGTCCGCGCCGCGCTGATCGGCGCGGCGGTGCGGCTGGGCGAGGCGGCGCGCTATCGATCGGCGGGCACGGTCGAGTTCCTCTACGATCCGGCGCGGGAGGACTGGTTCTTCCTAGAGGTCAACACCCGGCTCCAGGTGGAGCATGGCGTGACCGAGGAGGTGACCGGCATCGATCTGGTCGAATGGATGGTACGCGGCGGCGGCGGGGACTTCACGTTCCTCGATGCGCCCGTGCCCGCGCCCTTCGGCTGGTCGATGCAGGCGCGGCTCTATGCAGAGGATCCGGCGGTCGATTTCCGCCCCGCCGTGGGCCGGCTGACCAGCGTGGCCTTCCCGGAGGATGTGCGGGTCGAGACGTGGGTGGAGAGCGGAACCGACGTGTCCGCTTTCTATGATCCGATGCTGGCGAAGCTGATCGTCCATGGCACCGATCGAGCGGGCGCGGTGGCGGCGATGCGGGCGGCGCTCGATGCCACGCGCCTCGCCGGCATCGAAACCAATGTCCGCTGGCTGCGGGACGTGGCGCGCAGCCCCGATCTGGTATCGGGCGATGTGTCGACCAGTTCGCTGGCGCAGGTCGATCACCGCCCGCGCAGCATCGTCGTGCGCTCGGCGGGGACGCTCACGACCGTGCAGGATTATCCGGGCCGCATCGGTTCCTGGGATGTCGGCGTGCCGCCGTCCGGCCCGATGGATGCGCGCGCCTTCCGCCTCGGTAACCGGCTGCTCGGCAACGATCCCCGGGCGGCGGGGCTGGAATGCACCGCCACCGGGCCGACCCTCGTTTTCAACACCGATGCGCGCATCTGCCTGACGGGCGCGGATTTCGCCGCCACGCTGGATGGCGCATCCGTGCCGCGCAACACGGCGGTGCCGGTCGCGGCAGGGCAGACGCTGGCGCTGGGTCGGGTGACCGGCGGCGGCATGCGCGGCTATCTGATGTTCGCCGGCGGGCTGGACGTGCCAGCCTATCTCGGCAGCGCCGCCACCTTCGATATGGGTGAGTTCGGCGGGCATGGCGGCAGGCGGCTGCAGGTGGGCGATACGCTGCATCTGGGCGATGGCGCGATCGACGCCACGCCCGCGCAGGCGGCGGAGCAGGCCCCGCTCGGCCCGGACTGGACGATGCGCGTGCTCTACGGCCCGCACGGCGCGCCCGACTTTTTCTTGGCCGAAGATGTCGAGATGATCCTCTCGACCGACTGGCAGGTGCATTACAACAGCAACCGCACCGGCGTGCGCCTGACCGGGCCGAAGCCGCGCTGGGCGCGCAAGGATGGCGGCGAGGCGGGGCTCCACCCCTCGAACATCCACGACAATCCCTATGCGATCGGCGCAATCGACTTCACCGGCGACATGCCGATCATCCTGGGGCCGGACGGCCCGTCGCTGGGCGGGTTCGTCTGCCCGTTCGTGGTGATCGCGGCCGATCTGTGGAAGGTCGGCCAGCTCAGCCCCGGCGATCGCATCCGCTTCGTGCAGGTGAGTCTGGCCGAGGCGGACGCGGCAAGCGCGGCGGAGGAGGCGCTCATCGCCGGCTGCCCCGAGCCCGTCTCCGCCGTTGCGGAGGCGCCGGGCGCGGGCAGGGACGCCATCCTCGCCGATCTTCCTGAACAGGGTCGGCGGCCGCGCGTGCGGTTTCGCCGGCAGGGGGATCGCAACCTGCTGGTCGAATATGGGCCGATCATGCTCGATCTTGAACTGCGCCTGCGGGTTCATGCCGCAACGACGGCACTGGCGGACCTAGGCCTGCCCGGCATCCTCGATATCGTCCCCGGCATACGCTCCTTCCAAGTCCACTTCGACGGCGAACGCCTGCGCGAGGCGGCACTGATCGAGCGGCTGAGCGCAATCGAGGCGCGGCTGGGGGATCTCGATGATTTCACCATCCCCTCGCGCATCGTCCACCTGCCGCTCAGCTGGGACGATCCGGCGATCCACCAGACGATCGAGCGCTATATGGCGGTGGTGCGCGACGATGCGCCATGGTGCCCGGACAATATCGAGTTCATCCGCCGGGTGAACGGGTTGGCCGATGCCGATGCGGTGAAGCGTATCGTGTTCGATGCCAGCTATCTCGTCTATGGGCTAGGCGACGTGTATCTCGGCGCGCCGGTCGCGACGCCGGTCGATCCGCGCCACCGCCTCGTCACCACCAAATACAACCCTGCGCGCACGTGGACGCCGCCCAACGTCGTCGGCATCGGCGGGGCCTATATGTGCATCTACGGCATGGAGGGGCCGGGCGGCTATCAGCTGTTCGGTCGCACCATTCAGGTGTGGAACACGCATCGGCAGACCGACGCCTTCGTAGACGGCAAGCCGTGGTTGCTGCGCTTTTTCGATCAGATCCGCTTCTTCCCGGTCAGCCATGACGAGTTGACCGAATGGCGGCGCGACTTCCCGCTCGGCCGCAAGACGATCGAGATTGAGGAGACCGAATTCCGCTTGGCCGATTACCGCGCCTTTCTTGAGGCGAACGCCGATTCGATCGCCGCCTATGAGGGCCGCCGCAACGCCGCCTTCGCCGCCGAACGCGCCGATTGGGAAGTGCGCGGCGAGTTCGATCGCGTCGCTGCCCTCGCCGATGATGGCGGCGACGCGGCCATGGACGAGGTGACGCTGCCCGACGGGGCGGAGATGGTCGAGGCGCCGTTCGGCGGCAGCGTGTGGAAGCTGCTGAAGGCGGTGGGCGATCCGGTCTCCGCCGGGGAGACGATCGCGGTGATGGAGGCGATGAAGATGGAGTTTCCCGTCACCAGCCCCGCCGCCGGAACGGTCGCCGCGCTCTATGTTGCGGAACGGCAAGCGGTGACGCCGGGCACGCCGATGCTCGCGCTGGCGCGCGCATGACGATGCTCGATCGCCTCTCCGCCGCCGCGATCGCCGCCGATGTCGGCGCCGGCCGCCGGTCCGCGCTGGACGTCATCGAGGACGTGCTGGCGCGGCTGACCCGCTACGACGCCGTGCAGGACGCGGTGTGGATCGCCCGTTTCGATGCGGCGGCGCTGCGGGCGATGGCGGCCGCCGTCGATGAGCGGATTGCGCAGGGCGAGGTGTTGCCGCTGGCGGGCGTGCCCTTCGCGGTGAAGGATAATATCGATGTCGTCGGCCTCGCCACCACCGCCGCCTGCCCGGCCTATGCCTATGCGCCCGATCGTTCGGCCACGGTGGTCGAGCGGCTGATTGGGGCGGGCGCGATCCCTGTCGGCAAGACCAACCTCGATCAGTTCGCGACCGGGCTGAACGGCACGCGCAGCCCCTACGGCATCCCCCGCAACGCCTATAATCGCGCCTGGATCAGCGGCGGATCCAGTTCGGGTTCGGCGGTGGCGGTGGCGGCGGGGCTGGTCGCCTTCGCGCTCGGCACCGATACGGCGGGGTCGGGCCGGGTGCCCGCCGCCTTCCATCACCTCGTCGGGCTGAAACCCGGCAAGGGGCGGTGGAGCGGCCGGGGCCTCGTGCCCGCCTGTCGCACGCTCGATTGCATTACCGTCTTTGCGGGGCTGGTGGACGATGCTTTGCTGGTCGATCAGGTGGTCGCCGGCTTCGATGCGGAGGATGCCTTTTCGCGCCCGCTGGCCGATGTCGCACGGCGCGCGCGGCGGATCGGCGTGCCGCGCGCCGATCAGCGCAACTGGTTCGGCGATATCGAATCCGGGTTCCTATACGAAACGGCGCTGGCCGGGCTGGACGCGGAGATCGTAGAGATCGACATGACGCCGCTGAGCGAGGCGGCGCGGCTGCTCTACGACGGGCCGTGGGTCGCCGAACGGACCGCCGCGATCGGGGATCTGTTGCGGGACGATCCGGAGGCGATCCATCCGGTGGTGCGCGGGATCGTGGCGCAGGGCCACGCTTATAGCGCGGTCGATGCGTTCGCCGGCCTATATCGCCTCGCCGAACTCGCCCGCCTGGCCGAGGCGATATGGGCGGAGATCGATCTGCTGCTGTTGCCCACCGCCCCCACCTGCTACCGGGTGGCGGAGATGCTGGCGGCCCCGGTCGCGCTCAACGCGCATCTCGGCGCCTATACGAATTTCGTGAACCTGCTCGACATGGCGGCGATCGCCGTGCCGGCGGGAGCCTATGCGAGCGGCGTCGGCTTCGGCGTCACGCTGATCGGCCCCGCCGGCACCGATCGTGCGCTGGCGGCATCGGCGAAAGCATTGTTTCCGGCGGCTTCCCCGCCGCCGCTGGATCTGGAGGGATCGATGGAGAAGGTAAAACTCGCGGTCGTCGGCGCGCATCTGAAGGACATGCCGCTCCATTGGCAGCTGACCTCGCGCGAGGCGACGTTTGTCGGCGAGGCGAAGACCGCGCCGATCTACCGCCTCTACGCCATGGCGGACAGCGTGCCGCCCAAGCCCGCGCTGGTGCATGACGCGGGCGGAGGCGCGATCGCGCTGGAGGTGTACGAACTCGATATGGCCGCCTTCGGCAGCTTCGTGGCGGAGGTGCCGCCGCCGCTCGCGATCGGAACTGTGACGCTGGAGGACGGCAGCCTCGTCAAGGGCTTCGTTGCCGAGCCGCGCGCGATGGCGAACGCAGAGGACATCACCGTGCTTGGCGGCTGGCGGGCCTATCTGGCGCGCTAGGCGCGCGCCGCCGGATCCGCATCGTCGGCGACGGTATGGCCGCCCGGCACCGCCTCGCACGGTGCGCGACGCAACGTCACCCAGGCGGTCGGGATGGTGACCGCCGGCATGAGCAGCGCGATCAGCATGGCGCCGGCCAAACCCATCGCCGGCATGTCCGATCCCGGATAGGCCGCCAAGTCCAGACGGAAGCGCGCGAACCCAGCGCCAGCGTCGACAGCGGGGCCACCGCCGTGATGATGATCCCCGCGAGCAGCGGATGACCGCTCCATCGCGCGCGGACGAGACGGGCCGCGCCCCACGTGATTATCACCGCCATCACGCCCGCGCCGCCGAGAATGCCGAGGGCGATCGGATCGACGGACATCACGCCGGCTCCCTGCCGGGCAAGGCGGCGTCCGGCCCGGCCGCATGGGGGGCGACCAGCTCGAGCTTCTGCGGCACGGTGCCGATATCGATCGCCTCCGCACGCAACCGCCGCAGCAGATCGCCATAGACGTTGCTGCGCGCGGGATAGGCGGCGCGCGGGGATTCGACATGCGCGAAACAGTTGAACAGGATCCGCCCGTCCACGATCGAATCGAGAAACACCTTCGGCGGCGGATCGGCGAGCACCGCCGCCTCCCCGGCGAATGCCGCCAGCATGATCGCGCGGACGTGATCCGCATCCGCCTCGATCGGCACCGAGAATTGGATCTGGATGCGGCCAAGCGGGTTCGCCAGCGTCTTGTTGAGCACCGTTTTTGTGATGAGTTCCGAATTGGGCACGATCAGCGTGGAATGATCGGCCAACTCGATCTCGGTCGATCGCACGCTGATCCGCTTCACATCCCCCTCGTCGGTGCCGACGCGGACGAGATCGCCGATCTTGATCGGCCGCTCCGCCAGCAGGATGAGGCCGGAGACGAAATTCTGGGTGATCGCCTGCAGGCCAAAGCCGATGCCGACCGACAGGGCCGACAGCAGCAGCGCGATCCGCTCCACCCCGATGCCGAGCGAGGCCAGCGCCCAGATGACCGCCAGCGCGATCCCCACATAGCGGGCGACGAGGCTGACCGAATTGCGCCCCGACCCATCGAGGTCGGTCGCGGGCAGGTAGCGCGTTTCAAGCCAGCGCATGAACGCGCGGACGAGGGCCAGCCCCACCACCAGCACCGCCACCCCACGCACGATGCCACCCGGCGAGATGGCGATGCCGCCGATGTCGATCCCCTGCGCCAGCACGCCCAGGCGGCCGAACAGCGATCCGATGCCGTTGCCCGCGCCGAACGGGGTGAGCAGCAGGCTGATCGCCACGATCGCCACCACCGCGCGCGATATCGCGGAGAGCAGCACGCCGAACTGGTCGATCGTGCTGCCGCGCAGGCCCAGCGCGCGCGTCAGCGTCTGGCCGACCATGCTCGTGCGGGCGAATATGGTGGTCGCGGCATCATCGATCACCGCCAGCAGCAGATATGTGGCGGCCCCCAGCACCGCGCCCCAGCCGATCAGCTGGACGAGGAACAGGCTGAACCCGATATAGCCCGAAAGCAGCGCCACCACCCCGATGATGGCGGTGACCCAAGCCAGGAGCGCCAACGCGCCAAGCCCGGCGCGTGTCGATTCACCCGCGTCGGTGCGGGCTTGCGCCGCACGGATGCGGCCCACCGCCAGCAGCGCGCCGCCGATCAGCAACAGGTTGAGCAGGGCTTCCAGCGCCTGCGTGGCGATGCGCGCAGCGCCGCTCGCCCCCACGGCGCCGTTGAACGCGCCGAGCAGGACGCCGCCGAAGGCGAGCCCGGCGAGGATCAGGGAAAGGGGGCGCAGCCGCCGCGCCGCCTCGTCGCCGATCGGCGCGACCCGCCACGACGGCTCCTTCGGCATAAGAAGCGCGCCGCCGGTCGCCGCGATGAAGCCGGCCAGCGTCATCGCCCCCGCCAGCGCATCGAGCAGGGCGGACCAGCGCGGCGGCACCGGGCCGGACCAGTGCAGCCCCTGCACCAGCGCCGCCCCCGCCAGCATGGCCACCAGCGTTCCCGCCACCATGCGCCAGAGGGCATAGCCCGAGCGGCGCACGCGATGGCCGGGCGTGCCATCCACCAGCCATCGCCGCCCGAGCCGCTTGATCGCGGCACGCCCCGGTATCAGTAGCGCGGCCGCCAGCACCACGCCGAGCAACGCCGGCCACGGCACCCCCCCATGCGCCTGCACCACCACGGCCCGCGCGCCCAGCGCCAGAAAGAGGGTGACACGACGCGCGTCGCGCGGAAAGGCGTGCGCCACCGCCGTCCAGAAGGCCGGCGACAAGGGCGATGCGGCGCGGGTGAAGATACGCTGACCGAACTGCTCGGCCTCGCTGGCGGCGATCTCGTCGACCAGCTGGTCTGCGGTGACGCCGAGCAGCCGGCCCCGCTTCACCGCCGAATCAAGCGCGGCCCGCTGCCGGGTCAGGCTGGCGCGCTGCTGGCGCAGCTCCGGCGCTTCCACCTGCCCTTCCGGCACCGGGCCGAGCTGCCCGATCCGCGCGTCGAGGAGGGTGAGTTGCGTCTGGAGATCGCCTGCCGCCGCCGCCGCCGCCTGCTTGGCGGCCAGCGCGCGCGCCTGGAGCCGCTGGCGATCCTGCCGGCTCGTCTGCCCGTCAAGGCCGTGGTCGACCGCAGCCAGATCGGCTTCCGCCTGGGAAAGCTGGCGGGTCAGCGTGGCCATCGTGGCGGTCTGCGCGGACGCGGCCGTGGCGAAGGCTATCAAGACTACGAGAAAAAGGGCGCGCAGGAGCCGGGCTGGCAGGCAGGATCGGATCATGGGGCTTGATAGCCGGGCGGTGCGGGGGGTGAAACCCGCACGGACAAGTGAACGATCACCGCCGCCACCCGGGCGACGAGCCGTGGGGGCTGACAGCGGCCGGCCAAGCCCCCGGCTACCGCATCGCCCGCCGCGCCGTGGCATCGATCCAAGGACGAGGGCGTGGACCCGAATAGGCGCCGCGCCCGGTGCACCGGTCAGCGTGCCGATCGATCAGTCGAATTCGTAGGCCCGTTCGCCGTGGTGGCTGATGTCGAGGCCGTCATGCTCCTGCTCGGCGGTGACGCGCATCGGCACCATCAGCGCCGCCGCCTTGGCCAGCACGAAGGTGAGCACCGCCGACCACAGCGCCACCAGCGCGACCGCCGCCGCCTGGACCCCCAGCTGCGGCAGAATACCATTCGCGTTCGCGGCCCCGGTGCCGCCTAGCGTGGCACAGCCGAACATCGCCAGCAGCACCGAGCCCAGCATGCCGCCGACGCCATGTACCGCGAACACGTCGAGCGAATCGTCCACCCGCCAGCGATGCTTCACCGCCAGCACCGCCGCGAAACAGACAAGCGATCCGGCGACGCCGATCGCCACCGCGCCGGCCGGCGACACCCACCCCGCCGCCGGCGTGATCGTGGCGAGACCGGCGACGGCGCCCGTCACGATGCCGACGGAGGTGGCCTTGCCGATCTTGATCCGTTCTACCGCCGCCCAGGCGAGGGCGGCGGCGCAGGCGGCCAGGTGCGTTGCGATCAGCGCCGATCCCGCCGTCGCATCCGCGACGAGCGCGGATCCGCCGTTGAAGCCGAACCAGCCGACCCACAGCATGCCGGCCCCGATCATCGTCATCGCCGGGCTGTGCGGCGGAATCAGCGATTGCGGGAAGCCGTGCCGCCGGCCAATCATGATCGCCAGTACCAGGGCGGAAAGGCCCGCGGTGGTGTGCACCACGATGCCGCCGGCGAAATCCTGCACGCCAAGCCGGGCCAGCCAGCCGCCGCCCCAGATCCAGTGCGCGACCGGTACGTAGACGAGGAGGATCCATAACGCTGAGAACAGCATCATCCAGCCGAACCGCACCCGTTCCGGAAACGCGCCGACGATGAGCGCGGGGGTGATGATCGCGAACGTCATCTGGTACAGCGCGAAGACGTTCTCCGGCATGGTCAGGCCATCCCGCACCGGGGCGAGGCCGGACAGACCGATCGCCGAAAGATCGCCGATCCACGGCCCTGCGCCCCGGAAGGCGAGGCTATAGGCCCCCGCGAACCACAGCAGGGAGGCCAGCGCCGCCAGCGCGAAGCAGTGCATCAAGACCGAAAGGAAGTTCTTCGCGCGGATCAGCCCGCCGTAAAACAGGGCGAGGCCCGGCAGCGTCATGAACAACACCAGCGCGGAGCTGACGATCAGCAGAAGCGTATCGGCCTTGTCGATACCGCCGACGGGCATCGCCGCCTGCGCGCCGCCCGCGCACAGCATGACGCCAAGCGCCGCCACCGCCGGCCGCGCCGGAAACCGCCAGTCCATCTCGTAACCCTCCCCCGATCCGTCTTTGCCCGCAGCCGCTAGCGGCACGCCGCCCGCTAAGCAACGTGCTCTCCGACGCGGCGGCGAGAATTGTTACCAAGGTTGTTAACCAATAGAATCTAGAATTGAGCGGCATGTCGTATCAAAACCGGGCGTCTTCGCACCTTTTACCGATATTCAACGTTGTAATGGGAGGAAGGGGGAAAGAATATGTCGCGTCGCCAACGATATCGGAAAGTCAGCCGATCCATGGGTCCCCTTTTTACCAAAAAGCGATTGTTTGCAGCAGGCGTTGCTTCGCTCGTCTTCATTGGGGGCGGTACTCTTACGATTGGCGAGGGGGGACGGGGCCTGGTTTCCGCGGCGCTGGCTGATCCTCTTTCGGTCCTTGGCGCGCGCTCGCCCGGCGTGCGGCCGGCAGGAGCGCTGACCGCGACCAAACTCGCGCTCGCCGATGCGAGGAACGGGATGGGCGGGCCGGACGATCCTGTCGGCGCGGGTGACCCGTTCGTCCCGAGCGAACGCGTCCTTTCCACCGTGCGGGACCGGCCGCCGGCCGCTGCCGGTCAGGCAGTGCCCGAAGGCGGCCTCGTGCCGATCGCGCCGGTCGCCGGCGGCAGCCAGCCGGGTCCCGGTGCCGGTGGTATCGCCCCCGGCGGCGGCTTCGTTTCACCGGGCGGCGGCGGCGGTGGCGTCGTCATCCCCGGCGGGGGCGGGACGACACCCGGCGGCACGGTCACCCCACCCGGTGGAGGCGGTGGCGTGGCGCCGCCCAACCCCGGCCCGGTCTCGGGCGTGCCGGAGCCTGCGCTTTGGGTGACGATGATGGCGGGCATCTGCGCGATCGGCGGGATGTTGCGGCACAAGCGCCGGCTTGCCTCGCGCGATGGCGCATCTTACGGCTAGAGCGTGAAGACGGGCTATTGGTTGATCGGGCTGGCGCTGGCGGCGGCGGCAGGCGCATGGATCGTTCCCCGCCAGCCATCCGCCGAACAGTTGGCAACCGCCGTCACGCCATTGGCCGAACCCGGCCCGCGCATCCTCTATCCGCGCGACCACCCCGCTTTCCTCACGATGGCGGACGGTCGCCGGCAGCCCGTGCGCAGCCTGTTGAACGATGCGCGTCCGCTCGCCTTCGGCGATTATCTCTGGAACGACGCGGGCGTGCCGGCAGGGCCGGTATGGGTGCGTGTCGATCCGGCGCATCAACTCCTTTCGGTGTTTCGCGACGGGCATGAGATCGGCACCGCCGTGATCCTCTACGGCACCGATCACAAGCCCACCCCGACAGGCGTCTTCCCGATCCTCGCCAAGGCCGAGACGCATCGATCCAGCCTGTACGACGCGCAGATGCCCTATATGCTGCGGCTGACAGGAGATGGGGTGGCGATCCATGCCAGCGCGGTCCGAAACGGATCGGCCACGCACGGGTGCATCGGCGTGCCGGAAGATTTCGCCCGCCGCCTGTTCGCGCAAGTCAAACGGGGTGATCTGGTATCGATCCTGCCCGCCAGTTGAAATCGGAAAGAAGTAATAACGCCGGGATAACCAGTCCCATCGACCGAGTATAAGCCGCGATCTGAGAAACCTCCCGACGAACGGGAGGTTCGGTCATGGCAAGACATCGGGCCGCATCGCGGCTGGTATATGGGCTTCTGGCGCTGGCGGCGCCGCTGCTGTCGGGCAACGTCGACATGCGATCCAATTTCGATGCGCGCGTGCTGGCCGCGCAGAACCGCGAGCGCGCCGCGCTGGGGGTCGAGCCGCTGAGCTGGGACGACGATCTTGCCGATGCGGCGCAGGCCTGGGCGGATC
>CAJYJW010000321.1 GCA_913775025.1 uncultured Sphingomonas sp. | reverse complement strand
ACGAGATTCACCTTGGTGACTGGAGTTCAGACGTGTGCTCTTCCGATCTAGGTGCAGCGGCGTGACCGAGACGTAGCCGTCCGCCACCGCCTCAAGATCCGTCGCGTGGGACGGCGTGCCGACGACGCCATCCAGCGCGAACCAGAAATAGGGGAAGCCGCGCGGATCCTCGCCCTCGACGATGCGGAGACGACCATAATCGCGGATGCCCTGCCGCGCCACGCGCACGCCGCGCACCTGATCCGCGGCAATCGGCGGGAAATTGATGTTCATGAGCGTGCCGGGCACGAACGGTTCCGCAAGCAAAGGCGCGAGCACCTTCGCCCCCCATGCCTCCGCCGCATCGAACGACACCTTCTCGCCCATGCCGCGCTTGGGATAGACCTGGCTAAGCGCGATCGACCGGATGCCGGCGAGCGTACCTTCCATCGCGGCGGAGACGGTGCCGGAATAGGTGACGTCCTCGCCGAGATTGGCGCCACGGTTGACGCCGGAGAGGATGAGATCGGGCTTCGCATCCTTCATGATGTGGCCCACCGCCATCATCACCGAATCGGTCGGCGTGCCCGCCACCGACCACCGCCGGTCGCCATGACGACGCAAGCGGACCGGACGGGTGAGGGTGAGGGAGTGGCCCGCGCCCGACATTTCCTCCGCCGGCGCCACCACGGTGATATCGTCGGAGAGGGTACGGGCGATCGCCTCCAGCACTTTCAGGCCGGTGGCGTTGATGCCGTCGTCGTTCGTCAGCAGGATACGCATCAGGGGACCAGTCTTTCGATACCGCCCATGTAGGGGCGCAGTACGTCGGGAATACGGACGGAACCGTCCGCCTCCTGATAATTCTCCAGCACGGCGACCAGCGTCCGGCCGACCGCGAGGCCGGAGCCGTTGAGGGTGTGGACGAACTCCGTGCCCTTCTTCTCGCCAACGCGCCGGAACCGCGCATCCATGCGGCGAGCCTGGAAGTCGCCGCAATTCGAAATGCTGCTGATCTCGCGATAGCGCTGCTGGCCGGGCAGCCACACCTCGAGGTCATAGGTCTTGCGTGCGGAAAAGCCCATGTCCCCGGCGCAAAGCAGCATCTTGCGATAGGGCAGGTCGAGCGCCTGCAGGATCGCCTCCGCCGCCGCCGTCATCTCTTCATGCAGCGTGGCGGACTGGTCGGGCGTGGTGATCGCGACCAGTTCCACCTTGTCGAACTGATGCTGGCGGATCAGGCCGCGCGTATCGCGCCCGGCCGCCCCCGCTTCGCTTCGGAAGCAAGGGGTGAGGGCGGTGAAGCGCAACGGCAGCGCCGCCTCGTCCAATATGCGCTCGCGCACGAGATTGGTCAGGCTCACCTCGGCGGTGGGGATCAGCCACCGGCCATCGGTGGTGCGGAACAGATCCTCGGCGAACTTGGGTAACTGGCCGGTGCCGAACAGCGCATCATCCCGCACCAGCAGCGGGGGCGCCACCTCGGCGAAGCCGCGCTCGACCTGCTGATCGAGCATATATTGGCCAAGCGCGCGGTTGAGGCGGGCGACGCCGCCACGCAGCACGGCGAAGCGCGCACCCGAGAGGGCGGCGCCACCTTCAAAATCCAGCCCCAGCGGGCCGGCGAAATCCGGATGCTCGCGCGGCACGAAGTCGAAATCGCGGGGGGTGCCCCAGCGGGCTACCTCGACGTTTCCGTCCTCGTCTACGCCCTCCGGCACATCGTCGGCGGGAAGGTTCGGTATGCCCGAAAGGGCGGCGTTCAGGCCGGTCGTGACCTGCGCTTCTTCCAGCTCCAGCTCCGGCATACGTGTCTTCAGCGCGGCGACCTCCGCCATCAGTGCGGCCGCCGTCTCCTCGTCGCGCTTTGCCTTGGCGGTGCCGATCGCCTTCGACGCCTCGTTGCGACGGGCCTGGGCGACCTGCAATTCGGTGGCGAGCGCGCGGCGGGCGGCGTCTAGATCGACGATCCCTGCCCCCTGCGGCGGCAATCCACGCTTCGCAAGCGCGGCGTCGAATGCGGCGGGATCGTCCCGGATCAGGCGGATATCGTGCATGGCGCCGGCTATACGGCGGCGGCGGCCCGGCGCAACCCCGCCTCCTGCAGCGCGTTCACCCGGGCATCGTCATCTGCAGGAGAGACCTATGCGCGTGCCCAACAAATGCTTCGTCGCCGTCGCCGACGGGCGCAAGATGCTGTTCTTCCGCAACGAGGGCGACGCGACCAACCTTAACCTCACGGTGGTGCATGCCGAGGAACAGGATAACCCTGCCGATCGCGACCAGAAGACGGATGCCGCGGGCCGCGCCGCATCCACCCATGGCGGGAGCGGCAGCGCCATGGGCGAGGTCGATTTTCATCAGCAGGAGGAGGATCGCTTCGCCGCCGAAACGGCCGATCTGCTCAAGCGCCGCGCGATGAAAGGCGACTTTGACAAGCTGATCATAATAGCGCCGCCGCGCACGCTGGGCGAATTGCGCAAGCATTATCACAAGGAGGTAAGCGATCGGCTAGAGGGCGAACTGGCCAAGGATCTGACCGGTCATCCGGTGGCGGAGATCGAAAAAATCCTGACGGCGGCCGGGTAATTCGTCCCATAGGCGGGGCGGGTCGTCCCGCCTTCCCGTCCGTTCATCTTGGGTTACGCAACCATAAGGTTACATGCCTGTAATCATTTCGATGGATCAACAAAGCGGAGTTATTCCATGCGTACACTGACCCCTATCGCTGCGGCCGCCCTGATGTTCGCCGCTGCCCCGGCGTTCGCGCAGGCCGCCCCGGCGACGGGCGCGCCGGCCGCATCGACCGCTGCGCAGGCTTCCGTGTCCGTGAAGGCGGGACAGACCGTTTATGACACGAGCGGTGGCGAAGTCGGCAAGGTTACGAAGGTGGAGGGCGGCAACGCCGTCATCGCGACCGGCACGCACGATGTCGGCTTGCCGCTCACCTCGTTCGCGATGA
>CAJYJW010000320.1 GCA_913775025.1 uncultured Sphingomonas sp. | reverse complement strand
CGGCGTGGTGGCGGTCACGGGGGGCGCCATCGTCGGCCCGGGCCGCACCGCGCCCGATTTGCCGCTGAAGCTTTGTCCGCCGACGACGCGCTGGAAATCGGTCGCGCCGCGATAGCCATCGGTGGGCAGCACGATCTGGTTGGCGTTCACCGGACGCACCAGATACGGTGTCACGACGATCACCAGTTCGGTTTCGTTGCGACGGAAACTGTTGGAGCGGAACAGCGCGCCGATGATCGGAAGATCGCCGAGGAAGGGGGCCTTGTCCGTCGCGTTGGTGTGGACGTTGCGTAGCAGCCCGCCGATCATGAACGCCTGACCGGATCCCAGCTCCACCGTCGTCTCGGCCCGGCGGGTGGTGAAAGCCGGTATGCTGAAGCCGTTCAGCGTCACGGCGCCGGCGGTGGACAGTTCCGAAACTTCGGGCCGCACGCGCATGGATATGCGCCCATCGGCCAGCACGGTCGGCGTGAAGGCGAGGCTGACGCCATATTGCTTATATTCGACAGAGACGGTGCCGAGCGCCTGACTGATCGGTATCGGCACCTCGCCCCCTGCGAGGAAGCTGGCGGTCTCGCCAGAAAGCGCAGTAAGGTTCGGCTCAGCCAGCGTGCTGACGAGCCCGTCCTGTTCCGCCAGATCGATTGCGGAGGCGATATCGACGCCGAACAGCTTGCCGGCCAGGCCGATATTGGTCGAGCCCGCCCCCTGGCCGAGATTGCGCAGATCGAACACGGTGCCCGGCCGCGCGGGGTTGATGAACTGGCCAGTGCCGGGATTGAACGGCAGGCTGATCGATCCGGTCGGAAGGCCGAAGATCGAGGAGGCATCGAGGTTCGGGAATACCGAGAGGTCGGTGTTGCCGATCGTTCCGATCGTGCGGCCCTGCGCGATGCCGAACAGGAAGCCGCCGGTCGTATCGCGGCTGAGAAGGTTTACGCCCACCTGCTTGGCCAGTTCCCGGCTGACCTCGGCGATCTTGACGTGCAGGTTCACCTGCAATGGCGTCGCCGTCTTCAGCCGGCTGACGACCTGCGTATCCTTGCCGACGAAGGCCTGCGTCAGCACCTGCGCCTCCTCCAGGTCGGCGGGGGAGGCGACGGTGCCGGTAAGCAGGACGACGCCATTCATCGGCGTGGCGGTGATCGAGGCGTCGGGCATCGCCAGCTTCAGCATCGAATCGACGCTGCCATAGTTCGCGCCGACGCGAACGTTGGCGGCATAGACCGTCTGCCCGGCCTTGTTTGTGGCATAGACGGTCGTTTCGCCCGGTGCCTTGCCGAACACGTAAAGCTGGCTGGAGGAACGGACCTGCACGTCGGCCACCTTGTCGTCAGCGACGAACAGGTCGCTCATCGGCGTCGGCAGCCGCACCACCTGGCCGCGCCCGACGGAAAGGGTGACGGTCTCGCTCGGCTGGCCGGTCATCACCGGGGCGGCCACGGCGGGTGAGGTCGCCCCCGCCGCCAGCCCGAAGGCGAGGCCGGCGGCAAGCGCGGTGCCGAGGATGCCGCTGGAAAGCCAGGTCTTCAGGCGCATCTTACTTTCCCCCCACCGGAACCACGGTGACGTTGTTGCCGCGCGCCACCCTTACGCTCGGCCCGGAGGCGGCGACCGCGGCGGCAGGATCGCCGGCCGGTTGCGGCGCGCCGATGATCGGCGGCGGTGCCACGGCGGGCTTGGCCGGCACCGTGCGCCGTTGAAACCGCGATACGTCCGCCCCGACCGTATAGGTCGTATCGGTGTCGATCGGGCGGGAGGCCACCTGCAGCAGCATCTGCTTTTCGGCGCGCGGATCGCTTCCGGCCGGCACCGTCACCTCGCCGGCGGCGATGGCGCGTTCCAGTTCTGCGGTGTTATCGGCGATGGAGCGGAGCGAAAGCGACAGTGTGCCGATGGTCTGCGCGACGGCGATCTTCTCGGCGATCTTCGGCGTCGCCTCCAGCGTGACCGTGGAGAAAGCGGCGACTACCGTCTTGCCGTCCTCGCCCACCGTATTGTCGGTGCGCTGATCGGTCGCCAGCACACGCATGTTGCGGATGATCGTCTCGGACGTTTTCAGCGGATCGCCTTCGCCCCCGCCCGCGACCGATTGGGTCAACACCAGATCGATGCGGTCGCCGGGGAAAACGAAACCGCCGACACCGCTCTGCGCCGACACCGGCACCGTCACGGCGCGCATTCCCGGCCCAAGGGCGGCGGCGAGGAAACCGCGATCACCGGGCTTTACCAGCGAACCGATGGTGAGCGGCTGTCCCGCCGTCACCTCCGCGCGCACGACCGACCCGTTCAACGTCGAGGGATCGACCGAGCCACGCTGATAGTAAACGTTCTCGACGAGATCCTTCGGCCATGGCTGATAGCGCAGGCTTTCCGGCCCGATGATCGTACCGACCGGCAGCGCGCGAATGGCGACGAGTACCTCCGGCCCGGTGGGCATCTGGGCGGCGGCGGCCTCTGGCGCGGCGCTGCCCGTCATCATCGAGCGCGCCATGAAAGCCGATACGCCGGCGAGAAACAGCGCGCCGATCAGCAGCGCTAGCCTTTTTCCATCCATGGCGAAAATCGCCCCCCCAAGAAACGCCGGACAATGGACGTCGTTAATGACTGACGGTGGTTAAGATATGGTTCGCGATGTTCCACAGGCCGCCCGCCGCGATCGCGACGCCATAGGGAATCTCAGGGCTACCGGGGCGTTTGCGCACGGCATGCAGCAGCGCGATCGCGACGGTGAGCACGCCCCCCGTGATCGCCATGACCGTCAACATCCGCAGACAGCCCATCGGGGTGAACCACAGCGCCGTGGCAGCGATCATCTTGACGTCGCCGCCCCCCATCATACCGGCGGCGAACAGCGCGGCGAATATGGCGAACAGCAGTAATGCCACCCCCACCTGCACGGCTGCGTCCGGCCAAAGCGCAAGGCCGCAGGCCCACCACCAAACCGGCGCGAGCAATGCGATAGCCGCGTTCAGCGGGTTCGGAATGGTCCGCGCGCGTAGATCGCCCCAGGCCGCGACAAGAAGTAGCACGACCAGAATCGCGGCGAGCGTAACCGCAGGCCAGCCGGGGATCGTCGCGAACATGGTTTCCGGGACTAGACGTCACCGCTTGCCAAACCGTAACCAGCATCATGACTTTCCCGCCCCTCGACAGGCGTGCGCTGCCGCCGGGCCTCGCCTTTCGCACGATCGCGGGCGGGGACGGCGGGCTGCGGGCGTATGATTGGCCCAGCGTGACGACGGCATCGCGCGGCAGCATCCTGTTTCAGACCGGGCGGGCCGATTTCATCGAGAAATATCTTGAGGCATTGGGCTGGTGGCACGACCAGGGCTGGTCCGTCAGCGGGTTCGACTGGCGGGGCCAGGGAGGTTCGGCGCGAGGCACCTGCGGCGGCGCGTCGCTTGATGCGATGCTCGACGATCTGGCGGAGGAGGTCGGCGCGTGGATCGCCCGCACGACGCCGCCGCATGTCTTGATGGGACACTCGATGGGGGGCCATCTCCTGCTCCGCCTGCTGGCCGAACGGCAGGCCGATGTGGCGGCGGCGGTATTCGTCGCGCCCATGCTGGGGCTGGCGCATGCGCCCTTGCCGATATGGGCCGCACGCGGGCTGGCGAACGCCGCCTGCGCGATCGGGCTGGGCGAGCGCCCGTTCAAGCCCGGCGATGCCGGCGCGCGGCAGCGGCGGCTGACGGCCTGCGCCGAACGCTATGCCGATGAGGGATGGTGGCGGCAGTCCAATCCAGACCTGACGGTTAATCCCTTGAACTGGGCATGGCTTTCGCAGGCGATGGCCTCGATCGCGAAGCTTGACGCCCCCAAGGTTATGGAGCGTGTCAAAGTGCCGGTGCTGATCGTCGCCAGCCCACGCGACAGGCTGGTCAGCGCCGCCGCGATCCGCGCCGCCGCGAAACGGCTGCCGGATGCGAGGCTCGTCATGCTTAATGGCGCGCATGAGTTGTTGCGTGAGGCGGATCCGATCCGCAGCGCCGCCTTCGCCGCGATCGACGCGTTTCTGGACGAGAAGGCCGTGGCGGCATGATCCAGGCGGACGTGGCGATCATCGGCGCGGGCATGGCCGGGGCCTCGCTTGCCGCTGCGATCGGAGATGCGGCGCGGGTCGTTCTGATCGAGGGGGAGGCGCAGCCCGGATATCATGCCACCGGCCGTAGCGCCGCCTTCTGGACCGAAACCTATGGCGGGCCGGCGGTGCAGCCGTTGACCAGCGCCTCCGGTCCCTGGTTGATGGAGCATGGCTTTCTGCGCGCCCGCCGCGCGCTGCATATCGCCGATGCGGGGGGGGCGGCGGCGCTCGATCGTCTGGCGGCGGATTTCGCGGGAAGCGGTGTCAGGCTGGAGCGGCTGGACGGGGCGGCGCTCACCAAGATCCTACCGGGGTTGCGACCGGAGTGGGGCGCGGGCCTGCTGGAGCCGACCACCTGCGACATCGATGTCGCGGGTCTCCACGCTTATTATTTGACGGCGGCGCGAAAGGCCGGCGTGCGTGTGCTGTGCGATGCGGCCGTCACGGCGCTTGCCCGTAGCAGCGGACAGTGGTGGGTCGAGACGCGGGCGGGCGCCGTTCTGGCGGACAGGATCGTGAACGCAGGGGGCGCCTGGGCCAGCTCGCTCGCGATGATGGCGGGGGCGGCGCCGATCGCGATCCGCGCCTATCGCCGCACGATCGTGCAGCTTGCGATCGATCCCCCGGCGGCGGCCGGGATGCCCCTGATCCTCGATGCGGCGGGGCGCTTCTATTTCAAGCCGGAGGCGGGCGGGCGGCTGTGGTTGTCGCCGCACGACGAAACGCTCGCCGCAGCCGGCGATGTGGCGCCAGAAGAGCTGGATATCGCGCTCGCCATCGATCGGCTGCAGCATGTGGTCGACTGGCGGGTGCTCGCCAAGGAGCGGGCGTGGGCAGGCCTGCGCAGCTTCGCCCCTGATCGCGCGCCGGTGTATGGATTCGACGCCGTGGCCCCCGGCTTCTTCTGGTTCGCCGGGCAGGGCGGCTTCGGTATCCAGACGGCCCCGGCGGCGGCCGAACTCGCGGTTGCGATGCTGCTGGAGCGCCCCCCGTCGGCGATGGTGGCCACGATCGATCCGGCGCCGTATCGGCCGACGCGGTTCGGGCAAGCGACGACATAGGACGAATTGTCCCGGTGACAGGGGCTTACCGGGCGGCTACCCGATCTCCCGTCCGCGTCAGTCCCTGTCGCCTTCAGGAGCAGCCGTCATGTCCGAAGCCGAGGATGCGCGCCTTGTGGATTCCACGGGCCGGCGCTGGCCCCGCCTGTCGCCGTTCCTCACCGGCCCGCGCGGGCGCTGCCCGCGCTGCGGCACCGGCCATATCTTTCGCGGCTTCCTGACGATCCGCGATCGCTGCGAGGTCTGCGGTCTGGACTATGCTTTCGCCGATCCGGCGGACGGGCCGGCGGTGTTCGTCCAGATGTTCGCCTGTGTGCCGGGCGTTATCTTCGTGCTGATGCTGACCATCCTGTGGAACCCGCCGTGGTGGGTGTATCTGGCGATTGGCCTGCCGGTGGTGATCGTGACGACGCTGCTGCCGCTCCGTCCGATCAAGGGTTGGCTGATCGCGAGCCAATTCTACTTCAAGGCGGAAGAAGGAAAGCTCGCGAAGGTTGATGGGGGCCGGCGCTAAACGGTCAGTCGTCGCGCCGACGATATTCGCGTTCGCGCCGGCGCTGCTCCTCCTTCGCGCGCTTCTGCGCCTCGCGGCCCTCGCGCGCCTCCTGCTTGCGCATCTTGCGGCCATAGTTGCGGTCCGCCTCGTCCTGGCTGGTGGTCGCCCAGTCCACGCCTTGCGCGGCGGCCTTGACCGGGAAGGTCACGATGCTCGCGGCGGTGCGCACGCAGCCGCCGAGTGCAAGTGCCGCGAGTGGTAACAGGATCAGGCTTCGCTTCATCGTCGTACATCCCCCAACACGCGGCGCGGCGACGCGCGCCCTCCGCCCCTTTACCCTGCCAATGCGACAGCCCGGCTTAACCGTCCGCTAACGATAGCGGAATGGAGCACGGTTGAACCGGCCGCCCGATGCCGCCATCTTGAGCGCCAGAGGGAGACCGATTGCATGGCGACGACCGCGACCACCACCGAAAGCGATCTGGTGCTGACGCCGCCGGAGCCGGTGCGCGCGGTGGCACCCTCGGCCGCCGCTGGCCTCGTGCCGCTGCGCGACGGGCAACGCTCGCAGCTGGACGAGAAGGCCGACGTCTTCGTTGCCGACCTGATCGCGCAGGACGTTAACAGCCCGGAATTTGGCAAGCGGGTCGATCAGATCACCAACATGGGCCGGCGGGAGATTGCCGAGGCCGCCGGATTTTCCAACCGTTTTCTGGACAAGCCGGTGAAGGCCATGGACGCCGACACCAATGTCGGCGCGGATCTGGCGGAGTTGCGCCGGACGATCGAGGATCTCGATCCGGGCAAGCAGGGCAATCTGCTGGCCCCCAAGCGCCTGTTCGGCATCCTGCCGTTCGGCAACAAGATGCGCGACTATTTCGACGGCTATAAATCGGCGCAGTCGCACATCGGATCGATCCTGACACGCCTCGCTTCGGGCAAGGATGAGCTGATCAAGGACAATGCCGCGATCGATGTGGAGCGGCAGAATATGTGGGCCGCCATGGGCCGGCTCGAGCAGATGATCCACGTCTCCAAGGCGCTGGACGAGCGGCTGGAGGAAAAGGCGCTCGAACTCGACTCCACCGATCCCGCCAAGGCGAAGGCCGTGCGGGAGACGGCGTTGTTCTACGTCCGGCAACGCAGCACCGATCTGCTGACGCAGATGGCGGTGACGGTGCAGGGTTATCTCGCGCTCGATCTGGTCAAGAAGAACAACGTCGAATTGGTGAAGGGCGTCGATCGCGCAAGCACAACCACGGTCGCGGCCTTGCGCACGGCTGTGACGGTCGCGCAGGCGCTGACCAACCAGAAGCTGGTGCTGCAGCAGATCACCGCGCTCAATACCACCACCGCGAACATGATCGATTCGACCGGCGAGCTGCTCAAGACGCAGACCGCCACGATCCATCAGCAAGCTGCCTCCTCAACCATTCCCATCGAGACGTTGCAGCGTGCGTTTCGCAACATCTACGAGACGATGGACAGCATCGATCGCTTCAAGACCGAGGCTCTGTCCTCGATGAAGCAGACTGTGACCGTGTTGACCGACGAGGTGGAGAAGTCACGCGGCTATATCGCGCGGGCCGAAGGGGCGGCGCAGGGCCAGGCAGGCGGTCCGCCGGATGCCTTCAAGCCGCTGGAGGGGTGATGCGCGATCTTGGGCGCGCGCTGGAACGGGCCGAAGCGGTGCTGGACCGCGTGCGGTCCGAATCGACTGGCATCGCCTCGCGTGGCCGCCGGCGGCGGCTCGTGGCGCTGATCCGGCGATTGAAGCTGGCGATGCTGGCGGCGCTGGCGGTGATGATCGCGGCGACCGTGATCGGCCTGTTCGTTCCCATCGGCATAGGCGGCTTCTTTCTCGCGATGATGACGACGCTGCTCGTCGCGGGCGTCATTCTGTTCTCGCCAGCCACGCGGGAGGCGGACCCCGCCACGCTCGTCCGCACTGATATCCGCCTGCTGCCGCAGCAGACCGAAGCGTGGCTGGAGCGCCAGCGCGCGGCACTGCCCGCGCCGGCGGTGCGACTGGTCGACGGTATCGCCGCACGTCTCGATGCCCTGACGCCCCAGCTTGCCGGGCTCGACGAGAACCTACCGGCGGCAGCCGAACTGCGCAAGCTGGTGGCGGTAGAGCTTCCGGAGCTTGTCGCCGGCTACCAGCGGGTGCCCCTCGCGATGCGCCGCGACGAAAGCCGCGGCCCGAGCCCTGACCGGCAACTGACAGATGGCCTGACGGTGGTGGACGGCGAACTGGCGCGAATCGGGGCGCAGCTTGCGCGCGGCGATCTCGACCGACTCGCAACGCAGAACCGCTATCTGGAGCTCAAATATCGCGGCGCGGCGGACGGAAATTGATCGCGCGAGGCGGTCGGTCATTTTATTTTCGATAACCGCGTTCATTCAGGGTAAAGATCATCGCAACCGTCCGTTAACGGGAATGCAGGGCGATACGCTTCGGCAAGCCGCCCCGCTGTTAGTCCGCCGTTAACCTTTCGCGTTGATGGTCGGAGTGGTTAACGGGAACTTCCGCGCCGCGGTCGCCACGGGTCGCGCCGGATGAACAGGGGTTTGCAACATGCGCGTGCTGCTGATCGAGGACGAGCCGACCACCGCCAAGAGCATCGAGCTCATGCTCAACGCCGAAGGCTTCAACGTCTATACGACCGATCTTGGCGAGGAAGGCCTCGATCTCGGCAAGCTCTATGATTACGACATCATCTGCCTCGATCTGAATTTGCCCGACATGCACGGCTACGACGTGCTGAAGAAGCTGCGGACGGCGAAGGTGCAGACGCCGGTGATGATCCTGTCCGGTATCGGCGAGATGGACTCCAAGGTGCGCGCGCTCGGTTTCGGTGCGGACGATTACGTCACCAAGCCGTTTCATCGCGAGGAACTGGTGGCGCGTATCCACGCCGTCGTCCGCCGCTCGAAGGGGCATTCCCAGTCCGTGATCCGTACCGGCAAACTGGCGGTCAACCTCGACGCCAAGACGGTGGAGGTGGATGGCAGCCGCGTGCACCTGACCGGCAAGGAATATGCGATGCTGGAACTCCTCTCGCTGCGCAAGTCGACGACGCTGACCAAGGAGATGTTCCTCAACCATCTGTACGGTGGAATGGACGAGCCGGAGCTCAAGATCATCGACGTCTTCATTTGCAAGCTGCGCAAGAAGCTGAGCCTGGCCTGCGGCGGCGATAACTATATCGAGACCGTATGGGGTCGTGGCTATGTGCTGCGCGATCCAGACGAGATGCCGATCGCCGAGGTCGCCTGATCTTAAGGCGCCTCGTCGAAAAGTTCCCTCGATATTTTTACAGTCACGTTATGAAATAGCGGCCCTCATTTGCCTGTCGCCCTTGTCCGCCGGATGGATGCGTTGCAGTCTCGTGGCGGGACAAGGCACGATCCGGTACGGGGGGTCATGGATACCGAAGGCACTTTCGACGAAATCCGCGGACACGGTACCGATGCCGCACGACCCGAGTTCGCGGCATTGGGGGAATGGATAGCCGAAACACCGGCATCGGAGCTTGAACGCCGGCAGAAGGCGGCGGAGGCGGCGTTTCGCCAGCTTGGCATCACCTTCGCGGTATATGGCGAAGAGGAGGCGTCCGAGCGGATTATTCCGTTCGATATCGTCCCCCGCATCTTTACCGCGCCCGAATGGGATCGCCTGTCCGAAGGGTTGGTGCAGCGGGTCGAGGCGATCAACGCCTTCCTGGCCGACGTCTATGGCGCGCGCAAAATCATTGCGGACGGAGTCGTGCCGCCGGAGCTGGTGTTGAACAATCCGCAGTTCCAACCGGCGCTGGCGGGAACCCAGCCGCCGCACGGCATCTTCGCGCATATCTGCGGGATCGATCTGGTCCGCACCGGACCAGACGAATTCTTCGTTCTCGAGGATAACGCCCGCACCCCTTCCGGCGTGAGTTATATGCTGGAAAACCGCGAGGCGATGCTGCGGCTTTGCCCGGAATTGTTCGAGATGTTTCCGGTGCGCCCGGTCGACGTCTATCCCGATCTGCTGCACGAAACACTGCAATCGGTCGCACCCCGCGGATCGGGGCTTAACCCCGTCTGCGTGGTGCTGACGCCGGGGCACTTCAATTCCGCTTTCTACGAGCACAGCTTCCTCGCCGATCAGATGGGCGTCGAGCTGGTGGAGGCGGCCGATCTGCATGTCGATGACGATATCGTCTGGATGCGGACGATCGAGGGGCCGGTCCGGGTGGACGTGATCTACCGCCGCATCGACGACGATTATATCGATCCGCTGGTGTTCAATCCGGAATCGGTGCTCGGCGTGCCGGGGCTGATCGCGGCCTATATGGCGGGCAACGTTACGCTGGTGAATGCGCCCGGCACCGGGGTCGCCGATGACAAGGCGATCTACAGCTATATGCCCGAGATCGTGCGCTATTATTCGGGCAGCGAGGCGAAGCTTCCGAATGTCGAGACCTATCGCTGTCGCGAACCGCAGGCGCTGCGCTACACGCTCGACAATCTTGAAAAGCTTGTCGTCAAGCTGGTCGATGGGTCGGGTGGCTACGGCATGCTTGTCGGCCCGACCGCTAGCAAGGCGGAGATCGAGGCGTTCCGCGCCGCGCTGATCGCCGAGCCGCACCGCTATATCGCGCAGCCGACGCTCGCGCTGTCCACCGTGCCGACGTTGACCGAAAGCGGCGTGGCGCCCCGCCATGTCGATTTCCGCCCGTTCATCCTGTCGGGCGGCAACGGGGTGCAGATCGTGCCGGGCGGGCTTACCCGCGTTGCGCTGCGCGAAGGGTCGTTGGTGGTCAACAGCAGCCAGGGCGGCGGCACCAAGGACAGCATGATCCTGACCGGCCCGCCCAGCCAGTCGATGGGGCCGGGCGGTCTGAGGCAGACGATGGGCGGCATGTCGCAATCGCTAGGGGCCGGCATGAGCCAGACGATGCGGCCGCTGGGCGGGGGGCTGCGCTGATGCTCTCGCGCACCGCCGCCTCGCTCTATTGGGTCGGTCGCTACGTCGAGCGGGCCGAATTCACCGCGCGGCTGATCGAGGCGACGATTCGGCTCGATTCGCTCTCGCCGAGGCCGGCGGGGGAGGGGGCGTGGGAAAGCGCGCTCCTCGTCACCGCCGCCAATCATGCCTTCACCTTGTCGGGCGAGGAGCGCAGCCCCGCCAACGTCAGCCGCTACCTCACCCTTGACCACCGCAACCCCAGCTCGATCCGCGCCTGCCTCGATGCGGCGCGCGGCAATGCGCGCGCGGTCCGCACGGCCCTCAGCCGCGAGGCGTGGGAGGCGATCAACCGCGCGTGGCTTGGCTTGCGCGATCGTTCTTTCGTCAGCGGCGGGCCGGGGACGCTAACGCTCGTAGAGACTTTGAAGGCGGAGGCGCGCGGGTTCGAGGGGGCCGTTCACCGGATGTTGCGAAACGAGGGCAGCTGGTTCCTTATGCTCGGCGCCGCGATCGAGCGGGCGGATAATACCGCGCGCCTGATCGACGTAAAATATCACCTGCTGCTGCCCGAAGGCGAGATGGTGGGCGGCGTGATCGATCGCGATCAGTGGACGACGATCCTCCACACCGTATCGGCGGTCAACGCCTATCGCCTGCTGTATCGTGACGGCCTACGCCCCGCGCAGGTGGCGGAGATGCTGATCCTGCGGCGCGAACTGCCGCGCTCGCTTGCGGCTTCGACCGACGAGGTGGTCAACCTGCTTAATCTGATCGGCAAACGCACCGGGCGGCAGGGCGAGGCGGATCGCCTGGCGCGGCAACGCCAGAATGCGATGAACCGCGCGACCATTCGCAACGTGATCGCGGGTGGCATGCATGAGTATCTCTCCGCCTTCATCATCGAGAATGGGCGGATCGATCAGGCAATCAGCCAGCAATTCCGGTTCGCCTGACGGTCATGCGCCTCTTCATCCATCACCGCACCGATTACCGCTACAGCGAGCCGCAGGCGCGGATCGTCCAGCTGCTGCGGCTCACGCCGACGAGCAACGAGGGGCAAAACATCGTCGACTGGCGGATCGACGTGGATTGCAACGCGCGGCTGCGCGGGGGGCAGGACGGGTTCGGCAACGAAACGCACATGCTCTACATCGATGGCCCGATCGATCGCCTCGGCCTGACGGTGACCGGCGAGGTGCTGACGGACGACCGCGCCGGCATGATGAGCGGCGCGGTGGAACCGTTGCCGCCGATGCTGTTCCTTCAGACCACGCCGTTCACGCGCACCACGCCCGAGCTTGTGGCCGTGGCCGAACGGGCGAAGGGCGGCGGGGGCAGTCAGCTTTCGCTCGCGCATCGATTGAACGAGGCGGTGGCCGACACGATCCGTTTCGATGAAGCGCGCCGGCATGGCGCGCGGGATGCCGCCTCGACGCTCGTCGAGGGGCATGGCGTCTGCCAGGATGTGGCGCATGTGCTGATCTCGGTCGCGCGCGCGGCCGGTCTGCCGGCGCGTTACATCTCCGGCCATCGCCTCACTCAAGGGCCGGGGGGCACCGAGCAGGGGGCGACACATGCCTGGGCGGAACTGTACGTCGCCGACTACGGCTGGATCGGGTTCGATCCCAGCTGCGGCCGCTGCCCGGACGATCGCTACGTTCGAGTTGCCGCGGCGCTTGATTTTCGTGGCGCGGCGCCCTTCTCCGGCACTAGAACGGGGGGTGGGTTTGAAGAGCTTGAGGTCGGGGTCCGCGTCGGCACCTCGGAAACGGTGGTGCAATAGCCAGGCGCCCGTTCATCGGGCGAACGGAGGGGGAGCGGTATGACCTATTGCGTCGGCATCGCGCTGCGGGACGGGCTCATCATGATCTCGGACACGCGCACCAACGCCGGGATCGACAACATCTCGGTCTATCGCAAGATGCACGTGCTGGCGGAGGATGACACGCGGCTGATCCTGTGCATGAGCGCGGGGAACCTCTCCGTCACGCAGCATGTCCTCGGCCTGCTGGAGGAGGGCCTGCCCGCGCTGATGATGGACGATCCGCCGCGGACGCTGGCACAGGCGCCGACGATGTTCCGCGCCGCGCAACTGGTGGCGGAGGCGGTGCGGATCGCGGGGGCCGAACTGAAACCCGGTCTCCAGCGCGCGGGCGTCGCGGCCGGTATCTCGTTGTTGCTGGGCGGGCGGATCGGCGATGGGCCGATCAAGCTCTATCTGATCTACGATGCCGGCAACTTCATCGAATGTTGCGCCGACACGCCCTTCCTTCAGATCGGCGCGACGCAATATGGCAAGCCGATCCTGGATCGCGCGATGGACTATGAATCACCGCTCGACGAGGCGGTAAAGGTGGGATTGCTGTCCTTCGACTCGACCATCCGCTCGGATCTCTCGGTCGGGTTGCCGTTCGATATCGTCGTGATGCCGGCGGACCCCGCCCGCCCCGTGATTCGCCGACGCATCGAGCGGGACGATATCTATTTCGCCGATCTCTCGAACCGCTGGTCTTTGATGCTCAAGGAAAGTCGTGCGACGATCCCCGACCCGCCCTTCATGTCGGCGGGCGGGGCGTTTTCGATGCTGCGGCGTGATCATACCGCGGCTGGCTGAAGGTGGGATCATATTTTGGGGCGAAGATGCGGGTATTTCTTTCAATTGCTGTCGGCAGCGGCCTCCTGCTCGCATCGCAGGGGGTGGGGCAAACATCTTCGGTTGATATGGCTGCCTCGGCGACATCCACTATGCCGGTCGTACCGGCACCGGCATCGCAGAAAGATCGGCTGAACCACAGGAAGCGAAACGGTGAGGATAAGGAGGCGCGGGTCTGCCGGACGGAGGTCGTGACGGGTAGCCTCGTCCAGAAGCGGAAAGTCTGCACCACCGCTGCCGAACGTGCCGCCGCCGCACAGAGCGCGCAGGGCGCATTGCGCGGCATGACCAGCGGTAGCTGCCTGCCGGGATCGAGCTGCTGACGGGCGCTGCCGCCTATCTCTAGGAATGTCGTCGCGCATGGCCTAAGTGGCGCGCATGAGCATCAAGCCCCGCACCCTCTATGAAAAGATCTGGGACGCGCACGTCGTCGATCGACGCGATGACGGCACCTGCCTGATCTATATCGATCGGCACCTTGTCCATGAAGTGACCAGCCCGCAGGCTTTCGAAGCGCTTCGGCTGGCGAATCGCACCGTGCGGCGGCCGGACCTTACGCTGGCGGTACCCGATCATAATTTGCCCACCACCCCCCGGCAGGATGCGGCGGGCAATCGCCTGCCGATCGAGGATGCGGAATCGGCCCAGCAGCTTGCTGCGCTGGAGGCGAATGCGCCGGCGTTCGGCATCCGCTATATCGGCGCGACCGACGCTGCACAGGGCATCGTGCATGTCGTGGGCCCGGAGCAGGGCTTCTCGCTGCCCGGCACCACGATCGTGTGCGGGGACAGCCATACCGCCTGCCACGGCGGGGTCGGGGCGCTTGCCTTCGGGATCGGCACGTCCGAGGTGGAGCATGTGCTGGCCACGCAGACGCTTCTGCTCCAGCAATCGAAGACGATGGAGGTGCGGGTCGAGGGCACGCTCGGTTTCGGCGTGTCGCCCAAGGACGTGATCCTGCATGTGATCGGCCGCATCGGCGCGGGCGGCGGCACCGGCTACGTGATCGAATATACCGGCAACGTCTTTCGCGAGATGAGCATCGAGGGGCGGCTGACCGTATCGAACATGTCGATCGAAGGCGGTGCACGCGCTGGCCTGATCGCGGCGGACGATACGACCTTCGCCTATCTGAAAGGTCGGCCGATGGCTCCGACCGGAGACGAATGGGACAAGGCGGTCGCCTGGTGGCGGAGCCTCGCGACCGATCCCGGTGCCGCCTACGACAAGGTCGTCGTGATCGACGCGGCGGACATCGCGCCGAGCCTGACGTGGGGCACATCGCCCGAGGATGTCGTGCCGATCACCGGCGCGGTGCCCGATCCGATGAGCTTTGCCGATCCCTCCAAGCAGGAGGCGGCGCGCAAGTCCCTCGCCTATATGGGGCTGACGCCGGGCACGCGCATGCAGGAGGTGGCGGTGGACAACATCTTCATCGGTAGCTGCACCAACAGCCGCATCGAGGATCTGCGCGCCGCCGCCGAAGTGGCGCGGGGCCGTCGCGTGGCGGATAACGTGAAGCAGGCGCTGGTCGTGCCCGGCTCCGGCCTGGTCAAGCGGCAGGCGGAGGCCGAGGGGCTCGATCGGGTCTTCATCGAGGCGGGGTTCGAGTGGCGGGAGCCGGGATGCTCGATGTGTCTGGCGATGAATCCTGACAAGGTTCCGCCGGGGCAGCGATGCGCCTCCACCAGCAATCGCAACTTCGTGGGCCGTCAGGGGCCGGGCGCGCGCACCCATCTCGTCTCGCCGGCGATGGCGGCGGCGGCGGCGGTAACCGGACGTCTGGCGGACGTGCGCGACCTGATGGGAGCATCGGCATGACCCCGATCGCCAAGGTGGAGGGGCGGGCCATTCCGCTGGGCCGCAAGAACGTCGATACCGACGTCATCATTCCCGCGCATTATCTCAAGACGGTCACGCGGGCGGGTTTGGGCAAGGGCGCGTTCGAGACGATCCGGGCGGAACCGGGCAACCTTTTCGACGATCCGCAATATGCCGCCGCCCCGATCCTGATCGCGGGCGACAACTTCGGCTGCGGATCGAGCCGCGAACATGCGGCGTGGGCGATGATCGACATGGGTATCACCGCAGTGATCGCGCCGAGCTATTCGGACATCTTTTCCGGCAACGCCGTGAAGAACGGCATCGTGCCCGTCGTTCTGCCGCAGGATGCGGTGGATCGGCTGCTCGAGGTAGCGAAGGATCATCCGATCACGGTGGATCTGGAGACCTGCACCGTCACGACGCCGTTCCAGGACCGGTTCGAATTCACGATGGATCCGTTCCGCCGCGACTGCCTCCTCGGCGGGCTGGACGAGGTGGGCCTGACGCTGGCGATGGAAGATCGCATCACGCGCTACGAGGCGCAGGCCGGCGCGGAGCGACCCTGGCTGGCGGCATGATGCGCGGCGTTGCGCGCCGCCGTAACGCATCCTATCTTCGACGAAACGATCAAGGGGCGACGCATGACCACATTCGATGAGCGCGAGAAGGGCTTCGAAACCGCATTCGCCCGCGAACAGGATATGGCGTTTCGCATTACCGCCCGCCGTAATCGCCTGGTCGGCACTTGGGCGGCCGAATTGATGGGTCTGACCGCAGCCGAAACGGACGCATATGCCAAGGCCGTCGTGCAGGCCGATTTCGAGGAAGCCGGAGACGAGGATGTCGTCCGCAAGCTGCTTGGCGATCTGGTGTCGGCGGGGGTCGATATCGATGAGACCCGGGTGCGGTCCGCGCTCGATCAGCAGACGGTCGAGGCGCGGCGGCAGCTGCTGGAGATCAAATAATGCCGATGGCAGCCGATGAGATCGAGACGATGATCCGCGCCGCCCTGCCGGATGCGCTGGTCGAGATCACCGATCTTGCCGGTGACGGCGACCATTATTCCGCCCGTGTGGTTAGCGAACGGTTTCGTGGCCTGTCGCGGGTCAATCAGCAGCGGCTGGTCTATGATGCGCTCGGCGGCCGCATGGGCGGCGTGCTCCACGCGTTGCAACTGACAACCGCCGTACCGGCTTGAGGATATTGGCATGAGTGACGATCAGATCAACGACGCGCAGGCCCGTATCGCCAATGCAGTGCAGTCCGCCGATGTGCTGCTTTTCATGAAGGGAACGCCCCTGTTTCCGCAGTGCGGCTTTTCCAGCCGCGCGATATCGATCCTCGACCACCTGGGTGTGGAATATGCCACTGTCGATGTCTTGCAGGATCAGGCGATCCGCCAGGGCATCAAGGCTTATTCGGATTGGCCGACGATTCCGCAGCTTTATGTGAAGGGCGAGTTCGTCGGCGGCTCGGACATCATGATGGAGATGTACCAGAACGGCGAACTGCAATCGCTGCTGAAGGCCTGAGCCCGCAGCCCACCA
>CAJYJW010000319.1 GCA_913775025.1 uncultured Sphingomonas sp. | reverse complement strand
CCGCGACCCGCTGCCCCTGCGCGATGCGCGCGGCGATATCGGCGACGACGCCGGCCAGCCATTCCCGCCGCACCTGCCCCGCCGGATCGACCAGCAACGCCGACCCGATCTTGACGACGAGGCGCGGGCAGGCGGCGGGGGAGAAGCGGGTCGCGGGCATATCGCGCAGCCTTTATACGGGGCGGGGCGGCCGGTCGAACGCCCGTCGTTAGCCTACGAAGGCGCGTTCGATCACATAGTGGCCGGGCTTGGCGTTCGATCCTTCCTCGAAGCCAAGGCCGTCGAGGGTGGCGGCCAGTTCCTTGATCATCTCCATGCTGCCGCACATCATCACCCGGTCCGTCTCCGGGTTCAGCTTCGCCTCGCCCTGCAGGTCGGCGAACAGCGAGCCGTCCTCGATCAGCGCGCCGATGCGGCGGGTGGTGGGGAAGGGCTCGCGCGTTACGGTCGGCAGGTAGTGCAGCTGGGCCGCGGCCTGATCCTCCACCAGCGGATCGCCGGCCAGCTTGGCCTCCAGCTCCTCGCGGAAGGCGAGATCGCTGACGCGGCGGACCGAGTGGACCACCAGCACCTGCTCGTAAAACTCGTACACGTCGGGATCGCGGATCAGGCTGAGGAAGGGGGCAAGGCCGGTGCCGGTGGACAGCAGGATCAGCCGCTTGCCGGGCAGCAGCGCATCCGTGACGAGCGTGCCGGTGGGCTTGCGGCCGAGGTAGATCTCGTCGCCCTCGCGGATCTTCTGCAGCTTGGAGGTGAGCGGCCCGTCCTCCACCTTGATCGAGAGGAACTCCAACTCCTCCGCCCAGGAGGGGCTGGCCACCGAATAGGCGCGCAGCAGCGGCTTGCGGTCCCCGTTCAGGCCGATCATCACGAACTCGCCGGAACGGAAGCGAAAGCTGGCGGGCCGGGTGATGGTGAAGCTGAACAGATGCTCGTTCCAGTGGCGCACGGACAGCACCCGCTCCACGGTCAACGCGGCGGACGGGGCGAGCGCCTGCGTGGTTTCGGTCCTGTCGCTCATCATGCCCTCATGGTTTCCGGCCGTCCGCTCCTGCCGCGCGGCCTATCGATGCGAATCATTCTCAGGTCAACGGATCAGATGGGGGACCACGGCTTTACCTCGCCGCCCGCCTCGGCCGATGCCGCCGCCTCGGCGCTGGTCGCCTCCGCCGGGCCGATCGCCTCGACCAGCCGGTCGAGAACCGCATCCACGCCGGTGCCGCCCGCGCCGGAGAGCAGCATCACCTCCGCACCGCCGGCCGCCTTGGCCAATTTCTTCGCCAGCTTCGCGACCTCCTTCGGCTCCAGCGCATCCACCTTGTTGAGCGCCAGCACCTGCGGCTTGTCGACGAGGCCCGCGCCATAGGCGTCCAGCTCCTCGCTGACGATGTGATAGGCCTCGACCGGATCCTCCCCCGTCGCATCGACGAGGTGGAGGAGCACGCGGCATCGCTCGATGTGTCCGAGGAAGCGATCGCCGATGCCGGCGCCGTCCGCCGCGCCCTCGATCAGGCCGGGGATGTCCGCGATCACGAACTCACGGGCGTGGCGCGTCACCACGCCCAGCTGCGGGCGTACGGTGGTGAACGGATAATCGCCCACCTTGGCCTGTGCGTTGGTGACGGCGTTGATGAAGGTGGATTTGCCCGCGTTCGGCAGGCCGACCAGCCCGGCATCCGCCAGCAGCTTCAGCCGCAGCCACACCCATGCCTCCTGCTCCGGCCAACCGGAGCCGTGCTGGCGCGGCGCGCGGTTGGTGGAGGTCTTGTAGCTGGCGTTGCCGCGCCCGCCGTCGCCGCCGGGCAGGAATATCTCGCGCTGGCCGGGTCGGGTGAAATCGAGCAGCACGGTTTCCTTGTCCTCGGACAGGACTTGCGTGCCGACCGGCACCTTGATGACGAGATCCTCGCCGCCCGCCCCCGTCCGGTTGGAGCCGGAGCCGCCCTTGCCGCGCGGGGCCCGGAAATGCTGCGTGTAGCGAAAGTCGATCAGCGTGTTCAGGCCGCTCACCGCCTCGAACACGATATCGCCGCCCTTGCCGCCGTTGCCACCATCCGGCCCGCCATATTCGATATACTTCTCCCGCCGGAACGAGACGGCCCCCGGCCCCCCCGTCCCCGAACGGACGTAGATCTTCGCCTGATCGAGAAAATGCATGGGCGCGTCCTATAGCTTTTTTACGGCGCGCGTCACCCCGGCGGCGCTAGTTATCCTTGGGGGCGGCAAAGGCGAGCAGGCGTTCGGCCGCCATATCGCGGGCGGCATCGCGCGGCAGACCCAGCGCCTGCGCCATCTCCGCGCCCATCAGCGCATCGCCCAGCGCCGTCAGCACCAGCGACAGGGTGATGCCCTCCACCGCGCGCCCGTCATGCGGGCCGAGCCGGTCGACCAGCCGGTGCGTCGCCTCCACGATCGGGTCCAGCGCGGCGCGATCCCCGGTCAGGATCGCCCAGGAGGCGAGCGCGCCGCCGCCCTCCCGCCCGAAGGCGTCGAAGGTGAGGTCCACGATCAGCCGGGGATCGGCATCGCCTGCACGGGCGGCACGCACCGCCTCGCCGATGCCGGCGGTGATGCGTTCGGCCATGCTCGCGGCCAGCGCCCTCTGGAGCCCGGCGGCGGAGCCGAAATGGTGCAGCAGGTTGCCATGCGTGCGGCCGATCCGCTCGGCCACGGCCTTCAGCGTCACCGCCTGCGGCCCCTCCTCGATCAGCAATATGCGTGCCGCCTCAAGCGCGGCATCGCGGCTGGCCTCGGGGGAAAGGCGGGTGCGGCTTATTGACATGAGTGTCAGTAGAGACTAGCTGGCAATGGAATGGAGACGATCATGCGTGACATCACTCCCCCCGACCTCGAAATCCGCCCGCGTGACCGCCGCTTCGGCCGCGACAAGGGCACGGCCCGCTGGTGGAACGGCGGGGACCCGGTGGCAACCGCATTCTACAATGCCCTGTCCGCCACCTTCCCCAAGGGCGAGGCTTTCTTCGTGGAAAGCGTACGGCGCTATCGCGAAGACACGCCGCCCCGGCTGGCGCGGGAGATCGCCGCCTTCACTCGGCAGGAGGTGCTGCACACGCGCGAGCATGTCGCCTTCAACCGGCGGGTGGCGGAGGCGGGCTACGACACGACGCGGCTGGAGGCGGCGGTGGAGCGGCGGCTGGCATTCGTGCGCGCGAAGCCGCCGATCGCGGCCCTCGCCGTCACGATGGCGCTGGAGCATTTCACCGCCATCCTGGCGCACGCGCTGCTGGCCGATCCACGCCATCTGGCGCGGGCCGATGCGGAGTCCGCCGGGCTGTGGCGCTGGCATGCCGTGGAGGAAATCGAGCATAAGGGCGTCGCCTACGATACGTGGCTGCATGCGACACGGAACTGGTCGCGCTGGCGGCGCTGGTCGGTGAAGGCGAAGGTGATGCTGCTGGTGACGCGCAACTTCCTCGTCGATCGCAGCATCGGCATCGCCGATCTGCTCGCGCAGGATGGGCTGACGGGGCCGCGCATCTGGGGGCGGATGGCGTGGTTCGCCTTCGCGCAGCCCGGCATGATGCGGCGGATCATGGGGGCGTGGGGTGCTTATTTCCTACCCGGCTTCCACCCCTGGAAGCATGACGATCGCGCGCTGATCGCGATCGCCGACAGCGATTATGCGGCGGCGCGCCTGCCGCTTGCGGCCTAGCCGACGGGCAGGCGCTACTACCCGTCTGCCGGCCGCGATGTCAGGCGGCGAGGCGCAGGGCGGGGGCGGGGCCTTCCGCCCTGCGCGCATAGCCCGCCATCGGCACCAGCGCGCCGCGCGCACGCGCCGCCCGCATCGTGATCTGGCCGCTGGCGGTGAAGCCCAGCTTGCGCAGGACATGGCCGGAGGCGGGATTGTCGAGGAAGTGGCCGGACACCAGCCGATCGATCAACAGGCTACCGTGCGCCAGTGCGACGACGGCGCGCCCCGCCTCGGTGGCGAAGCCCAGTCCCCAATAGGGGCGGGCGATCCAGTAGCCCAACTCGGCGGACCCTGCGCCTGCCGGGGCGAGGCCGATGCCGCCGACCAGCCGTGGTGTGCCGCGCGTGCGGGTGAAGATCAGAAAGTTCGGCAGCGCGCCCTGTCCGCTCTCCCGAACGAACGCCTCCGCATCGGAAAGATCATAGGGCCAGGGCGCATGGGCGAGGTTGCGCACGACCGCCTCGTCCGCGATGGCGCGGGCGAGGGCGGGGGCATCCTCTTCCCAGGCGGGGCGCAGCATCAGCCGCGCGGTGCGTGCGAACATCATCCGTCTCCTTATGAGGCCACGCCCTGCCCGATTCGGGTTACGGCATGGCGACAGCCTCGGGTCTGCGTGAGGGAGACAGCAAAAAGGGAGGCGGGGCGACCCGTCTCCCTCATGATCCGTCGCAGCGGATCCTTAGGGTCGCCCGTCAGGCGACCCGGTAATCGGGCAGCCTGTTATTCGGCCGCTTCGAGTACGGCCGTATCATTGGCGGCATCGACGCGTACGAATTTACGGCCAAGCTTACCTTCGTGGAACGCCACGCGGCCATCGACGAGCGCGAACAGCGTGTGATCCTTGCCCATGCCGACGTTACGGCCCGGATAGACGCGGGTGCCACGCTGGCGGATAATGATGTTGCCGCCGACGACTTCCTCGCCGCCGAACTTCTTCACGCCGAGGCGACGACCGGCCGAATCACGGCCGTTGCGCGACGAACCGCCTGCTTTCTTATGTGCCATTGTCCGTTACTCCTCAGGCTTCCGCGGCCGCCGGGGCTTCCGCCCGGGCCTGCTTGGGTTCCGCCTTGTGATCGCCGATCGCGGTGATGCGCAGGATCGTATGCTGCTGGCGATGGCCGTTCTTGCGGCGATAGTTGTGGCGGCGGCGCTTCTTGAAGATGATGACCTTCTCGCCCTTCGCCTGCGCGATGATCTCCGCCGAGACGGTGAGGCCACCCACATCCTGCGCGCCATCGCCGTTGCCGGCGAACAGCACGTCGCCCAGCGACACGGTCGAGCCCGCGTCACCCGCGATCTTCTCGACGACGATCTTGTCTCCGGCGGCAACGCGATACTGCTTGCCGCCCGTGCGCACGATAGCGAACATGGCCCTCATCACTTCCTGATAGACGACCCGCAAGGCGATATGACCACGGCCATGCCCCCGCGCGGGAAAGATGGCGCTGTTATGCGACGCTTCCCCCTGAGTCAATCCGCGCCATGTGAACAACAGGTCGTGTTCATACTGTTGTAACAAAGCGACAGCGGCGGTCAAACTCCGGTTCGGGCTATTTCCGGGGTGGCCGTACGCGCCCGCAGATGATCCTTTGCGGTCAAGGCCCTGGGGCAGGGCCGATCAGGGAGACATCAAATATGCTCGTCAGGGCCGCCCTCGTGGCATCTGTATCACTCACCGCTTTCGCATCAGCGACCGCCTTTGCACAGACCGTCGGCGAAACCGCGATCGCCCAGGGCGTGGCGGATACGGAGGGCAATGATTCGCCGAACGATACCATCATCGTCACCGGCACCCGCCGCACCGACCGCACCATCGCCGACAGCCCGGTGCCGGTCGACGTCATCACCGCCTCCGCGCTTTCCACCAACGGTTACACCGAGACGAACCGGCTGCTGAACAGCCTCGTCCCCAGCTTCAATTTCCCGCAGCCATCGATCACCGACGGCACCGACACGATCCGCCCCGCCACGCTGCGCGGCCTCTCCCCCGATCAGACGCTGGTGCTGGTGAACGGCAAGCGCCGGCACACGACGGCGCTGCTCAACATCAACGGATCGGTCGGACGCGGCGCGGCGGCGGTCGACATCAACCTCATCCCGTCGATCGCGCTCTCCCGCGTCGAGGTGCTGCGCGATGGCGCCGCCGCGCAATATGGATCGGACGCGATCGCCGGCGTCATCAACTTCCAGCTCTCGAACGCGCGGGACTATAGCGGCCGGGTGACCGTGACCTACGGGCGCTACGAAAGCCGCATCGACGGGATCGAGCGGTTCACCGGCCTTGCGCTGGGGGCCAACGGCCAGCCGACGTTCGCGCCCGAAAGCACCGCCGGCAACCCGGTGTTCAACACCACCACCAATGGCAAGGATCGCCGCGTATCGGATGGCGCGACGCTGACCGTCGCCGGCACGGTGGGCCTGCCGATCGGCCCCGAAGGCTATCTCGACGTTTCGGCCGAGGTGCAGGATCGCAACCCGACCAACCGCACCGGCTACGACCCCCGCCGGCAATATGATCTGGTCGGCGGCGCGGTGGATGCTCGGGAGTTCACCGTCAACCGGCTGAACCACCGCTATGGCGATGCCGACACGAAGGACATGAAGCTGTTCGTCAACGCGGGCACGCCGATTACCGATGCGATCGAATTCTACGCATTCGGCAGCTACGGCTATCGTCAGGGCAGCAGCGCCGCCTTCTTCC
>CAJYJW010000318.1 GCA_913775025.1 uncultured Sphingomonas sp. | reverse complement strand
CCGGCCTTCGGGAAAGGACCGATCGTTTGTTTATCAACAATCTGCGCCGCTATCTCCGTCATGAGCCGCTGCTGTTGGAACTCGAACCAGGAATGCTGGCATGAGCGAGGGTTTTCTTCGCTCCAAGGTAGCGCTCGTCATGGGCGCGGGCGGAGCCGGCAACATGGGCCAAGTGATCGCACGTGCGCTCGCGGACGAAGGATGCCGCGTGGTGGTGGCCGGCAGAACCGCAGCGCCGCTGGCAGCGTTAGCCGACGAGATCGATGGCCTTGCGATGACGGCCGACATTACGAGCGCCGACGACTCCCGCGCATTGGCGCAAAGGCTGGTTGCGGAATGCGGCGGCGTCGACATCGTAGTCAACGCCACCGGCTGGGGCCTGCGCGGCCCGCTGGAGCAGGTAACCGAAGCGCAGCTTCGCGCCATCGTCGACCTCCAGTTCACCGGCCCCTTCCTGTTCTTTCAGGCGTTGCTGCCGGCGGTGCGGAACGGCGGATCGCTAATCCAGATAAGCAGCGCCACCGCGACCATCATGCTCGACGATCATGCCGCCTACATGGGCACCAAGGCCGGCTTCGATCATGTCATGCGCTGTCTCGCGCTGGTGGGCGGACCGCGCGGTATTCGCGCCAACTCAATCTCGCCGGGCTTCACCGAGACGCCGATGACCGCGGGCGCGGTCGCCACGCCGGGCGTGAAGGAGGCATACGCCGCGCGCTATCCACTTGGTCGCGTCGGCACGTCCGCCGACATCGCCGCCGCGGTCGTGTGGCTGGCGCGTGACGACTGCTTCATGTCGGGCCAGAACCTGCAAGTGAACGGCGGGCTCACGCTCCGTGGTAATCCGACACGGGCGGAGGTCGATGCCTCGGTATTCGCCGCGACAGGCGCGCCACGACCGGCCTGATGGCACGGTCTCTCGATCCTGAGATGGTGCGATCCATCGCCCGCCGCCGCCTGCCGCATTTCCTGTTCGAGTATTTCGACGGTGCGGCATTCGACGGAGTGACGGCTCAGGCCAATGTTACCGCGCTTCGCAGGATAGAGCTTCGTCAGCGCGTTTTACGCGACGTGGCGAATGTCGAGACGGGATGCGACCTGCTGGGGGAACGACTGGCGCTACCGCTGATCCTTGGCTCGGTCGGGCTGGCCGGCATGGCCGCCTCCCGTGGCGAGGTGCAGGCTGCGCAAGCCGCAGCTGCCTGCGGGATCCCGATGACGCTCTGCTGTGATGTTAGGGCGGGCGTGGGTCATGGCGCTCGCCTGCGAAGGGCAGTTGGGGGTCGAGGCTTTAATTCGCCGAGTCCAAGAGGAGCTGCGGATCGCTATGGCGCTAGTTGGATGCCAGCAAATTAATGGTGTAAGCAGACACGTAATCCGTCCGCCTGATCCATGAGAAATGAGTTTGCGGGTGGAAACAGCGCTTGCACCGCTAATAAGTGAGTGGTCGAGATTGCTGGTTGCGGGAATGCCTCTGCCTATGTGCAAGTCACCATCAAATCCTGAATTGGGATATGAAGCTCGAGCGGCTCGACAACCGGTCAACTATGATGCTTGCGGTTCCTGGAAACCGGCTTTCACTTATTCAAGTGCGATCGGGGAACCGACTTAGCCACCGTGTCCCGAGGAGATCGCGAACAGGCCGCCAACCCCGAGAGCATAGAGGGCAAGAACTGTAAAGGAGTCGATCCCCATCCGCCAGATCTGCCGCTTGGGTCGAAAGATGAGGCCTGCGGCATAGACGCAGGTTAGCAGGACGCCGAGGCCTGCGAGATAGATGTCGCTTGCCTGCGCGTCAGGTAGCACCGCCTTGCCCGAGATGACGACGGCCAACAGGAAAAGAACCGGAAGAAAGGCGTTCCCACCGAATATGTCGCTGACCGCGAGCTGATAATCCTTCATACGCACCGACGTGATGCCGGTCGAAAGTTCCGGTAACGACGTGGCCGCTGCAAGCACCGTCGCGCCGAACAGAACCCCGCTGAGCCCGATCTGGTCGGCTATGGCATCGCCGCTCCGTTCCAGAAGCACGCCGGCCGCCAGCGTCGCCAGCGCCGCCGCGCCGAAGACCAACGCGACCCGGAGAGTGCTCTCGCCCTTCCGGCCGGACGCATCATCCTTCTTTGCCCGCGAATGACCCTTGGGCTCATCTTGACCGTCAGGAGCGGTGCCGCTCGTATCTTGCCATGGCAGCCCCCTGCTGGCTTTACTCGATAGCCACACGCCGACCACCCACAGGATTGCGATCAATACTGCTCCAGGGGTCAGGCGAGCAGCGATCAGCGTGCCCGGCAATTGCGTCGCCATGATCGACACGATCAGGACCGCCACGACCAACACCGCCTCAACGACCAGCGTGAGGCTGGCGGCGCGATAGGTCAGGGGCATACGTTCCTTCATGGCGATATCCATCGCCGCAAGCACCACCGTCTGGATCGCGATGCCGCCGAGGATGTTGCCGACCGCCACCCCCAAATTGCCAGCCAATGCCGCACTGACCGTGATGGCGATCTCGGGCAGGTTGGTGGCTACAGCCAGCACGATGATGCCGCCCAACGCCTTTCCGAGATGGAGCCGCGAGGACAGGATGTCAGTCGTGTCAGCGAGCTTCACCCCCGCGATCCAAATCACACCTGCACAGGCAGCGAAGATCGCGAGCAAGATCGGCAGGCTAAGACTGTTCAACATGCGTGACCCTCATTCTTGCCTGCGTTTCTGCCGCTGGTTCATCTCAGCCACGCTTCACGATATCAAAGCGGTGGGTGTCGGTTTAACGACCCCATCGGAAGGACACAAAGATTGTCGATGGCACAGGTTTGCTAATCGACGCGTGACCCAACGGTGGACGCTGCTATCCCGTAGGTCGAAGGTGTGTTCGATCGCGGTCCACCCAAGCAGGAGATGATTTATGCTGTTTCACACGATGGTAGGTTCAAACGACATCGAGCGGTCCAAGCGATTTTACGACACCGTCTTAGGTGCGCTCGGAATTGCCGAGGCCTCGCTCAACGTCGCCGACAGCGGTCACACCCGCCTTATCTACCGGGGTGAGGCCGGAACCGCCTTCATCGTCACGCAGCCCATCAATGATGAACCGGCAACCGTCTCCAACGGCAGCACGGTCGCCTTTCAGTGCAACTCGCCAGAGCAGGTAAAGCAATTCCACGATGTAGCAGTCGCTGCGGGCGGTACGTCAATCGAGGCGCCCCCCGGCCCCCGCCGCACAGCTTCCCTGGGCACGATCGAACTTGCCTATGTTCGCGACCCGGACGGCAACAAACTTTGCGGCATCCACTTCCCCGCATGACCGATCATGGGTCGAGCCTATAGCCGACGATTGCGGCAGGCTCGATCCAGCGGCGGACGTTCATGAGGCCTTTCGGGCTTCCGAACTTCCGACGTTCGTTCAGCTTTTGTTTTCAGCTCGTATGGCGTGCAGCCGCCAAATGGTTGGCGTTACCACCCTGCGCTCGCGAACCCAGCACAGTTGATCCTTGCCGGTCGTGATCAGGCGATTGCGACACGCGCCGTGGCCCATTCCTCTGCCGCGACGGCGTCGATCTGCCGAACGATACCCCGCGTGAGGGCAGCCGGGACTGTGATCCGGAAGTCGCGCTCGATGAGGCCGTCGACGGCCCAGCGAACGCAGAAATCAGCTGCGACGCCAATTACCATGATCTCGTCCACGCCCTCCACCCGCAAGCGGTTGAAGAAGCGGTCGCGCGGAACGGAGGCGGCTTCCGAACGACGGGCGTCGAGGATCGTCACGCCGGATTCCTCCCACATTGCGAACACGCCCTTCTCAAGGGTGTAGAGCGGGATTTGCGGATCGATCGCGGTGACGTCGAGCACCGTCTGCCAGCCTGCGCTGTCCCGCACGCAATGCAACGGGAACTGCCCGGCCTCGGCGGAGCGGGCATAGGGTTCGGGCTCGTGCGTGTCGAAGGTCAGGAGTACGCCCGCCGTCTCGGCCGGGCTGAGCGATGCCAGCATTTCGTTCATCGGCGCGATCAGCGCCTCCGCGCCGACTACGTAGAGCGCGCCATCGGGCAACATGAAATCCCGCTGCGCGTCCACCACGATCACGAACCTGCTCATCGTTCCTGCTCCATCACCGCTCCTACCACTTGACATATATGCGACACGCACATAAGTAAAGCGCAGATTACATATATGGGTGCTGTATGGGCGAAGCTGAGTTCCTGATGGCCTACGATGCCAGCCAGTACGAACGCCCGTCCGTGGCGGTCGACCTCATCCTGATGAGCGTCGTCGAGGGCGCACCGGCGGCGTTGCTCGTCCG
>CAJYJW010000317.1 GCA_913775025.1 uncultured Sphingomonas sp. | reverse complement strand
GGATAACTTCAAGGGTTGAGGCCAAGGCCCCGTTCAGGGCGTTGATATATCGATGCTACGAGGTTTCGATATGCATAGGCTTACTCTTGTGCCCGCCCTGCTCGCGATCGTGGTTTCGAACGCCGCCGTCGCGGCCCCGGCACTCACGCCACCGCTTGCCAAGGCCTTGTCCGGGCGCGTTGCAGGCCCGCCAAGCGACTGCATCTCCCTGGCGACGCAGGGGCGATCGAGCACGATCGTCGATGATACCGCGATCATCTACAAGGAGAGCCGCCGCCGCTGGTGGGTCAATTTTCCACAGGGCGGAAAATGCTCCGTAATCAGGCCGAATCGCGCGCTGGTGACCGTGACGCCGGGTACGCGGCTGTGCCGTATGGATCTGGTCCGCATAGTCGACCTGCGGCCCGCGCCGTTCGACTATGGCGCCTGCGCGCTGGGGGAGTTCACCCCTTACACGCGCTGATCGCCGTTACTTGCGGTAGAGCGCGTCGAGCCGTTCGCCGTAGGTCGCGCGGATGACGTGACGGCGGATCTTCATCGATGGGGTGAGCTGCTCATTCTCGATCGTGAAGGGCGCATCGGCGATCATGATCTTGCGGACCTTCTCGATCACCGAAAGGCTGGCGTTGACCCGATCGACGGCAGCCATCAGCGCCCGCTGAAAGCGGGGTTCCTCACGCAACGTCTCCATATCCGGCCTCAGCCCCTCGGCCATCGCCCAGCCGCGCGCCCATTCCGGATCGGGCACGATCAGCCCGACGAGATGCGGCCGCCTGTCCCCCGCCACCATCGCCTGCAAAATCTCGGGTTCCAGCGTGAGCATGCCCTCGACCCGCTGGGGGGCGACGTTATCGCCCTTGTCGTTGACGATCAGATCCTTCTTGCGATCGGTAATGACCACCCGGCCCCGTTCATCGACGTGGCCGATGTCGCCGGTATGCAGCCATCCGTCCTGCAGCACACGGGCGGTCTCCTCCGGATTGCGCCAGTAGCCATGCATGACCAGTTCGCCGCGCACGAGGATCTCCCCATCCGCCGCGATCGCGACCTCGGTATCCTTGAGCGGCGGGCCGACCGAGTCCATGCGGATCCCCGCCCCCGGCCTGTTGCACGAGATGATCGGTGCCGCCTCCGTCTGGCCATACCCCTGCAGCAGGGTAACGCCCAGCGACTGGAAGAATAGACCGACCTCGGGGTTGAGCGGCGCGCCGCCCGCCACCATCGCCTTCAGCCGCCCGCCGAACTTCGCTCCCACCTGCCGTCTCAGCGTGGCGGACAAGACGAGATCCATCGGCCGGTCGCGCAGGGGCACGCGCCCCGCCGCCGCCGCGCGGCCGCCGATCGCAAGCGCGGCGGCAAGCAGATAGCGGGGCACGCGCCCCTGTTTCTCGATCGACTTCAATACGCGGGCGCGCAGCACCTCGAACAGGCGGGGCACAACCACCATGATCGTCGGGCGGACCTCCTCGATATTCGACGCCAGCTTTTCGAGGCCCTCCGCATAATAGATCTGCCCGCCAAGACCGATCGGCAGATATTGGCCGCCGGTATGTTCATAGGCATGGCTCGCGGGCAGAAAGCTCAGGAACACCTCGTCCCCCCAGCTGAAATCCTCGGCGATCACCGCCGATGCGCCGGCGACATTGTGCAGGATCGCGCCATGATGCTGGCATACGCCGCGCGGTGCGCCGCCGGTGCCGCTGGTGTAGATGATGCAGGCGAGATCGCCCCGCGCGAAATCCGCCGCCCGCGCGCAGGAGGCCAGGTCGGAGGGGTGCGCGGCAATCAGCGCCGGCCAGTCATGCACGCGGGTGGACCCCGCCTGCCCCGCGCGCAACGGCTCGATTCCGATCACGATGCTGCAGGCGGAGGAGCGCAGCACCGCCGGCATCAGCGCGCGCGCCAGCTTCGCGGTGGAAACGATGACCGCCCGCGCGCCGCTGTTCTCCAATATATGGGTGTGATCGCGCTCGGTATTCGTGATGTATGTCGGCACCGTCACGCAACCCGCCGCCATGATGGCGAGATCGGCGATGCACCATTCCGGCCGATTCTCCGATACCAGCATCACGCGATCGCCGGGAACGAGGCCGATCGACCGCAACGCCTTCGCCATGGCCGCGACCGTCCGCCCCGCCTCCGCCCAGCTCATCGCGATCCAGCGGCCATCCCGCTTCGCCCACAGAAACGGCGCGTCCCCTTTTTCCGCCACGCGCGTGGCGAACATCGCGACGAGATTAGGGAAGTGCTCCAGTTCACGCATCGGCGCGCCTTTCCGTGCCAGTCCGCCCGCGACAGGGGACGGCCTTATTCGTCGAGCGCCACGCCCTCGCTGCGGGGATCGGCCGCGCCGCGCCAACCGCCGGTCACCCGCTCGATCGCATTCACCTTGGATGGCAGGTCGGCGATCGTCACCGGCTGGCCGAGCTTCTCAAGCGCGGGGCGCATCGCGGCGAGCTTGGTACCCTGCTCCACAAGCAACGCGCTGCCGCCGAAGAAGATGTTCGGCAGGGCGATCGCCTGCGCCACCGGCAGATCCCAGTCCAGCACGCCCACCAACGTCTTGAGCACGTGCATCGGAATGCGCTTGCCGCCCGCCGATCCCAACGCCAGCACCGCCTGCCCGCGCGCATCGTAGACGATCGTCGGCGACATCGAGGAGAGTGGGCGCTTGCCTGCCTCCACCCGGTTGGCCACCGGCGCGCCGTTCTTCTCGGGCGCGAAGGTGAAGTCGGTCAATTCGTTGTTCAGCACCATGCCGTTCGCCACGATCTGGCTGCCGAACGGCCCCTCTACGGTGGATGTCATGGTGACGACCTCCCCCTGCCCGTCCACCGCGACAAAATGGGTGGTGCCGGACACCTCGCCCGGCGCGGCGGCGGTACGCGGGGCGGCCCCCGGCGGCACGCCCGCCTCATAGACCGGCAATGCTGTATCCTTCGAGATCAGGGCGGCGCGATGGGCGATATAGCGTTTGTCGAGCAGACCATGCACCGGCACATCGACGAAATCGGGATCGCCGAGATAGGCCTCCCGATCCGCATAGGCCAGCTGCATAGCCTCGCCGATAAGATGCCAGGACAGGGGATTATCCGGCCCGAGCGCCTTCATGTCATAGCGTTCGAGCAGCCCGAGGATCTGCAACACCGTCGTGCCGCCGGACGATGGCGGCCCCATGCCGCACAGGCGATAGGTGCGATACGCGAAGCAGACCGACGGCCGCTCCTTGGCGACGTACCCGGCGAGATCGGCCGCCGTCAGCGCGGCGGGGGCGCGGGTGGAAGCACCGACCGCCTGCGTGATCGCGGCCGCCGATGGCCCCTTGTAGAAAGCGTCCGGCCCACCCTGCGCTATCGCCCGCAGCAAACGCGCGAGCGCGGGGTTGGTCATGCGTGTGCCTGCCGCCGGCGGCTTGCCCCCCGGATGATAGAGGGCGGTGATCGCCGGGAAATCCCCCCACAGGCGATCGACCGAACCGATCGACTCGGCAAGCCGGGGCGTTACCGAAAACCCCTGATCGGCGAGTGCAATCGCCGGCTCGAAAAGCTTGGCCCACGGCAGGCGACCCCAGCGGGCATGGGCCTCGGCCATCAACCGCACATTGCCCGGCACGCCGACAGAACGTCCGCCGGGGAAGGCCTGCATGAACGGCAGGGGCTTGCCGTCCGCGCCGAGAAACCGCTTCGGATCGGCGGCGGCGGGGGCCGTCTCGCGACCGTCGATGGTGGTGCTGTGGCCGGCGGCGTCGCTATGGACGAGGAAGCCGCCACCGCCGATCCCGGAGGACTGCGGTTCCACCACCGTCAGGGCGAGGAGCATGGCGAGCGCCGCGTCGGTTGCGGTGCCGCCTGCGCGCAGCATGGCCTGCCCCGCCTGCGCGGCACGCGGATCGGCGGCGGAAACGACACCGCCTTGCGCCAGCGCGACCGTCGGCACGCATAGCAGAAAGAGAATGGAGAGGAGACGCGTCATCATGCGGGCGACGATAGACGCATGGCGACGCGCGGCAAGCCCGCATCGCCGGCGGGAGCCATCAGCCTTGCCCGACCGCGTCGCCGACGTGCGCGAAACCGTCCCGTTCTAGGAGGGTCGCAAGATCCGCCGCGAGCCGCCGCGCGAGCCCCGGCCCCTGATAGACCAGCGCGCTGTAAAGCTGCACCAGGCTGGCCCCGGCAAGGATGCGCGCATAGGCCTGATCCGCGGTTGCGATCCCGCCCGCCGCGATCAGCGGAATGTGGCCGGCGGTGGCGGCGCGGAAATCGATCAACCGGCGAAGCGCCAGATCGTGCAGCGGCGCGCCGGACAGCCCGCCCGCCTCCACCGCTTCCGCCGAGGCGAGCGGCGGACGGGAGATGGTGGTATTGCTGACGATCAGCGCATCCATTCTTCGCCGCAGCGAAACCTCGGCGATATCGTCTATGTCCGAGGCCTCCAGATCGGGCGCGACCTTCAGGAAGATGGGCGGCCCCTGCCGCCCTCGTGCCTCGACGACCGCGCAGAGCAGCTCGTCCAGCGCTGTCCGGGATTGCAGCGCACGCAGGCCCGGCGTGTTGGGGGAGCTGATGTTGACCGTGAGGTAGCTTGCGACGCCGCGCATCACCGTGACGCCGGTTGCATAATCCGCGATCCGGTCCGCCGCATCCTTGTTGGCGCCGATGTTGACGCCGACGATGCCGGGCCGACCCCGCCGGCGAAGCAGCCGCTCCAGAGCGGCGGCCTGGCCGCCGTTGTTGAACCCCATGCGGTTTATCACCGCTTCGTCCGCCGCGAGCCGAAACAGGCGCGGGCGGGGGTTGCCCGCCTGAGGCTGCGGCGTGAGCGTGCCGACTTCGACGAAACCGAACCCCAGATCCAGCATCGCATCCGGCACCTGCGCGTCCTTGTCGAAACCGGCGGCAAGACCGATCGGCGTCGGGAAATCGAGGCCGGCCACGCGGGTCGCGAGACTCGGGCTCGCCTTCGGGCGTCGACCGCCGGGCCTCAGGCGAAGGGAGGTGATGGTGGCGCGATGCGCTTTCTCCGCATCGATCGCGAATACGATGGGGCGGAGTGTGCTATACAGACTCATCCGGGGCCTATGGCGCAGCCGGGACGCTTAGGCGACCCCCGACACGACGGACCGTCGCGAAGCCGGACAAATCGAGGGCAAATTAAGCCCGTGTCGGTTTCATCCAATGCCATAATGATGCCCCGACGTATCTAGCCCCCGCGACCCGAAGGAGCCCCATGCGAATGGGGACCCTTTTACTCAGGCCCGGCCAGGCGACTGGCTGGGCCATTTTTTTTGGTCAAGCTTTGGTGTAGCGCCCCGTTTGACCTTGGGGGTGGCAAGTCGGGGCGGGCGAAACTGGAATGGTGGCAAGATCGCCTGACGCGGCGCCAAGTATCGGGCTGGGCTATCTTGAGCCGGCGTCTGACCTCAGGGCTTTGATCTCATCCTATTATTACTTTTGGGCCGATACGCCTGAAGTTCGCGACGTGATGCGCGCGGATCTCGGGCAGCTGAGATTCATGCTGAGCGGTCATGGGCACTACGAACTGGCAGGCAGCCTGCGGGTGAAGACCCCGGATGCCTGTCTGCTCGGTCCGAGCATGACGGCGACCAGGATCGACGTGGCGGGGCCGGTTGCCGTATTCGGGGTAGGCCTGCATCCCGCCGGCTGGGCCGCCCTGGTGCAGGAGGATGCGAGCCGTCATGCGGATACGGCCTGTTGCGCGATCGGGCGATTCGATGGTCTTCTTGACGACATGCTCGAAAGGTTGCGCGCCTGCCCGACCGCAGAGGCGATGGTGGCTATCGCGGATGCGCGTTTTCAGGCGATCGCTTCACGATCCCCCCCGCCCCCGCTGGCGATGACCGCAATCACGGACGACTGGCTGACCGGAGACACGAATCCTAACGTCGATGCCCTCGTGGCGGCGCTTGGCGTGTCGCCGCGTCAGGTAGAGCGGCTGACCAGACGGATCTATGGCGCGCCACCCAAGCTGCTCGCCCGGAAATATCGGACTTTGCGCGCCGCATCGCTGATCGGCACCAGCGCGCTCCACTGGTCGGATGCCGTGGGTGACGCCTTCTTCGATCAATCCCACTTCATCAGGGATTTCAAACGGTTCATCGGGCTGACTCCAACCCAATTTCAGAACGATCCGCCCCCCATCACCCGCCTTACCCTTCAGCGGCGCATGATCCTCGGGGATATCGCGCCGCTCGCTAGGGTCAGCTAGCCCCGCGACATTATTGCTTGAGTGAATGGCCGCCGCAGCGCAGCATAAAGTAATGAGACAGAGCCCCGTCGCGCAAAACCCCGATATCCGCTTTCTCGGCCGCCATCTCGGCGACGTGATCCGTGCCTATGGCGGGGAGGCGCTGTTCCGCCGAATCGAATATATTCGGTCCACATCGGTCGACCGCCATCGCGGCATTGTGGAGGCGGATGCGATCGATACCGGCCTGGGGGCGCTGACGCTGGATGATACGCTGGCGTTCGTGCGCGGCTTCATGCTGTTCTCGATGCTGGCCAATCTGGCTGAAGACCGTCAGGGCGTCGCCGCCGAACCGGGGGCCGATCTCGCCTCCGCGGTCGAGCGACTTGGCAAGGCCGGCATCGGTCGGGCCGATGTGATGGCGCTGTTGCAACAGGCGTTGATCGTCCCGGTGCTGACCGCGCATCCGACGGAGGTGCGGCGGAAAAGCATGATCGATCACCGCAACCATATCGCGCGCCTGTTGCAGCTGCGCGATCGGGGGCGGGACGAGACGGACGATGGCGAGATGATCGAGGATTCGATCCGCCGCCAGATCGCTCTCCTGTGGCAGACACGGCCGCTGCGGCGCGAGCGCCTGTATGTGCAGGACGAGATCGAAACGGCCCTCGCCTACATGCGGGACACCTTTCTCCCGGTGATCCCGGCGCTTCACGCGCGATGGAAGCGGGCTCTGGGGGAGCGGGCCCCCTCCTTCCTGCGGCTGG
>CAJYJW010000316.1 GCA_913775025.1 uncultured Sphingomonas sp. | reverse complement strand
GACGCCGGCCGCATAGTCCGTCCGGCGCCGTTTCGGTCATCAGACCATCGCAGGTAGTCCGGCGATGATCTTGTCCAGGGTCAGCGGATAATCGCGGATGCGGACGCCGCACGCATTGTAGATAGCGTTCGCCACCGCCGCGCCCGCGCCGCATATGCCAAGCTCGCCGACGCCCTTCGCCTTCATCGGCGATGTCTTGTCGTCCACCTCGTCCAGGAACAGCACGTCCTGATGCGGAATGTCGGCATGAACCGGCACATGATATTCGGCCATGTCATGGTTGACGAAATAGCCGAAGCGCTTGTCCACCACCGCCTCTTCCATCAAGGCGGCGCCAATCCCCATCGTCATCGCGCCGATCACCTGGCTACGCGCGGATTTGGGGTTGAGGATACGCCCGGCGGCGAAGGCGCCACTCATCCGGCGGATCCTCGCCTCGCCGGTGGCCGCATCGACTCCGACTTCCACGAAATGGGCGCCAAAAGTGGCTTGCGCGTAGGTCTTCGCCAGATCGCCATATTCCATGCGATCCTCAGCGGAGAGGCCCGAAGGGCCCGCCGCTTCGGCCAGCGCGACGCTGCGGTTGCCTGAGCGCACCTTGCCACCCTCGAATACGGCATCGGCGGAATTAAAGCCGAGCTTCGCCGCCACCGCCTCGCGCAACTTCATGCAGGCGGCATACACGCCGGCGGTGGAACTGTTGCCGCCCCATTGACCGCCCGATCCCGATGATGCCGGGAAGGATGAATCGCCGAGCAGCACGACCACCTTGTCCAGCGGCACGCCCATCATCTCGGCCGCCGTCTGCGCGATGATCGTGTAGCTGCCGGTGCCGATGTCGGTCATGTCCGTGGCGACCGTCACCACGCCCTTGCCATCGATGCCGACACGGGCGGCGGACTTCTGATTCATATTCTCGCGAAAGGCGCACGCCATTCCCATGCCGACAAGCCAACGGCCGTCACGCACCTGCCCGGGCACGGGATTGCGCTTGGCCCAGCCGAAGCGATCCGCGCCGGCCCGCAGACAGCCGACGAGGTTGCGCTGAGAGAATTGCCGCTGCGGCTTCTCGGGATCGACCTGCGTATCGTTGACGATGCGCAGCTGCACCGGATCCATCTTCAACGTTTCGGCAAGCTCATCCATCGCCACTTCAAGCGCGAGCAGGCCGACCGCTTCGCCCGGCGCACGCATCGCATTGCCTTCGGGCAGATCGAGCGTGGCGAGCCGCGTCGCCGTCATCCGGTTCGCGCCGGCATAGAGCAGGCGCGTCTGCGCGGTCGCCGTCTCCGGGCCGCCGCCGGGAAGATCGCCTGACCAGCTTTCATGCGCGATGGCGGTGATCTTGCCGTCACGCCCCGCGCCGATGCGCACGCGCTGGATCGTGGCGGGGCGATGGGTCGTGTTGTTCATGATCTGCGGACGGGCCAGCGCCACCTTGACCGGGCGTTTCACCGCCCGCGCGGCCAGCGCCGCCATCACCGCATCGGACCGCACCCACAGCTTGGAGCCGAAACCACCGCCAACGTAGGGCGAAAGGACGCGGATATTCTCCTTCGGCACCATCAGCGTCTGGCCGAGATCCCGCACGGCCCAGGCGATCATCTGGTTCGACGTCCAGATGGTTAGCTTGTCACCCTCCCACGCGGCGATGGTAGCATGCGGCTCCATCATCATATGGCTCTGGTCTGGCGTCGTGAACGTCTGATCGACCTTCACGGGCGCGCGGGCGAACGCCCCGGCAAAATCGCCGACGGACGTATTATTCTTGTCCTTCTGCGGATCGTCCGGCTTCGGCGCTTTCGCACTGCCCTTGCTGGCCTCCAGGTCGAAGCTGCCCGGCGCGCGGGCATAATCCACCCGCAGCAGCTTTGCCGCGGCACGCGCCTGCTCGAAGGTTTCGGCCACGACGATCGCTACCGCCTGGTCATAATGCTCCACGTCCGGCCCGGCGAGCAGCTTGGCGGTATGCGAATCCGACTTGCCCAGCGTGCCGGCGTTCGACCAGCTCACGACGCCGAGCACGCCGGGGGCCGCTTCGGCGTCGTCCGCATCGATCGAGCGGATGCGGCCCTTGGCGATGGCCGCGCCGACGATCACGCCATAGGCCTGATTGGCTACCACGTCATGGCGCTCATAGGCGTAAGGCGCCTGACCGCTGACCTTGCGCGGTCCGTCGATCCGGTCGGTTGCCTTGCCAATCACCGTCTGCCGGTCGATCGGGTTATTGGTGGCGGGGGTATCGAATTTCATCTTATGCCCTCGCTTCGGCCTGAACTGCGGTGATCGTCCGTTCGATCAGCGGCAGTTTGAACGCATTCTGGGGTGTCGTGCGGGCGCCTGCCAGTATCGCGGCAGCAACAGCCTTCGCGCCGGTTTGCTGCTCCGCCGCCTCGACCCGCCACGGTTTATGCGCGACGCCGCCCAGCGCATAGCGCCCGCGCCCGTCCGGTTGAACGACCGCCGCGACCGAGATGAGCGCGAAGGCATAGGAAGCGCGATCCCGCACCTTGCGATAGATGTGCCGTCCGCCGATCGGCTTGGGCAGGGTCACGGCGGTGATCAGTTCGCCGGGCGCAAGCGTCGTCTCGATATGTGGCGTCGTGCCGGCTAGTGTATGGAAGTCGGCGATGGGTATGGCGCGGACGCTGCCGTCGGGGCGCACGGTTTCCACCTGTGCATCCAGGACGCGCATCGCGACCGCCATATCGCTCGGGTGGGTGGCGATACAGGCCTCGCTCGTCCCCATGATCGCAAGATTGCGATTGAATCCGCCGATCGCGGCGCAGCCGGAGCCGGGCTGGCGCTTGTTGCACGGCTTGGTCGTATCATAGAAATAGGGGCAACGGGTGCGCTGGAGCAGGTTGCCTGCGGTCGTCGCCTTATTGCGTAACTGGCCGGATGCACCGGATACCAAGGCGCGCGAAAGGACGGCATAGTCCCGCCGCACCCGCCCGTCCGCCGCGAGATCGGTGTTGCGGACGAGCGCGCCGATCCGCAGGCCGCCTTCCTTCGTCTCCTCGATCGTATCGAGGCCGAGGCGGTTGACATCCACCAGATGGGGCGGCGTCTCGATCTGCAGCTTCATCAGGTCAAGCAGATTGGTGCCCCCGGCGATGAACCGTGCGCCGGGATGCGCCACGACTGCCGCCGCCGCGGCCGCCGGGGTCTTGGCGCGTTCGTAGGTAAAGGCTTTCATGCCTTGGCTCCCGCCACGTCGATCATTGCATCGATGATATTGGAATAAGCGCCGCAACGGCAGATGTTGCCGCTCATCCTCTCCCGTATCTCGTCCGCCGAGGCCGGTGGTTTCGCAACGAGATCGGCACTGACATGACTGGGCACGCCGCGCTTTATCTCATCCAGCACGGCCACCGCCGAGCAGATCTGCCCCGGTGTGCAATAGCCGCACTGATAGCCGTCGTGAGCCACGAAGGCCGCCTGCATCGGATGAAGATCGCCCGGAAGGCCAAGCCCCTCGATCGTGGTGATCTCATCCCCGTCATGCATCGCGGCGAGGGTGAGGCAGCTGTTGATCCGCTTCCCCTCCACCAGCACCGTGCAGGCGCCGCACTGGCCGTGATCGCAGCCTTTTTTCGTGCCGGTCAGATGGAGATGCTCGCGCAGCGCATCGAGCAGCGTTACGCGCGCATCCATTGATAGCCGTTCGGTTCGGCCGTTCACCTTCAGCGTCGTATCAATCATCGGCACGGAGCCAGCGCCAGCGGTCCGCGCGGGCGGGGCGCCGCGTGCGACAGCCGGGCCACTTGCGGCGGCGACCGATACGACACCAGTCGCGAGCACTTCGCGCCGCGATATGCCGGGCGTGGGGCTAATGGGCATCGTCGATCTTTCCTCAGAGAATATGGGCGAGAACGGATAGCGCCCGATGTTGAAAGCATGAACGTCGGCAGGTGGTCCCGGGTTGCGATGTCGTGCGAAGGTCATGCCCGGAGGCGGCGGTGCAAGTGGCGGTTTGGCGCATTGCGGACGAGCCTTATCGCGACTGTCGACCCCATTGCAGCGAATAGGACGGAAAGTTGCGGTCCTGAAGCGGCTTGCCCGGGGGTGCCGCCTCCAGTTCGGCAGCAACCTGCGCATAGCGATCCCGCCACAGGGACAACAACTCGGTATCCTCACCCATCGGATCCAGCGTGTGGGCGGCGTCGCGTACGATGCCGGCGGCTTCCGCCGGCAGCAACACGCCGCGATCGACCAGCGCCGCCAGGATCAGCGTGTTGACGTGATAAAGGGCGACATGCGCCTGTGCCGTCGTCCGCGAAGTCTCGTCGCTGTTCATGCCTGTGCCCCCCGCTCGCGCTCTCACGCTATCAGAGCCGGGGGCGGGGGGCCAAGCCCGCTTTGCTACTCAACCCTCGTCGCGGCGCATCCAGGTCGTGGCGATGGCGAAGTGGGCGGCCGCGGCGAACAGCAGGCCGAGCCCGGTCAAAAAGGCCGCGTCGCTCGCCAGCCAGATCCGCTCGAATATCAACAGCCCAAAGCCCGCCACCGCCGCGAATATCGCAATACGATCCCCACGGGGCAGCGGGGCATGCACCATGCCGCCCCGTCTATCATAGGCCCTCAGGCGTACCAAGCCTCCGGATCATGACGCGGCTCGATGGTAAGGCGATCCCCATGAAGGCCGGGATGGAAGGACGGATCCTGCCGCAACCATTGCCGCCACCGCTCGCGAAACAGCGCCAGATCCGCGCCGGGCGGCAGTGCTTCCCCCCGCGACGCTTTTTCGGAATGCGTCAGCTCGGCATGGGGGGTGAAGACGATCCGGTAGCCCAGTGCGCGCATCCGCAGGCAGAGATCGACGTCATTATACTCTAGCGTGAAGCGCTCCTCGAAGCCGTCGATCTGCTCCAGCATCGATCGACGCGTCGCAAACACCGCGCCCGTGACCGCCGACCATTCGCGCTGTACCTGCGCCCACCCCTGATATCCCGCCGCACCGGCGGCACCGCCGAGCCACGGGTGGGCGACGAGGCCGAACAGCGGCGCCATGCCGGCATGCTGCAGCCGGCCGTTGTCATAGAGCAGACGAGCGCCGACGCCGCCGACGCTTTCATCCATCGCGAAGGTCATCAGCGCCTTCAACCAGCCTGGACCGGCGGGCAGGACATCATCGTTCATCAGCACCATATGTTCGGTGCGCGACGCGCGCCACAGCTGGTTCATCTTGGCGGAATAGTTGAACGACGTGCCTGCCGCCCGGGGCGTCGCCAACCGGGTGAAGCCGAACGGATACGATGCCGTTGCCCAATCGGAATTGCCCTCCACGTCGTCGCCGACCAGGACATGTAACCGATCCATTGGCCAATCCGTATCACCCAACCGCTGCAGCAGTCGGGCGATATAGCTGCCGTCACCGGTGGGCAGGGGGCTACGGCGGGTCGGTATGACGATCGTGACGGCCGGAATATCCGCCCCGTCGAACCGCCGACGCACTTCCAGCGTCTCTTCCATGCGTCCGTCGACAATGTCATGGGCGGCGAAGGCGGGGAGGCGGCGAAGCATCGCGCGGCGTGTTTCACGCGATACCGTCGGGCGCGAACCGTCCCACCCCAGCAACGTCTGCTGGATCGGGCAGATCGACATGCCCAAGGCATGCGCACGAAACAGCAGGTCGCTTAGGCCCGCCGCACCCGCCCGCCGATCGAACCCGCCAAGCCGGGCGAAGGCGGATGCGCGCACGATCAGCGGGGCGCCGATATAGTCCTGCGCGGCCAGCAGCGTCACGTCGAAGGCGGGCTTCAATCGCAGCTCGTCCCCCGAACGGGCCGCGAAACAAGCGATATCGTCGCCATAGGCGATGTCCACGTCCGGTCGTCGTTCGACGAATTCGGTAACGATCCGCTCGAACAACGGGGCGAGATAGGCATCGTGCGGGGCGAAGACGATCCAGTGCGCCCTGTCGTCCGGCAAATCGCGTAGCGTAGCGGGATCAGGCGGCGTCAGGTCGCTCGCGAGCGCGACGGGGATCAGGTGCGCGCCAAGCTCCACCCGATCGAAGCGTACGCCGGATGAGAGATCCGCCTTGATACGCGGGGAGGGGTGATGCACGGGCAGCTCATCCTCCACCACCGAGCGAAAGCTGCGCGCTATCAATGCGCCGATAGCCTCGTAGGACAGCGAGTCCGCCACGCGCGCGCGAGCCGCCTCCCCGATGCGGGTATCGCCCCGCTCGATAGCCTGCGCCGCCTGGCGAAGCGCGTCGGCGAGCGCCGTCTCGTCGATCCGGGCCCACTGCCCGCCTTTCGTATAATGACCGAAATCGTCTTCCAGCGTCCACGCATCGGCCCGCACCGGATAGCCGCAGCTCGCATCGAGAAACTGCGTGCTGCCGCCGAAATCGGTTGCGACGACGGGTTTGCCGGCTGCCATCGCCTCCGCGATGGTCAGGCCGAAACCCTCCGAACAGTGGGTCGAGGCGTAGATATCGCACAGGGCGGAAAGATCGGCCATGTCCGCCGCCGACATGGAGGCGTTGATCAGCACGACGCCGGATGTGCCCGCGACCAGAGTTTCCAGTGCGCGTCCCTCCGCCGGCCGGTCGAACAGGTGCTTGGTCTTCAGGACGAGCGACCAGCCGGCCTTCGCCAGGCCGGACGACGAAAAGGCGCGCACGAGCGCGGTCGGATTCTTGCGGATGAGGTAGCTCGAACCGTCGAATGCATAGAGGATGACGCGATTGCGCGCCGGGACGCCAAGGGTCGCGCGCAGCCGGGTCTTCCGTTCGTCCGATACATGCGTTTCGGGCAGCGGCACCGTGTAGGGAACGATATCGACAGGCGCTTCGCCTTCGTTCGCGAACAGGTCCGCGCAATAGCCGCTGGGCGCCCATATCCGGTCGACCGAGGAAAAGTCATGGCGCCAAGCGGGCGGAATATGGCCCATCTCCCACACCCAGTGACCGATCTTCTTGCCGGCTGCGGCGATCATCGCGCGTTGCGCATCGGTCAGCAGGAACCAGCTGTCCGGGTTGAGGTGCACGACAGCGATGTCCGCCGGGCCGACGAAATCGGTGACCGGCACCGGGGGCGTCAACGCCTTGTGGATGTGGAACGGTTTTTCGATCGGGTAGAGATTCATCTCGACATCGCACCGTCGGATCGCGGCGATCAGCCCGCGCGAGGCGGCGCCCAGGCCATTGTCGTAATTCCAAGGCCCGAAGAATGCGACCTTGAGCGGCCTGACTTCCCGACCGGGCCGCCGCCATGGCCGCGCCAGCAGCGCATGGCCCGAGCTTGGCGCCCAACCCTCGGTGCCGGTCGCGAGCGTAGCGTCCAGTAGCGCGGTATCGAAGCCATGACGGGCGACGACATCGCGCCACCCTTCAAGATCGATCATCGGGAACTCGCCGCGCAACAAAAGCAGCTTCACATAGGGAAAGCCCGCATCCAACAGATCCCGCCAGCCAAACAAGGTCGGGTTGCGGACGGCATGGTTCGGGAACAGCACCTCGACCTTGAGGCCACTTTGTTCGATCAGCGGGGCAAGCGCGATCTCATAGCTCTGGATCACGTCATCCTTGCGATCGAGGATGCGCACATCATCGATGAAGCCATGGAACGGCATCCACGAAAGCAGGCGGGGCTTGAGCGCCAGGAAATAGCTCTGCACATGCCAGCGGTGCTCATGTGATTCCGTCAGGCCGACGAGATCGGCTTCGCTGACGCGGACGCGCGCGATCATCCGGGCGAAGCGATCGGCATCCGCCGGGCCATAGACGCTGTCGTTGAGCAGATAGAGCACGCTTGCGGCATAGGCTTGCGGGTAAATGCGCAGCGCATGGCTCCAGCAGGCGAAATCGTAACCGCGGTTCTCTCGCACGATCGCGCCTGCGACCGTTTCCACTATATCGTCCGCAATATCGGCTGGGCGATCGGCGACGACGATCAGCAACGTCGCTATCCCCTCGGCGGCAAGCGCCCGTATGTGCGGCAGCACGTGCGGCTTTATCGCGCCTGTCCTCGAATGGGTGACAAATAAAGCCAGTTCCTGCCCCGCCGTGAAGGTGAGCGGCTTGACGACCTCAAACCGGACGGATGCGGCGAGCGGTGCCTCGGTCGCAACGGCGCGTCGCTCGATGCAAAAGGGGGTGTCGCGCAGGGCCTCGCCCGTTCGGGTCAGTCGCGCGTCGATCAAGTCG
>CAJYJW010000315.1 GCA_913775025.1 uncultured Sphingomonas sp. | reverse complement strand
CCAGCCGCCGCGCGGTGTCGCCGTCGCAGCCATCGGCCAGGCCGGACTGGATCGGCTTCCAATAGGCCGCCCCCAGCGCCGCTGCCAGCGCGGCCGCGAATATGGTCTTGCCGATATCGGTATCGGTGCCGGTGATGATGATCGGCCTCATGCGTCCGCCTCCGCGCTGCAGGTCGCGACGACATAGCGGGCGACCGCGCCATTATCCTCGAACCGCGCCATCACCGTTCGCAGCGTTGCCGGGTTCAGTGGGCGGTGGCCGGGGCGGGGCGTACCAGCGCCGATCGCCTTGACCGCCCGCAGGAACGCCCGCGCGCTGCCATGCCGTTCGACGATCGTATTGAGGGTGACGGCAAGACCCATCGATCGCAGCGCCTCGGGCTCGGGATAGGCGGGCGTGCCGGCGGGATGACCCCCGTGCGCCGCAATCCATTCGCCGAAACTGCCCGAGGCCAACGTGGTGAACATCAGGCGTCCACCGGGCCGAAGCAGTCCGCGCAGGCGACGGACGGCGGACGCCAGATCAGGCAACCATTGAAACGCCAGGCTGGAGCAGATCAGATCATATCGCGCGCCATCGGGCGGGGCGGCGGCATCCATCGTGGCGAAGTGGATACCCGCGCGGCCGGCGAAATGCTGTTCGGCCTGCCGAACCATGGCGGGGGCCAGATCAGTCATCAGATAATCGCCCGGAACGAGCCAATCCAGCAGTGCCTGCCCGAGAAAACCGGTGCCGCAGCCCAGTTCCAGCACGCGGGGGGCGGGGGGCAACGGTTGCGATACGATGCGATCCGCGAGCATCCCCGCGACACGCCGCTGCACCGGCGCATATGCCTCGTATCGCGCGGCGGCGCGATCGAAGGCTTGCGCCACACCTATAGCCATGCCGCGATCCGATCCGCGCACAGGCCGGGGTGGGTGAGGGGGAGAAGGTGGCCGGCCCCCGCCACGATCTCCCGATCCGCCGCTGGAAAGACGGTCTCCCGCATGGCGGGCGGCAGCAGCGGATCGTCCGCGCCGTGGAGCGCCATGATCCGGCGGCCGTTGGCGGGGGCACTTGCCTCCGCCAGCAGCGCGAGGTCGTCCGACAGGGCGGCCGCATCGGCGATCGGGGGGGCGACGCGCGCCCCGATGCGTGTGCGAAAGTCTGCCAGCACGGCCTCCGGCGCATCGGCGAACCGCGCGCGCATCCGGGCGACGAGGCGAGGCGGCACCGCATTCGCGCCCATGAAGCGATCGAAACCGTTGATCGCGATCAGCGGAACGGTGGCAGGCAGATCCTTCGCCAGCAGCAACGCACCGAACGAATGGCCGACCGCCATGATCGGCCCCGCCGGTATCGCGCTTACAGGTTCGTCGAAATAGCCGCGGTCCAGCCGCATCGCCGTCACGCCGGGCAGCGCCGCCAGCACGGCGTTCCACAACGAGGCGTCGAAACCCCAGCCATGCAGCAGCAGCAGCGTCGTCATCGTGGCCATCGGGCTATGATGCGGTCGGCCAGCCGATCGATATCGTCAGCGGTATGCGTGGCGCGCAGCGCGAGCCGCAGGCGGCTGGTGCCGGGCGGCACCGTGGGCGGGCGGATGGCGGCGGCGAGCAGCCCGTCCTCGGCCAGCCCCGCCGCAAGCGCCAGCGCCTCCTCCGCCCCGCCGACGATCGCCGGCACGATCTGTGTGCTGCTGCCCGCCGTATCGATGCCAGCCGCCGCTAGCCGCGCCCGCAGGTGATCGCCGTGGCCGGCAAGACGGGCGCGCGCCGCCTCCATAACGGGCACCAGATCGAGCGCCGCTTCGATCGCGCCCAGCATCGCCGGAGGCGGGGCGGTGGTGAAGATGAAGCCGCCGCACGCATTCGCCAGATAGTCGATCAGCGCCTGCGATCCTGCGACATAGGCCCCGAAGCAACCGAAGGCCTTGCTGAACGTGCCCATCACCAGATCGGCCGCCCCCGGCGCGACGGCCGATAATCCTGCCCCGCGCGGCCCGAGCACCCCGGCGGCATGCGCCTCGTCCAGATAGACGAACGCGTCGTGCGCGCGGGCAAGCGCGCCAATCGCCGGCAGATCGATCCGATCGCCGTCCATGCTGAACACGCTCTCCGTCACGATCAGCCGCGGCCCCGGCGCATCGGCATGGCGCGCCAGCAGCGCTTCGAGGTGGGCGAGATCGTTATGGCGGAAGCGGATCTGGCGATGGCCGGCGGCGCCGGCATGCAGGCTCGCGTGGATCAGGCGATCGGTGAACAGCAGTGTTTCGGGCGCGGCGCGCAGCAGCGCCGCCAGCACGCCGGCGTTCAACTGCCAGCCGGAGGCGAACAGCAGGGCCGCCTCCGTGCCCTTGAACGCCGCGATGCGGGCCTCCACCGCCAGATGCGCATCGCGCGTACCGGTGACGAGGCGGGAGGCGCCGCTGCCTGCGCCCAGCCGTCGCGCCCAATCCGCGCTGCGTTCGGCAAGCAAGGGGTGGCGGGCGAGGCCGAGATAGTCGTTGCTGGAAAAGTCGGCGAGCATCGCCCGGCCGCGCGTCAGCCTGCCGTCCGCCGCCGCGTCCGTCGCGATCAGGGTGCGGCGTTCGTGGCGCGCGTCGATCCGCGCCATCGCTTCAGCGAGATAGAGGTCCAGCGCGGCCATGCGCTGCCCCTACTGCGGTTCGCCGCGACATGGAACCGGGGACGGCGGGGCGCGCCCGCCGTCCGGGCCGCTTACCGGGCGAGCGACACCTCGACGTAATAGGCATCGTCGAGGAACGTGCGGTAGGTCTCGTAGGAGGCGACCGCCTTGTCGGCCTCGGCTCTGGGCAACGAAGCGTAGATTTCCTTTTCGATGGCCATGTCCCGCGCCTTGTCCGGCGCTAGCATCGCCACGCTGGTGTAGTGCGTCTCGATCAATACGTTCGGCTGGCCCTTGGTGTAGCCCTGGCGGATACGGATGCGATAGGCATCAATCATGCCCCGCTTCTTCATGATATCCATGCCGATCTGCTGCGTGCGGCGCAGACCTTTCAGATAATCGTCGATGTGGTTGGGATCGACCTCGGCCGACATCACGTTCCAGACGCCCTTCTCGGGCGTATAATCGGTATAGGGCTCGGCAGACGCGATCGATCCGGCAAGCGCTACGCAACAGACGGCAGCGGCTGTAATGAAACGAATCATGATTTCCCCCCTCGTTTATCTTGACGGGGGCATCAAAACGCAGGCTTGAGATGTTGCAAGCCAAATCGTTATTCGCCCGATACGATGCGACATTCTGTGTCGCGACTTTTGTCTGCATATGAAAAGGGCGGCGCGCGAAAGCACGCCGCCCTTCCAGAATAGCGTCTTCGAAAAGCGGCTCAGCCTTGATTTGCCGCCGCGCTGTCGAACAGCTTGGCCCAGCGGCGCGGCTCCTGCCCCTTGCGATGGCCGCGATGCCACGCATCCGAGGCGAGGAGCGGCATCACCGACCCGGCCTCTGCGAACACCATCTGCTCGATCGCGGTGTTCACCTTGCCCCAGCTCGCCGCCTCCTGCAGAGTGGAGGAGGAGCAGGCGCCGTCTCGCACGTCCGCCACCGTGATCTGCACGGCATATTTGTGGACCTGCACGTCGTCGTGGCCGAGGATCTCGGCGCAGACCACCGTATCCTGTACGAAGTTCTTCGGCACGCCGCCGCCGATCATCAGCAGACCGGTGACGCCGGCCTTGATCTTGATGTCGGTCAGTTCGCGGAAATCGGCGATGGCATCGAGCACCATGTACGGACGACCCGCCTTCATCGCATCGACCTGATGCTTGACGAGGCCGAAGCCCGCCGACGAATCGACGAACGCCGGGCAGAAGATCGGCACGTCATTCTCATAGGCGAGCTTGACGAGGCTGTTCTCCTTCTTGCCGTGCTCGACCAAATACTTACCCATCTCGCGAATGAAAGCGCGCGACGAATAGGGTTTCGGCTCCAGCCCGTCGGCAATCTCGGCGATCGTGTGATCGACGTTCTGGAGATCTTCCTCGTCGATATAGGTGTCGTAGATGCGATCGATCAGCAGCGAGCGCAGCGTATCGTCGTCCGGCACCTCAAGCGCCTGATAATGCTTGTGCCCGAGGCCCTCGAAGAAATCCATGTCGACGATCGACGCGCCTGTCGCGATGATGCCGTCCACCATGTTGGAGCGGACGAGTTCGGCGTACAGGTCCATGCAGCCGCCGGCCGAGGTCGAGCCCGCGATCACGAGAAAGACCGTGCAGTCGCGATCGGCCAGCATCTGGTTGTAGATGTCTGTCGCGCGGGCAAGGTCTCGGCTGGTGAAGCTCATCTTGCCCATCGCCTCCACGATCGGGCGCGCATCGAAGGTGCGGATGTCGATATGCTCGACCTGAGTGGAGAGCAGCTCCGCCTTGCGGGTGTCGTTGATGGCGGTCGTGTCGGTCATGCGGGGGCTCCCGGATACAGAAAAGCGCGGCGTCGCCCGACCCTGCCGGCCCGGACGACGCCGTTAAGACGGCGATACGCTACAGCGTGATGACGTTCGCGGCTACCTGCGGCGCGATCTCGGTATAGAGGCTGGCCATCGGCTCATCCCCTACGATCACCGGCTCGGCGGCGGTGAAGCCGTTGAAGCCCGTCCGCATCGCGCACCCGTAGGCGCCCAGCATTCCGATCTCGATATAGTCGCCGGCCTTGGTGTCGCCCGGCAATAGGAACGGGCCTGCCATATGATCCATATCGTCGCATGTCGGGCCGTAGAAGCTGAACGGCATGTCCCGCACCTCGCTCTCCGGCTGGCGGAGGAGCGTGGTGGGAAAACGCCAGCCGACGTGCGCCGCATCGAACAGCGCGCCATAGGCGCCGTCATTGATGTACAGCTCGTCGCCACGGCGCTTCTCCACACGCACCAGCAGACTTGCATATTCGGCGCACAGCGCACGGCCCGGCTCGCACCAGAGCTCGGCCGAATAGCTGATCGGCAGGCTCTCGAACGTGTCGTGGATCGCGCGGAAATAGGCCTCCAGCGGCGGCGGTTCCATGCCGGGATAGACGGAGGGGAAACCGCCGCCCACGTCGATCACGTCGACGGTGACGCCCGCCTCGACGATGGCGGCGCGGACGCGGCCCATCGCCTGCACATAGGCCTGCGGGCTCATCGCCTGCGAACCGACATGGAAGCAGATGCCGAGCGCATCGGCCACCTGGCGGGTGGCCATCAGCACGTCCTTGGCATCCCGCGCTTCCACGCCGAACTTCGAGGCGAGGCTGAGCTTCGAATGATCGGACGAAACGCGCATCCGCACGCAGAGCGTAAGGTCGGTCGCGCCGTTCGTGGCGCGGACGATCTTCTCCAGCTCCTCAACGGTATCGAGCGAGAAGGTGCGCACGCCATGCACGCGATAGGCCTCGGCGATCGCTTCCTCAGCCTTCACCGGGTGCATGAAGCACAGCGTCGCCTCGGGCAACGTCGCCGCGACCAGACGCACCTCGGCGATCGAGGCGACGTCATAATGCGTGATCCCGCTTTCCCACAACAGCCGCAGCAGATCGACCGACGGATTCGCCTTCACGGCATACAAGGGCTTGCCCTGAAACTTCTCGACGAAGAAATGGGCGGCCCGTCGCGCAGCGTGCGGACGAAGCAAGGTGACCGGCTGAACCGGGCACTGCTTGGCGATGTCGGCCGCAATAGTCGCGGTCGAAGGAAGGGCGGCTAGCCCCAGCGCGCTATGATGCTTGTGCAATTCAAGGGACCTCCAATTGCCTTGCGGCAGACGACAACAAAAGCTGCCTTGCGGTGGAAGTCCCATGGGGCAGCGGACGAGCGATATAGGAACCCCGAACACTCATGTAAAGTTGCATTTCGAAGACATGCGGCAGCCCTCCGCAGGTGGCGCAAATCGGCGGAATAGGCCGATTTACACGCCGGGCCGTGACTGCACCGGGACGATCCGCCCCACATGTCTCGATCGGCGGGTGGGCATCGCTGATGGCGGTGCTTCCGCCCCCAGAAAGCAAGACGCCGAGGGCGGGCCGAATCACCGTCTTGCGACCGATTCGTCCCGCGGATCGTTCATGCTGAAACAGGAGACGCCATGACCATGCGGCAGGAAACCGACAGCGTCGGCCCGATCGAGGTGCCGGCGCACGCCTATTGGGGCGCGCAGACCCAGCGATCGATCGAGAATTTTCCCTTCGCCGCGCAGGAGCGGATGCCGATCGACATCGTCCATGCGCTCGCCATCGTGAAACGGGCGGCGGCACGGGTGAACCGCGCGCACGGGCTGCCGGCCGATCTGGCCGATGCGATCGAGGCGGCGGCGGGCGAGATCGTGGATGGCCGCCATGACGACCAGTTTCCGCTCGTCATCTGGCAGACCGGATCGGGCACGCAATCGAACATGAATGTCAACGAGGTGATCGCGGGTCGCGCCAACGAGATGCTGAGCGGCACACGCGGCGGCAAGACGCCCGTGCATCCCAACGATCACGTCAACATGGCGCAATCCTCCAACGATACGTTTCCGACCGCGCTGCATATCGCGGCGTCGCTTGCCGCGACGCGGCGGTTGCTCCCGGCGCTCGATCGCCTGGCCGGGGCGCTGCATGCCAAGGCGGAGGCGTGGGCCGATATCGTCAAGATCGGGCGGACGCATCTGCAGGATGCGACGCCGCTGACATTCGGGCAGGAGATGTCGGGTTACTTCGCCCAGCTTCACGCCTGCCGCCGGCGCATCGAGCCTGCGATGATGGCGGGGCTGACGAAGCTGGCGCAGGGCGGCACCGCCGTTGGCACCGGCCTGAACGCGCCCCCCGGTTTCGCAGAGGCGATCGCCGCCGAGATCGCCCGCGATACCGGTCTGCCGTTCGAAACCGCGCCCAACAAGTTCGAGGCGCTGGCGGCGAACGATGCGCTCGTCCATTTCTCCGGGACGCTCAACACGCTGGCGGTGGCGCTGACGAAGATCGCCAACGACATCCGCCTGCTCGGCTCCGGCCCACGCTGCGGGCTGGGAGAATTACGCCTGCCGGAGAATGAACCCGGCAGCTCGATCATGCCCGGCAAGGTCAACCCCACCCAGTGCGAGATGCTGACGATGGTGGCCGCGCAGGTCATCGGCAATCACGCCGCCGTCACGGTCGGGGGCATGCAGGGGCATCTGGAGTTGAACGTCTTCAAGCCGTTGATCGGGGCAGCGATAATGCGGTCGATCGATCTCCTGAGCGTCGCCATGGAAAGTTTCGCCACGCGCGCGATTGCCGGAATGGAGCCGGATCGCGACCGCATCGCCCAGCTTCTCGACAGGTCGCTGATGCTGGTGACCGCGCTCGCGCCCGAGATCGGCTATGATTACGCCGCGAAGATCGCCAAGCATGCCCATGCCGAGGGGCTGACGCTGCGGGAGGCTGGTTTGGCGCTGGGGCTGGTCGACGCCGCCGCCTTCGATCGGCTGGTGCGGCCCGAGGCGATGATCGGGTGATGACGACCGGAACCTTTGCCTGATCTCCCGCGCTTTCGGCTTGTTCCAATAGTCAAGGGGTTTGTGACATGATCGGCAAGATTATCGGTGCCCTGCTCGGCCGTGAGATGGATCGTCGCGATGGCAGCGGCGGCGTCAAGGGCGCGTTCATGGGCGCGGCGGCGGCGGGGGCGCTGCGCCGGACAGGCCCGCTCGGCATGGTTCTCGCAGGCGGCTACGTCGCCAAGAAGATGCTCGATCGCCGCCGTCTCGCGAAGCGCGGCTACTGATCGGCGGTTGACGACGCGGGGGGGCAGGGGCCAATAGCCCATGCCCCACAAAAGCCTCCCCCGCCGTGGCCTGCTCTTCGTATTGTCCTCCCCGTCCGGCGCAGGCAAATCGACCATAGCCCGCCGCCTGCTATCGCAGGACGAGGCGCTGCAGATGTCGATCTCGGCGACGACCCGCCCGATGCGGGAAGGCGAACGGGATGGACGGGATTACCATTTCGTCGATCTCGAACGCTTTCGCACGATGCAGCGGGCGGGCGAATTCCTTGAATGGGCACATGTCTTCGGCAATCGCTACGGCACGCCGCGCGTGCCCGTGGACCGGATGCTCGACGATGGACGCGATGTCCTCTTCGATATCGATTGGCAGGGTGCCCAGCAGCTCCACCAACAGGCGGGCGGCGACACCGTACGCGTCTTCATCCTGCCGCCATCGGTCGAGGAGCTTGGCCGCCGCCTGTCCTCGCGCGGCACCGACAGCGCGGAGGTCGTCGCCGCGCGCATGGATCGCGCCGCCAGCGAGATCAGCCACTGGGACGGCTATGATT
>CAJYJW010000314.1 GCA_913775025.1 uncultured Sphingomonas sp. | reverse complement strand
CCGTCGGAGGCGGTGTTGCAGGCGGCGGCGCGGGCGCTGGTGCCCGATGATAGCGGCGACCCGTGGGTCGCGCTGTCGGGTTTTCGCAGCAATGCCGCGCCCGAGCATCGTGTCGCGGTGACCGTGGCGGGTGCCCCGCATATGGTGACGCTCGCGCCGGGCACGTCGCGCCCCGCGACGGCGCGGCTGCACGGCGGGACGGTGCTGTTCCTCGGCGGCGAGGCGTGGGCCTACGGCCTGCCGACGGCGGATCGCGCGGGGCGCGGCGGCGCGGCGGGGGACGGCGCCATCCTCGCCCCCATGCCGGGGCGGATCGTCTCGGTCGATGTAGCGCCGGGCGATGCGGTCGCGCGCGGGCAAACGCTGCTGGTGCTGGAAGCGATGAAGATGGAGCAGGCGCTGATCGCCCCGTTCGATGGCGTGATCGAGGAGATGTCGGTGGAGGCCGGGGCGCAGGTGCCGGAGGGCCGGCTGCTCGCGCGGATCGGGAAGGCAGGCTGATGGCCGGTCGTACGTTCGATGCGTGGGCGATCGGCGACCGGCTCGCCCATGAGATCCGCCGCACCGTGACGGAGACGGACAATCTGCTGTTCACCGTGATGACGCATAATCCGCAGCCGCTGCATCTGGATGCGGAGGCGGCGAAGGAGAGCGAGTTCGGTCGCATCCTCGTCAATGGCACCTTTACCTTCGCGCTGATGGTCGGCCTGTCGGTCGGCGATACGACGCTCGGCACGCTCATCGCCAATCTTGGCTACGACGGGCTGGTGATGCCGAAACCGGTGTTCATCGGCGATACGCTGCGCGCCGAAAGCGAGGTGGTGGCGCTGAAGGAGAGCCGGTCGCGCCCCAACGCGGGCATCGTCTCTTTCCGCCACGAATTGCTCAACCAGCGGGACGAGGTGGTGTGCCGGTGCCTGCGCATGGCGCTGCTGAGGAAGGCCTGACGCTATTTGAGCACCAGCGGCAGGCCGGCGGCGATGAAATGGACGCGATCCGCCGCCGCCGCCACCGCCTGATTGATCGTGCCGGCGAGGTCGCGAAAGCGGCGGGCGAGCGCATTGTCCGGCACGATGCCAAGGCCCACCTCGTTCGATACGAGGATGATCCGGCCCCGCGTTTCCCGCAGCATGTCGATCAGCGAGGCGAGGGCGGCCGTCGCGTCCAGCTCCGCCAGTAAGAGGTTCGACGCCCAGAGCGTCAGGCAATCGATCAGCAGCACCACCCCCGCCGCATCCGCGCCCGCGATCGCGCCCGCCAGATCGACGGGGGCCTCGATCGTGCGCCAGCGATCATCTCGATCCTGCCGATGGCGCGCGATCCTGTCCTGCATCTCTCCATCGAAAGCCTGCGCGGTGGCGATGTAGCGGAGGTCGCCGCCGCATGCCTCCGCCAGCCGTTGCGCGTGCGCGCTCTTGCCCGATCGCGCGCCGCCCAGCACCAGCAGAGTGCGATCTCCTGCTCCGAACATGCCATTCCCCTTGCCTACGGCGTCTGCTTGCGCTGATGGAGCGGCACGAGACCCGCGTCGAGGCCTGATCGTTGCACCCATTCCTGTACCACGGCGGCCGCCTCGACGCCGCCGCCGCCGCCTTCCCGCGCGCCCCGCGTCCGTGGATCGACCTGTCGACCGGAATAAACCCGTTCGCTTGGGATGGCGCGGTCGGGCCGGTGGATCATCGCGCTCTGCCTGACCCGAGCGGGCTGACGCGGCTGGAGACGACGGCGGCGCGCGCGTTCGGGATTGCGGATGCCGCGATCACGGCCTTGCCGGGTAGTGAAATCGGCTTGCGGCTGCTTGCCTGCCTCGGCCTGCCGCGCCCCTATCATCTGCTTGGCCCCGGCTATCGCACACATCTGGCGGCGCTGCCGGGCGCGACCGCCATCGCAGCGGACGCGCTGGAGGCGGCAGCGGATGCGGGGGGCACATTGTTGCTCGCCAATCCGAACAACCCCGATGGGGGGCTGATCCCGCCGGAGCGCCTGCTTGACTTGTCGGTACGGATCGGGGCACGGGGCGGCCTGCTGGTGGTGGACGAGGCCTTCGCCGACGCGACGCCGGGGGCGAGCGTGCTGCCGCTGATCGACGGCCGTTTACCGATTCTGGTGCTGCGATCGTTCGGCAAGTTCTTCGGGCTGGCGGGGGTGCGGCTGGGGTTCGCCTGCGGGTCAGCTGGGTGGGTCGCGAAGCTGGCCGGGCTCATCGGCGACTGGCCGGTCTCCGCCACGGCGCTTTCGATCGGCGCCGCCGCTTATGCCGACAGCGGTTGGATCATGGCGATGCAGGCGCGCCTGACGACGCAGGCGGCGGCGCTGGACGATCTGCTGCGCGTACACGGCCTCGAACCCATCGGCGCTTGCCCTTTGTTTCGCCTGATCGAGGTCGCGGACGCGGCGGTGCTGTTCGCGCGGATGGCGGGGGCGGGCATCCTCACCCGGCCGTTTGACTATGCGCCCGGCTGGCTGCGGCTTGGCCTGCCGGCGGATGGTGCGGCGCTCGATCGGCTGGACCGGGCGCTGGGCCATCGCTGAGCCGATCGCCCTCGCCCTCGCCGCGCTGATGCTGGAGGCGGCGGTCGGCTGGCCCGGCTGGCTCTATGCGCGGATCGGCCATCCGGTCGGCGGCTTCGCCCGCCTGATTGGCTGGTGCGAGCGGCGCTGGAACGCCCCCGCGTCGCCCGCCGCCGCCCGACGGGCGCTTGGGGTGCTCACGATCCTGCTCGTGCTGGTCGCGGGCGGGGGCGGGGCGTGGCTGCTGGGGGAGGCCGTGCGCCGTCTCACGGGCGAATGGGCGTGGCTCGGCCTCGCGCTGATCGCCATGCCCGGGCTCGCCCAGCGCAGCCTCGACGACCACGTCCGCCCCGTGGCGGCGGCGCTGGAGCGTGGTGATCTGCCCGCCGCCCGCGCGGCCGTGGCGATGATCGTCGGCCGTGACACCGCCGGTCTGGACGAGGCGGGGGTCGCCCGCGCCGCGATCGAGAGCTTGTCCGAAAGCTTTTGCGACGGCATCGCGGCCCCCCTGTTCTGGCTGCTGCTGCTCGGCCCGGCGGGGCTGTGGGCGTATAAGGGCGTGAACACCGCCGATAGCCTGATCGGCCATCGCGAGCCGCGCTGGCGCGCGTACGGCTGGGCCGCCGCGCGGCTGGACGACCTGCTCAACCTTGCCCCCGCGCGGATCGGCGCGATGCTGATCTGCC
>CAJYJW010000313.1 GCA_913775025.1 uncultured Sphingomonas sp. | reverse complement strand
GATAAGGGGCCGGCGCGCGCTCCACGACCTTCTGGTTGCGGCGCTGGATCGAGCAGTCGCGCTCGAAGAGATCGACGACGGTGCCGTGCGTGTCGCCGAGGATCTGCACCTCGACATGGCGCGCGCGCGGCACGAAGCGTTCGAGAAAGAGGCTGCCGTCGCCGAAATTGCCGGCACCCAGCCGCGCGACCGCGGCATAGCCCTCGCGTACCGCCGCCTCGTTTTCGCACACGCGCATGCCGATGCCGCCGCCGCCGGCGGTCGCCTTCAGCATCACCGGATAGCCGATGCGCGCGGCCGCCGCGACCGCCGCCTCCGCATCCGCCAGCAGGCCGGTGCCGGGGGCCAGCGGCACGCCTTCCGCCTCCGCCAGCGCGCGCGCGCTGTGCTTCAGGCCGAAGGCGCGGATGTTGTCCGGCGTCGGGCCGATGAAGGCGATGCCCGCCGCCTCGCAGGCCTCCGCGAAGGCGGCGTTTTCCGAAAGGAAGCCGTAGCCGGGATGGATCGCCTCCGCGCCCGTTTCCTTCGCCACGGCCAGGATGCGATCGGCGTCGAGATAGCTTTCCGCCGCCGGCCCCGGCCCGATCCGCACCGCGACATCGGCCTCGGCGACATGCCGCGATGCTTCGTCCGCATCGGAGAACACCGCGACCGAGCGAATGCCCATCCGGCGCAGCGTGCGGATGATGCGGCAGGCGATCGCGCCGCGATTGGCGATCAGGACGGTCGTCACGCTCATGCCGTCACCACCATGCGGACGCGCGTCGGGTTGAAGCCGTTGCAGGGGTTGTTGATCTGCGGGCAGTTGGAGACGACGACGATCACGTCCATCTCGGCCCGCAGATCGACCGTGAGGCCGGGGGCGGAGATGCCGTCGACGATGCCGAGCGCGCCGTCCGCCTCCACCGGCACGTTCATGAAGAAGTTGACGTTCGACACGATGTCCCGCTTGGCGCGGCCATCGTGCAGGTTCGCCTCCAGGAAATTATCGACGCAGGCATGCTGCGCCTTGGTGTGGTGGCCGTAGCGCAGCGTGTTCGACTCGCAGGAGCAGGCGCCGCCGATCGTGTCGTGATAGTCGACCGGGGTGGCGGTGATCGTCAACATCGGCCGCCCCTCGTTCGACAGCAGCACCGCGCCTTCGCGCAGGAAGATGTTTCCCTGGGCCGCGATCGTATCCTGCGCGCTGTAGCGCTCGGCATCGTCGGCGGCGGCGTAGGCGAGGAAATCGACCGCCTGATTGCCCTCTAGATCGACGATGCGCAGGCTTTCGCCCGCGTTCACCCGATGCCGCCATGGCGCGCGGGCGGGAACGATCTCGTCATGGAGGATGCGGCCGGCAAGGCCGGCGAGGTGCGGATCACCTGGCGCAATGGTGTCGGGTGTCATCGGCGGTACAGATCCTCGGTGTTGAGGAAGGCGCGCTGCCGCTCGGGCGTCGCGTTGCGGATGGGGTCGTCCGTGCCAGCGATCGGGCCACGCCAGGCGGTGGCGCGCAGCGGCGTCACGCTCCAGTCGCGGTCGTCCAGCACATGCGGGCAGTTGGCGAGGACGACGATCAGGTCCATCTCCGCCCGCAGCACCACCGCGCGGCCGGGCGTGAACGGCCCGATCTGCGGCTCCACCGCGCCATCGGCGGCGATCCGCACGCCCTTGAACAGGTTGAGGCACGGATGCACGTCCCGCCGGCCGAGGCCATGCTTGGCGGCCCCCAGCAGCAGCCGGTCACGCGCATTGGGGTGATCGCCCGAATTGCGCCCGTCGCCGTAGCGCCGGTCGTTCGAGGCGCGGTTGGAGGCGCCGCAGAAGGCATCATGGGTGCCGGCGTCGTCCGCCTCGATGCTGGCGAGCGCGCGGCCCATATCCGACAGCAGCACGCTGCCGGCGGCGGGGTAGGCGTTCCACTGCACCTTCACCGTATCGGCGATGTTCAGCCGCTCGGCCGGCATGTCGGCGTTGAACAGCAGCAGCGAAGCGCAGGCATCGCCGCGCAGATCGATCAGCCGCAACCGCGTGCCCCGCGCGATCCGTCGCGAGGCATAGCCGCCGGCCGCGATCGTCTCCTCCCACAACAGGTCGTCCGGCGATACGTCGTGCGGAAGATCGTCCGCGCGCGGTGGCAGCAGCGGCATCGCTTCCACCACGGTTCCCGCCATCGCGCGGGCATGGTCGCGCGCGGCGTTCGGATCGGCAAGCGCGCTCATGCCGCTTCCCCGGCGGTGCTGGCAGTCGCATGATCCTGCTCGTGCAGGGGTGGCAGCAGCGCGGTGGTGGTAAAAAGCTTGAGCTGCCGCACCCCCCGCACCTTGCGCAGCGCATCGCAGAGGGTTCTCAATCGCGCCGCCGGCCCCTGCACCAGCAGCACCTCCAGCGACTGATCGTCCTCCAGGAAGACGTGCTGGGAGGAGATGACCTCCTTCAGATAATCGGCCTGGGTCTGGGCAAGCTGATGCCGCACCCGGCCCATGTCGCCCCGATAGACGAGCGTGATCGTACCGGCGAGCATGTCGTCCGGCCGCATCGTCTCGCCATGATCGGCCAGCGCATTGCGGATCAGCTCCGCGATCAGTTGCGAGCGGGACGGCAGGCCGGTTTCCTCGACCATCTGGTCGAGCTGGCGGAAGAGATCGGCGGGCAGGCTCATGCTCAGCCGCGCGAGGCTGGTTGGCGATGTGTCTTTCACCGGATCACCCCTCATTGTTATTACCTATCATGTCAATCGTAATACTAGGGGCATCGCTTTCGAGCAGCACCGGTGGCTTCCGGTCGAGCGCGATGTCGTAGGTGGCGGTCGCGCCGAAGCGGTGGGGCGCGTGCGGATCGATGCGGCGCTTGTCGAAGGCGAGCAGGCGGGTGCCCAGCTTGAACGCCTCGCCGATGTCGTGCGTCACCATCAGGATCGTCAGCCCATGCTCGCGCCACAAGCGGAGGATGAGCCGGTGCATGTCCTGCCGGATGCCGGGGTCGAGCGCGCCGAACGGCTCATCCAGCAGCAGCACGCGGGGGCGCGCGATCAGCGCCTGCGCGATGGCGAGGCGCTGCTGCATCCCGCCGGAAAGCTGGGCAGGATAGACGTGGAGCGCATCGCCCAGCCCAACCTCGTCCAGCATCGCCGCCGCCCGCTCCATCGCTTCGCGGCGGGCGCGGCCGAACAGCCGGGCGGTGAAGCGCGCGCCGGCGCATTCGGCGGCGAACATCACGTTGCGCAGCGCCGTCAGGTGCGGGAATACCGAATAGCGCTGGAACACCACGCCGCGATCCGGCCCGCATTCCGCTACCAGTGGCCGATCGTCCAGCAGGATGCGCCCGCGCGTCGGCGCCTCCTGCCCAAGCGCGAGGCGCAGGAAGCTGCTCTTGCCGGCGCCGGACGGCCCGACGATCGACACGAAGCTGCCCTCCCGGATGCCGAGGTCGACCCGTTCGAGTACGACCTTGTCGCCATATTCCAGCCACACCCGGTCGAAGGCGAGAAGCGCGCTCATCGGCTGGCCCCATGCGCCCAGGCGAATCCCCGGCGGCTGATCTGCGCGAGCGCCACGTCCATCACGATCGCCAGCAGCGATATCCACGCGACGTACGGAATGATGACGTCCATCGCGAGGTAGCGGCGGACCAGGAAGATGCGGTAGCCGAGCCCCACGTCCGATGCGATCGCCTCGGCCGAGATAAGATAGACCCACGCCGGCCCCAGCGACAGGCGCAGCCCCGCGACCAGCCGGGGCAGCGCCTGTGGCAGCGCCACGCGCAACGCCAGTTGCCAGCTCGATGCGCCAAGCGTCTGCGCCTTGACGAGCTGCTCCTCCGGGATGCGGGCGACATGTTCGGCCAGATCGCGAATCAGGAAGGGGGTTACGCCGATCACGATCAGCGCGATCTTCGCGGTCTCGCCCAGCCCGAACACGATGAACAGGATCGGCAGCAGCGCGATCGGCGGGATCACCGCCACGGCGGTGACAAGGCCACCCAGCGTCGCCCGCGCCGCCGGCAGCACGCCCAGCACCATGCCCGCCAGCAACGTGGAGACTGCACAGATGCCCAAGCCGATGCCCAGCCGTTCCAGGCTGGCGACCGTATCCGCCCAGAACAGCAGCCGCCCGCTCATCGGATCGGCCTGCGCGATCAGGGCCTGCATCGCGGACGCCATCGCGCCCGGCGTCGGCAGCAACTTGTCGGACGGGTTGGCCGCGTGCCGCATCGCCGAGGCAAGCAGATAGGCGGCGAGTACGGCCAGCAGCGGGATAGCCCCCAGCGCCATCGCGCTGCGCCGGCCGGGCCTGACGTTCACCCAACGCATGACCGCCTCCTCAGAGCTTGCCGGCGGCCGCCTGCTCGGCGAAGGTCGGATCGAAGCGCAGCTTTACGTTGGCGGGGTCGCCCAGCGTCTTGCCACCGGGCAGACCAATGCCCACCGCATCGGCCGAGCGCGCGCCCTGCCCGAACAGCCCCTTGGAGAAGCTGAAGTCGCGCACCTTCACCATCGTGGCGGACAATGCCGGTGCCTTATAGGCCGCCACCGCCTCCTGCGGGGTGCCGTACAGGTGGGTGGTGCGGAGCTGCGCGTCGAATGCTTCCGGGCTCGCGCCCGCCATCTTGGCCATCGCCGCGCGGGCGGCGGCCCCCTGCGCGTCCTGCCGCTGCATAATGGCGATCGTTTCGTACCAGATGCCGGTCAGCGCCTTGCCGAGGTTGGGGTTCGCCTTGAGGGTGGCGGTATCGACGGCGAGCAGATCGAGGATTTCGGCCGGCACCTGATGCGAATCGAACACCAGCTTGGCGCCGGGCAGCTTCGCGATCTCGGTAAGCTGGGGGTTCCACGTTACGGCGGCGGTGGCGGCGGGGTTGGCGAACGCGCCGACCAGATCCGCGTCGGACGTGTTCACCGTCTTGATATCGCTCAACGACAGGCCGACCGTGGATAGCCCGCGCGCCAGCAGATAATGCGATACCGACAATTCGACGAGATAGACGGTGCGGCCCTTGATATCGCGCAGGCCGGCAGCGTTCTTCAGGACGATGCCGTCGTTGCCGTTCGAATAGTCGCCGATGATGATCGCGCTGGTGTCCTTGCCGCCGGCGGCGGGGATGGTCAGCGCGTCCATGTTCGTCACCGTCACGCCGTCCAGCTTGCCGGCGTTATACTGGTTCACCGACTCGACGTAGTCATTGACCTGCACGAAGTTGATCTTGACGCCGTACTTGTCTGCCCACTTCTTCACGATGCCGGCCTGCTGCGCATAGGGCCACGGCATCCAGCCGGCGTAGATCGACCAACCGATCGAAAAGTCCGTGCGCTTGGCCGCCGGCTCTTGTGCGCCGCCGTTGCAGGAGGTGGTCGCGATTATCAGCGAGGTCGCCAGAATGATGCGCGCCTTGGTCAACCAACCAGCCATATTGCCCCCACGGATTGCGTCGAACGCCAAGATTTCCGAGATCCTGTGACGCGATGATGCACATGATATTACGTTTGATCAATCCGGTAATACGTTATATGCCGAAGGAATGCAGGCGACCTTCCTCTTTTGCGTTGCAGCAAAATATGTCAGCGTGGGTGGCCCGCTGCCATTGCCCGCGCCCTGCGATCAGCGTGGCTGAAGGCGGGTCCGCATCCGCAGCGCAAGCCGCCCCGATGCACGACGATCCCGATCGCGCCCGTCAGGCCGCGGAAGCAGCCAACGCCGCCAAGACGCGTTACCTAGTCGCCGTCAGCCACGAGATACGGTCGCCGCTGAACGCGATCTACGGCTATGCCCAGCTGCTCGAACGGGGCGGCGGCGTCGATCCGGTCGAGGCGGGCAGCGTGATCCGGCGCTCGGCAGAGCATCTGACCAATCTGGTCGAGGGGCTGCTCGACATCTCGCGGATCGAAAGCGGCGTGCTGACGCTGCGGCAGGAGGTGGTTCGCCTGCCCGCCCTGCTCGATCATGTGATCGACATGTTCCGGATGCAGGCCGCCGCCAAGGGGCTGACGCTCGATTATGCGGTGAGAGGCTATCTGCCGGCCTTCGTGCGGACCGATGAGAAAAGGCTGCGCCAGATCCTGATCAATCTGCTGTCCAACGCGGTCAAATATACCGCGCGGGGCGGCGTGACCGTAACCGTCTCCTATCGCAGCCAGACCGCGATGATCGAGGTGGCCGATACCGGCATCGGCATCGCCCCCCAGGATCTGGAGCGGGTGTTCGAACCATTCGAGCGCGCCGATTCGCCCGATGCCGCGTTGCAGCCCGGGATCGGCCTCGGCCTCGCGATCACCCGCGCCCTCACCCGCCTGCTCGGCGGGGAGGTGACGGCTGCAAGCGAGGCGGGGCGAGGCAGTCTCTTCCAGCTGCGCCTGATGCTGCCGGAACCGCTGGCGGCGCCGGGGAACGCCCTCTCCTATGAACAGGTCGCCGGCTATCGCGGCCCACGGCGTACCTTGCTGGTGATCGACGATGATCCCGCGCAGATTGCGGTAGTGGAAACGCTGTTGCGTCCGCTGGGCTTCGATATCCTGTCCGCCACCAACGGGGCGGAGGGGATCGCGCTGGCGGAGCGCCATGCGCCCGATCTGGTGCTGCTCGACATTCACATGCCGGGCCTGACCGGCTGGGCGGTCGCCGACGCGTTGCGCGCGATATGCCCGCGCGCATTGCGGATCGTCGTCGTATCGGCCAACGCCCATGAATTCCAGGCAGGCGGCGACGGGCGCAGCAGCCATGACGCCTTCGTGTTCAAGCCGG